>NZ_JBOJLN010000011.1:0-67564 GCF_050750165.1 Pseudidiomarina sp. WS423 | reverse complement strand
CAAATCATCGGCAAAGCGGCGATAGGACACTTCCTCGCTATAGCTACTCAAGGCATTACCAAGCCGATCAACGCTATACACTCGATACTGCTGCGCCAACAACGGCTGCAAGGCTGCGAACCACGCACTATCACTGTGATAGTTATGATTTGGCCCCGCTAACAAAACCACCGCTGGGCCACTGTTCTCCAGCCCCATCGCCCGTACATGAAACTGCCCTGCAGTAGTGCTGACTAGCCGCGAATGCTCCGGCAACTGCGGCTGATCTGCGCTCGCCACAGCATCGTCAGCAGCGCTAGCAGATGGGCTAACCGCCATACCAAACAGTAGGGGGACCAACATAAGAAGAGAATACATTTTCATGAAAACATCCTGTTACAGCAGCAAGGGTTAAACCAAACCAGCTAAACCACTTAGCGCCGGCTCCAATTATCCTTTATTAATGATGCTACCGGCCCTTCGCTAACAGCTTATGCCCTTTAGCCACGCCTAACAGCAACAATACCAATACATAAGTGCCCGCACCAGCGCCAATTAATACCGCCAACTGCCACACCCTATCCATAAATTCTACCGTCAACCACCAATCTCGCTGCGGCGCCAAGTACAACACCACCGCCACCATCGCAGCCACGGCCAGCGCCACTTTCACGAAATACGTCAAAGTACCGGGATAACGCTTCAGCACCCCATCGCGCCACAGATTATAGCCCAACAACCCCGCATTCACTGCCGCCGACAACGACGTAGCAATGGCCAAACCCACATAACCAAACGGAATCGCAAACACCAAATTGAACACCATGTTAGTCACCATGGCGATGATCCCGTACTTAACCGGACGCTTGGTATCCTGGCGCGAATAAAATCCCGTCGCCAACACCTTCACCAACATAAAACTCAACAAACCAGAACCGTAGGCAAACAAACTGTACGACGCCAACCGCGCATCCTCAGGCGTAAACTCACCGCGCATAAACAGCACCATCAGCATCGGCTCGGCCAACACGATCAGCCCCGCCATTGCCGGCAAACCCAGCAACACCACCGTCCGAATACCCCAATCCAAGGTGCGACTAAACTCCGCCGCCGATTTATCCACATGCCGCGAACTCAACGCCGGCAAAATCACGGTCGCAATCGCAATCCCAAACAACCCCAGCGGAAACTCCAACAAACGGTCCGAGTAATACAGCCAGCTAATCGACCCACTCATCAAAAACGAAGCAATGAAAGTATCCAACAGCAAATTAATCTGGCTCACTGACACCCCAAACAACGCCGGTATCATCAAGGTCCGAATTTTGGTCACGCCAGGATCACGCCAGCCCCAGCGCGGCCGCACCAACAATCCTGCACGGCGCAAAAACGGCAGCTGAAACAAAAACTGCACCGCCCCACCAACAAACACACCCCACGCCAACGCATATTCGGGCTGCTCTAACTGCGGCCCCAACCACATCGCAAATACAATAATCGCAATATTCAAAAATACCGGCGTAAACGCTGCCACCGCAAACTTGCCAATGGTATTTAAAATAGCCCCAGCCAGCGCCGTAAAGGTAATAAACCACAAATACGGAAAGGTAATCCGCAACAAATCCGCCGCCAACACAAACTTATGCCCCTGCGGCCCATCGTAATACCAATCAATAAACCAACCCGTACCAAACAACGCCGCTACCACCGGCGACAGCACCACCCCCACCAAAGTAACCACCGTCACCAAGGTACCCAGCGTACCCGCTACCCGCGCAATCAACAACCGCTGCTCATTCAGCGACTTGCCCTGTTTATATTCTGTTAACACCGGCACAAACGCCTGCGCAAACGCCCCCTCCGCAAACAATCGCCGCAAGAAGTTCGGAATTTTGTTGGCAAAAAAGAACACATCCGCCGCCGCACCCGCGCCCATCAAGTTCGCAATCACCACATCACGCGCCAGCCCCAGCACCCGCGAAATAAGGGTCATGAAGCTAACGATTAAACCAGATTTAGCAAGGGATTTAGACAATGTAACCTCGTTATTCGTTATTCGTTATTCGTTATTCGTTATTCGTGCGCTGCGCTGTTCGTGCGCTTCACTGTTCGTGCGCTTCGTTATTCGCGCGCTGCGCTGTTCGTGCGCTTCGCTGTTCGTACGCTCCGCTATTCGAAGCTTCAACGTATTAATTAACGCATTTAATAATTGGTATGTACGTGATAATAATTCATTTTCGTCTGATCTAATATAACCAAGTCGCACAGCAATTCTTAACTGCGTCTTAAGTTCAGCAAGTGAACCTCTAGCTATAAACAGAAAACGTAAGAAGTCTTTGCTACTTCCTCTGTGCGCTCCTTCCTCTATATTACTTGGAATGCTCACCGCACATCTTTGCATCTGGCTTTTTAAGCCATACTTTTCGCCCTCTGGAAAACATCTCGTTATATCGTAAATCTCACAACACAGCTCTATCGCAACCTTTGTAACAATCAATTCCCTAGCCACAATTAACCCTCCTTGTTTTATGTTTTCACGAACAGTGTAACGGACCAACAGCGAAGCGGACGAACAACGAATAACGAATTCCGCACTTGACTTTAGGTCTAAAAACAGGCATATTCCCCGCCCTATTACACCAATGCATTTTGATAACGAATTTTAGGAGTTCACCTTGGCTAACATTAAGTCTGCTAAAAAGCGTGCGGTTCAAGCAGAAAAAAACCGTCGCCACAACGCGAGCCGTCGCTCTATGATGCGTACCCAATTGAAAAAAGTAATTGCTGCTATTGAAGCGGGCGACAAAGCGGCTGCTCAGCAGGCATTTACTGGCCTTCAACCGGTATTGGATCGTTATGCGACCAAAGGTTTGATCGGTAAGAACAAAGCTGCTCGTCATAAGAGCCGTTTAAGCGCGAAAATCAACGCACTGTAAGCATCTGCTTGCATGGTGTGTGATTAACTTCGTGTTACGAAAAAACCGGCTCTTGCCGGTTTTTTTGTGGCTGCGTTCCCGTAGCTCAGCTGGATAGAGCAGCCCCCTCCTAAGGGGCAGGTCGCAGGTTCGACTCCTGCCGGGAACGCCAATTTTCGTATTACTTGGGTACCTAGAGCGCCATTTACGCCACCGCTTTAACGGCACGGTTAAATTCTCCTAGCTTAACCATCACGTCTGTAAGTGCAGCGCGCTCAACCTCAGTCAGGTACGGGTTCCAGATATCTGCCAGCAACACAATTCGAGTGCGGTCGCTGCGATTCCATGCTTCATGCAAATAGGTATCATCAAACGCAAAGGCTTTGCCTTCGTCCCAATGTATCTCGGTGATATCAGGTAGATGCAACGCGCAGTCCGTGGGAATATCTAAGCCCAAATGCAATACCGAGCGCAGGTTGGTGACGCCACGGTGGGGTAAAATATGAGCTCCGGGGCGTAGAATAGAAAAACAGACTTCGGGCGAGTGCTGGGGGATGCGACACAAGGGTAAGCTATCTAGCACAGCGGCCGTGGTTGGGCATTGGGCTAAGTTTTCAGTAAAGGCTTTACCATGTCGATAAAAGAAGAACGCATCCCAGCTACCGCCTTCGGTTAACTGCTCTTCGCCACCTTGATACTGAAAACGCGGGAACTCAGCTTGGGTCTCTAATACCCGATGCAGATCAGCCTGAATGCCGGCAGCGGCAGCTTCGTACTCATCAATAAAAGGCATCGCCTCGCGCGGAAATTGCGGTGCTACGGGTAAATCCGGCACGTAAAAATAGCTGGGTAACTGGCGCTTGTCATGATGTTCAACTGCGATTTCACCCGTATGCATGCGCACGGCTTTAATCACTCGCGCCAGATCTTGCTGCTCGTAGTCTCGTTGTAGCTCTCTAATCCATTGCTGGCCTTGGGCGATTCGTTGCTGCGCACTTACTTTCAACGCATGCTGCACAAAGGGCCGACACCAAGGCGCAGTAGATGCATCATTGAGCCAAAAGCCAAGACTCTGCGCCGTATTAATGGCTTGGCTGTAATGCAAAAATGCAGCTTCAGGCTGTCCTAGCATTTCAGCAAAGCGCGCCACTAACAAGCGCGTAGTAAAAGCATAAGGCTGTTGTTCTACTAAGCCCGTTAGTTGCTGCTGCTTGGCTTCGCTATCACAATACTGGCGAAGTGCTTGCCCCAGTTGTTCATGATAACCAACTTGCTTCGGCTCCGCTTGGATCAGTCGCTCTAGCAAGCCAATCGCTTGCAGTAAATCGCCTTGTTCGCTAGCTGTTACTAGTTGTTGTTGGAGTTCTGCTGTGGTTACTGCATCTGTCATGAGGGTACCTAATTCTTAAAGTTATTTCTGCCGGCGTGCGTAAGGTTTATCCCAGGCCTCAGAATGAATCCATTTAGCGCCCATGCCAAAACTAGGTTGGGTCGCAGCTAAACTGGTAAAATTAAAATCACGATGAAGGAACACAGACGTGGTCGAGCTGTGGCATTCGCCTGGCTTAAAGCCCGTAAAATCCACTTCGATTAAGCCTTGTTCGCGTAAAAACTTGGCCGTATTAGGGTGCCAATCGGCATTATCCAAGATGATCATGCCACCTTGGTTGAGCTTACCGATGGCGGCACTAGCGCAATCGTAACGGTAACCGGCGCTGTCCACAATAATCACATCAAAACCGTGCTGGTACTGCTCAATGGTCCACGGAAAATCATCCCCATCAACATGCAGCAAGGTCACGTTATCAGCGAGTTCAGGCTTTAATTTTTGCACCCACTGGGCATTATTCTCGACGCTCATCACCTGCTGCGCCCGCTGCATCCAAAACTTAGTAGAGCCGCCGGCGCCAAACTCAAACACTCGCTTCTGACGATAATCAAACTGTTGCAAGTATTCAATAGCAGGGTAAGTAAACAAAGGTAACGGCTGCCCCTTGGCATCCTGTGCTGTACCTTCGTCTACTGCTTTCACAAAGCCGTATTCGGCCCGCACTATCTGTGTGATGGCCGCTAAAAACATCTCGCCTTTGGGCATTTCAACGGCTTGCGGATGGCGTTTTAATCTGCCGCCCTGCTCCTGTTCTTTACTAAAAGCACCCCAATACATGTTTATCGTTACTCCTCTGGCACCAAATCAAAAGCCACAGTCACGCGGTATTCATCGTCAGCAAAAGGCACGGTTCCATGCCACATCATCGACGGAAACAAGACCACTACGCCAGCTTGTGGTTTAACAATATAGTCAGGTTCATCCATGTAGGTCGGATCCAACTGCGCTTGGCCAAACTTGATCCAGCCATGGCCGTCATGGTTTACCGCCTTGGGAATCGACACATAGAAGCAGCCACTGATCCAGCCTTCGCTATGATAATGATTACGATGAAAGCCTGAACAATTCAGCCGCACACTCCAGGCGCCAGTGTACTTAAAGCGGCCACTTTTGCGCTTTAGAAACGGATGCTCTGGGTCATCGGGTAGCTCGGCAATATACTGTGTTACCGCGGCTGAAATCTGTTGCTTCAGCGCTTGAATATCTTCATCTTGATTAAGAAATAACTGGCCGTCGGTTTGAGTACCACTGCGTAGCGACTGCTGCAACGGATGTTGTTTTTGCGTATGCAAGCGCTCCAGTTTAGCCAGCAAGCCTTGATTAAAATCAGACAACCCGCCGTCTACGGCGGTAGTTAACGCAAACGGGCGCACGAAACGTGCGAAATCGTACAAACGCTGATAGCCCTGCCA
This sequence comes from Pseudidiomarina sp. WS423, assembly GCF_050750165.1. NCBI lineage: Bacteria > Pseudomonadati > Pseudomonadota > Gammaproteobacteria > Alteromonadales > Idiomarinaceae > Pseudidiomarina > Pseudidiomarina sp. WS423. The sequence continues at coordinate 61,868 of NZ_JBOJLN010000011.1, read as the reverse complement.
ATCGCCACTAGCTTTCAACGCCGTGGCGCGCATCGCCCACCAGCCCTGATGCTCAGGTGCTAACGCCACCAACTTTTGCGACAGCTGCAAGCACTCTGCATAGTTCTGCTGCCCAAGTTGAGTCACAAACATCTCGTATAGTGCTTCTTGATGCTCCGGTTGCAAGCTTAAGGCCTGCTGCAAATAATCTTCTGCTCGGGCCAGTTGCCCTTGCATACGTTTTAAATGCCCTTGCAATAACCATACCGACGCTGGCACCGAGTCTAATTGCAACAAGGGCTGTAAGGTCTGCTCCGCCAGCTCAAATTGCTCAGCTTTGATTAACCGATGAGTTAACCCAAGACGTAGATCATGCCAGTCGTTATGAGCAGCTAATTGCTCGTAATAGCTACCCAGCCAATCGCTATCTTGCTGCAACCAGCGCATGTCTGAAAAAGTTTCGTGCAGCGCCAACTGACGTGGTTGCAAAGCAAGTGCAGCCCGCATATCGGCATAGGCTAAGTCGACTTCATCTAAGGCAAAAAACGCAAGCGCGCGTTGGCGTAAAAATGCCACCGATTGAGCATGGAAGCTCTGTTGCAAGAGCTCCAGCGCTTGCTGCGCCCGCCCTTGTAAGCGGTAAGCTTCCGCTGCAGCTAAGCGCGCTTGCGTATGCTGCGGTTGCTGTTTAAGCACTGTCAAAAAGGCAGCCAAGGCATCATCTAACTGCTGCTGTGCCAAAGCGGTTAAACCAAGGTTATAGCGCGCCTCAAAAAAGTTGGGCTGAGCTTGTAAAGCCAACCTAAATTGCTGCTGAGCTTGCTCATATCGTTGCTGTTGACGTAATAAATTACCGTAGTTATTCAGAATTTCGTGATGCTTAGGAGCTATCTTTAAAGCCTGCGTAAAACTTTGTGCGGCAGCGGTTAACTGTCCTAACTTACGCAGAGTTAAGGCCTGCACGTGCCATACCAACGCCTGCTCAGGCAGCTGTTGACTAAGCTGCTGCAACAAAGGTAGCGCCGCTTGATACTGCTGCTGTTGATACAGTGTCAGTGCTTGTTGCAGCACTGCTTGCGGTTGCTGGGAACGCTTCACCTGCTCTCCTTAGGCTCTCGAAAAAAAGCCACCAATAAAAAAGCCAGCAAATTCATGCTGGCTTTTTTCATCGGAACTGTCAACGCTTAGAACTTCATACCTAAACGAACGTACCAGTAAGCACCTGCCAAGTCATAAGAAGAAGCAATGGTGTTCATGTCTTGGTTGTTCGTGGTGTATGGAGGCTGACGGTCGAACATGTTACGAATACCGCCACTGATGGTGGTGGTTTCGTTTAACATGTAGCTTGCCTGCAAATCGTGGTAAACCGCGCTACCTGCATAAGTGCTGGTGTAAGTAGGCTCGCCACTTAAGTCATCAGTACCTTCCATGTAACGAGCTGCCCAAGATACTGACACATTGTCCATATCGTAAGTAGCAGTGAAGTTTGCACGAACTTTAGAGAATGCAGCGATGCTGTCTTCCCACTGGTCTGCCGCATAGTAGCCAGCATACTGAGTAGGCTCAGCACCAGGAGAAGAAATAAAGCTGTAGTCTTTCAGGTAAGTACCGTCTAAACGTAACTTCAATAAACCTGAAGCAAGGTCAGTTGACCAGTTTGCATCAAAGTCGTAACCAGAAGTTTCGAAAGTAGACAAGTTAGCATTGCTAGCTACGATACCAGAAACCGCACCAAGGACGTCACGATTTGGAGCATCTGGGCCGTAAGCTGGACGACCCATCTCTGCGGCACCCAAGATCAAGTCACACAATGGGCTGCTGAAATCAACACTGGTATAACAGCCATTCACGATGGTGTTGGTGTCGATTTTACCTACGCCGTTATCAATTTTGATATCGAAGTAGTCAACGGCCAAGCTGAAGTTCTCAATGAACTCAGGCGTGTAAACAAAACCTACGGTTAAGCTTTCTGATTCTTCTGGCTCAAGATCTGGGTTACCACCAACCAATGATGCAGACTGGTTAGATGCTAATTCAAAGTCTTGTGGTAAGCCTTCAGCGGCACAGTTATCACGTAACGCTTGGTTGGTTTTAGTACCCCAATCATTACATGGCTCGTTGTACGCTAAGTTAGATTCTTGCTGTGGTGAGAATAACTCGCTAATACTTGGCGCACGGAAACCATCAGCACGAGTCGCACGAACCAACAAACCTTCAAACGGCTTGTACTCTAAACCAAATTTGGTGTTCGTGGTTGAATCCAAGAAGCTGTAGTTTGAGCTACGTACTGCTGCAGACAAGCTCAAATCTTCAACCCCTGGCAGATCTGCCAATAGTGGTACGTCAAGCTCAAGGTAAGCTTCAGTTACATCGTACTGACCTTCAGTTTTCTCACTAGCTACTGAGAAGATTTCACCAATCAGTGCAGCACCATCTGGTTGATACAAATAGTCTTCCCAACGTTTCTCAACACCGGCTGCCCAAGCGATATCGCCTGCTGGCAAACCAATACCCATCAAGTCACCAGAGATGTTAGCCAAGAACTGTTTGGTTTGGCCACGTACTACCGGAGAGTTAGGTAAGAACGCGTAATCCATCATCGCCTGGGTCAAGGTACCTGGTGCAAATGGGTTCCACACACCAGGACAAGCTGCATCATCAGCACACAAGTCTGGATCAGTTAAGTTCAAGAAGCGGTTAGCGTTGGCACGACCGTAATCAACACGGGTATCAACAAAGCGGGTGTAGTTATAAGACACATCCCACGTCCAACCATTGTCTAGGTAACCTTCAAAACCAGCAACCATACGATAATCGTTCATGTCTTGCGTGAACGCACGGCCACCAGACTCTTCTAAACGACGGTTGATATAAAGGTCTTCACCTACTGGGTTGTACGGGTTAGTTGCTGGAACGAATTGGCCCCAGAAAGTACCCTCAGCACCCATCAACTGGTCTGATTGACGGTTAGTGAAACCACCTTCGATAAACGCAGTCGTGCTTGGTGTTAATTCATAAGTGGCAGCACCGTTGATGCTGAATACTTCCATTGGCGTAACCATGTAGCTTACTGCAGCGTAGTTAAAGCCATCGGTAGCATTGTTAAATGGACGCAGTGCACCTGTGGTTGGGTCAACTACGTAACCTTTGTAAGAATTAGATACGGTTGTCCAAGTACCCATCGCAGTAGTACCAGAACCACCACAGTAAACACCACCTTTGCCGTCATCGAACAATGGGCATTCAGAGAAATCACGATCGCCCTGCCAGATTTCGTTACGGTTGGTGTACTCTAGTGATAATACTACGTTACCACGGTCGCTAGAGGTACCTACGGTAGCTGCTAAACGCGTGGTCTCACCGTCGCCTTCACCAGTTAGGTCATATTGAGCAACAAACTCAGCACCTTCAAAGTCACGCTTGGTGATAAAGTTGATAACCCCGGCAATTGCATCAGAACCGTATGCGGTAGATGCGCCGTCACGTAGCACTTCAACGCGCTCAACGTACGCCATTGGGATAGAGTTCATGTCGCTGAATGCAGTACGACGACCGTTCACCAACAACAAGGTACGGCCAGAACCTAAACCACGCAATGATACCGTGGCGCTACCGTTACTACCGTTGTTTACGTTCGAACCTTGCGCAGCACCGTTCACTGATGGCAACGAGTGTACGAATTTTTCTAGCGTAGCGTAACCTGAGGCTTCAAGGTCGGCAGCAGTAAATACTGAGATAGGGCTTGCGGTTTCAAGGTCGGTACGCTTGATGCGTGAACCTGTTACAGAAATGCGTTCTTGGGCTTCAGCACCGGCTTCGTCTTCAGACGTGTCTTGTGCTGCAGCTGTGCCTGACAATGCTAGTGAAGCACCACCAAACATCAGAGCTAAGCGGATAGACTTAGCAACTTTGCTATTGGTATACATAATTATTCTCCCTGGACCACTTTTAAGTGATTTTTTTGCTATAGCTCAACACGCATAGCAGCGCGCGAACCAAGTCTAACCCAGATCAGAAAAAACCCCGTGAAATCGTTGTTTTTTTGATAAGGGTCAACTTGATACTAATGAAAATAATCGATGTGAGCAAGCGTTCTATCGCAAATAACTATAACAAAAGTGATCTTATTTTCACCGCACTGTGTCTGATCACCGATATAAACATGCAGTTTATCGCCATATTCGTGTTATTTCGGCTCTCACTTAACTAATTTTGCATTCATTTAACATGGTTAAGGTCTTGCTTTTGAGCAAAAAAAAGCCTCACTGCAAAACAGTGAGGCTTTTCTCTATCGCGAACGTTTAATTAGTCGCCAATGTGCTCTTCGAAGAAGGCAAGCATCTTCTGCCAGCGCTCAACGTTATTTTCTGGTTTGTAGAATCCGTGGCCTTCACCTTTCTTATACAACCACTCGTACGGATGCTCACGCTCTTTCAAGGCATCACGCAAGCGGAAGGCATGCTCTTCTGGCACCCGGATGTCGGCACCACCTTGAATAATGAACACTGGCGCTTTGAGCTTATCCACGTTATCAATCGGTGATTGCTCAGTACGGCCTTCGCTATCACTAGGTAGTACTTGATCTAAATAGTTACGGCCCGCTTGAGCTTCAGAAATATCGCCCTGTTCGTACATGAGGTTCAAATCATACACCCCAACAAAGCCAACAATACACTTATACAAGTCTGGCTCACGAATACCACTTTGTACCGCAGCATAACCACCATAAGAAGCACCGTACACGCACACACGATCAGGATCAGCTATCTTCTCTTTCACTAAATGCATCACCCCATCGGTCATATCGTTGATCATGGTGGTGCCCCAGTTTTTATAACCAAGTTCCATAAATTTCCGACCGAAACCACCTGAGCCACGGAAGTTAGGCTGTAATACCGCATAGCCATGTTCTGCTAACACTTTGGCATCAGAGTCCATGCTGCCCATGCTGTCGCGAATACCATGCGGGCCGCCATGTGGTAATAAGATCAACGGCAAATCTTTGGCTTCTTTACCGTTAGGCAAGGTTAGTAGAGCATGAATATCTAATCCGTCACGGCTTTTATAGACAATAGTTTGCGTCGTTGGAATCGTATGTCCATCCAACCAAGGTTTAGCCGCAGCAATCGGCGTAAGCGCACGCTTATCGCGGTCGAACAAATAAAACTTTGCAGGAGCATTCACTGACTCTACCCGCACAATCAATTTACGATTATCACGCGTTGACGAGTTAATGCCCACCGACTGACCTGGGAAAGTAGCGATCAAGCTTTGCACCAAGCGGGCGTAATCTTTATCTTCAACATCGTCAAAAAAGAAGGTATCAATACCATTGTATTCAAAGGCAGCACCAATCACTTCGTTGGCACGACCATTCTTCACACTCATGATCGGCATCAAATCGGTATTTGGATGCTCAGCCATCACGGTTTCTTGTTTGGTGCTTAAATCCAACACACTCAACGAGCGAGTATCCGATTGGCTATCACTCAGACCTAACACTTGGTCGGTACCTGGCAACATCAGTAAGGGCATAAAACCGCCATCGGTTTCGTAATAACTGTCAACTTCGTACCAGTCTTTGTTGGCGCCGTCACGCCCTAGGATCACCGTCTTGTTTTTCTCGTTAGGGTCGATCCCTAACACCATCCGCGACACCCCATCGCTATCTAGTACTACCTGCACGTTAGTGCTCGCATAGGCACGCAGCGGGACGCGCCCTTCTGAACGCTTACGCCCAGAAGTAACCTTCATGGTATAAAGATCTAAATAGGGTTCTTTGGAGAAAAACGAGCGGGTGTAGATCATGATAGCTTCAGGATCTTCCGGTAAATAATCTACCACTTGTGCAAACTCGTAGTTGCCATCGCTTGAACGTGGGCCAGTTAGAATCACTTGGTTCGAGCCATCAGCATTCATGGCAAAGATTTCACCCGTAGGTACCGGTGCATCCAAAGAGCCAATCTCGCGCGCCATGGTCATGATTAGACGCTCGTTATTCGCCCACTGAAACGACGATACTGATTCACGCCCATTGCCTTGGGTGATAGATAGAATCTTGCTCTCGTTAATATCTAAGACGGTTAGTAACACCGAGCCTTCTTCATTACGCGATGTTGCTGCTAAATAGTCACCGCGGGGGGAGATTTTTACATCCAAGTATTGCGAATGTTTCGCATAGCTTTCTAGCAGCTCGGTTTTCACCTCAGCGCCATTCGTTAACATGGGTACAGCTAATGCTGCTAACCCCATCACCAATGAAGAATACTTCATATTTGCCTCGTGTTCTGTAGAGAGTGTCTGTCTTTATAATTGTTAATAATACTATCGTTAATTGTAAAACAAAGTAAATAAAAAAGCCCCACCTAAGTGGGGCTTTTATCATTCATCTTGCTTGTTCGTTTCAACGAACCTACCAATTAGAACTGGTAAGAGATGTTGAAGAACGCGCGACGACCTAAGTAGTCGAGCTGTGATGCGAACAATGGTGCGTTACCAGAGGTGTATGCCGCTGCTGGGCTCACCTTAGGTGGTTGCTTATCAAAGATATTACTCACACCGATAGTTACATCAATATTGTCATTGAACGTAGTGTTCGCTGACAAAGTGTGTAACACGTAAGTTGGAGTTTCAGCTACGAAACGCACAGACTCACCACGATAGGTGGTTGAGCTAGTACCTAAGCCGCGGTAGTCAGAAGTAGCATCATAGTAGCTCATGTTCCAGTTAAAGCTCCAGTCGTCACGGCTGAAGGTAGTATTTAACGTACCTACGTTACGTGGGTTACCGATATAACCAATGTACTGCTCTGGCGTATCAGTAACGAACTGTTGGAATGAACGCTCGATCTGGTTGGTGTGGTCTAATTTGATACGTAAATCACCGAAGTCAAACGACTCTTGATAGGTAATCACAATATCAACACCGCGAACGATTTGCTTCGCAGTGTTCAAGTAACCACCACGAACTTCTACGATACCGTAATCACCATCTGTACCGTCGGCACGAGTGAATTGATCACAGAATGGTTCGTTCGCAAAGTCATTCGACGTGTAACACTGGCTCAATACTGCACCACCAGTGACGCTTGAAATCTGATCGCTGATTTCAACATCATAGTAGTCAATTGACGCAGCAAAACCGCCATCTTCAGATGAGTAGACTAAACCAATACCTTCAGAAATCGAGGTTTCAGCTTGCAACTGACCTGCGCCACCGCCGGTAATTGAGGTCATCGAACCACGAATTGCCGCTGTGTAGTCTTCAGGAACGCCATCAGCCGCACAGTTCGCACGTACCAACGGGTTAGTTGACTCAACCCAGTTCAAACATGGATCTGATGTTTGACCCAAGAAACCAGTTTGATTTTCAAGGAACAATTCGTACAGAGCTGGAGCACGGAACGAACTACCACGTGATGCACGTACACGGAAGCCGGCACCGATTTCCCAGTTAGCGCTTACCTTGAAGGTCGTGTCGCTACCGTAGATATCTACGTCAGTCCAACGGCCAGAAGTTGTTAAGTCTAAGCTCTCAACAAATGGCAAGTCACGTAACAATGGAACTTGGAATTCTGCATATGCAGCAGTAGTTTTCGCTTCACCTGCAGTGATACCAGCGCCAGTTAAGCCCCATGAGTTACCTTGTAACGTGTTTTCACCTGGTACGTCTTCGATTTCGTCACGTTGCCAGTACACACCTACCGCAGTACCAACTGGACCAGCTGGCATTTCGAACAAGTCACCAGTGATGTAAGCATCAATCGTATCTTGTGTATAGGTTGTTTCACCAACGTCTTGACCGAACAAGAATTCACGAGCTTCAGCGCTTTGGTTACCCCAAACGTTTTGTGGATCGAACCAGTCGTAGTTCACACAAGCTTTGCCCGAAATTTCAGTCACACGACCTTCACATGGAACGCCAAGCAATGTTTCTTGAGCCATGATCATTGAATCGAAGAAGATGATGTCAGTTTTGTATTCGCCTTTGTTATGCGAACGCTGGTATGACACATCCCAGTTCCAGAAACCAATCGAACCTTCGAAACCAACGACTGCGCGAGCATAGTCGATAGTCGTTTCGTTACCGAAGTGATCAGTATAGTGTACTGGCATGACATAGTTGTCACCCTCGAAACCAGGTGCTAAACCAGACGAAACTGGGAATTGACCGATTTCACGAGTCCAGAACTGACGCGTATTACGTGATTCAGTTTTACGCTGGCTGTACAACAACTCACCGTACATAGAAGTTGTATCGGTAAGGTCATAATCACCTTGGAAATAAACTGAGTTTACAGTCGTTTCAGGGATCATCGTTTGGTTCAAACGGAATGGGTGGTTACCACCGTCCAATAAACCGTCAGATGCAGCATCATAACCAGCCCAATACCAACCATCTGGAGCTGCAGTGACACGCGGGTTCTCGTCAGCAATGTTAGCGAAACCATCATTAAAATAATCGTATTGAATACGACCATCAGATGCTAAACGACCATTAACGACTTGATAGTTGAAGATACCTGGACCTGATTCACTACAGTGGTACTCACCAGTACGTGGATCGATTGGATCAGCGCGCTCACCCGTTTCGATATCGTTGAAAAGGTAGCGAGTTGCACACGCGAAATAATCACGGTCGCCACGCTTCAAACCCGTGTTGACGTTGCGGTCAGCAACCACACGCCATGAACCACGGTCAAAAGAGTCACCGTATGTAGCGTTTAAACGATAAGTTTCGCCGCCACCTTCAAAAGGAGCTGAGCCAGAGAAGTTAACTTCGCCGCCTTCACCTTTTTTGGTGATGATGTTGATTACACCAGCAACCGCGTCAGAACCGTACAAAGATGATGCGCCATCTTTCAAGATTTCAACACGCTCGATGATGCTGATTGGTAATGCGTTCATGTCGAACGCAGAAACTGCGCCACGGGTACCAGCTGGGCCGGCACGACGGCCGTTCAAGAGAACGAGAGTACGACCAGCACCGAGACCACGCATAGAGATTGATTCAGCGCCGCTACCACCGTTGGTTACAAAACCAACAGAGTATGCAGAAATCAACTGGTCAGAACCAGAGGCAACTGTTGACGTACGCAACAATTCACCTAGGGTGTTCAAACCTTGATCGGTAGCAATTTCAGTAGTGATGATCTCAACCGGAGTTGGGCTGTCCAAACCGTCAGTACGGATACGAGAACCGGTTACTTGAATTTTTTCGGCAGCTTTCGCTTGTTCGCCGTCTTCGCTTTCATTGCTTTGGTCTTGCGCCATAGCCGGTGCGCCAGCTAATAGTGCAGAACCAAACCCTGCCATCATGATGGCGCGGATAGAATTTGACAAAAATGACTGCTTAGCCATGTAAGTCTCCCTGATTTTTTTATTGTTGATTTGGCTGATACGGAACTTTTGTAAAAGTTATTAGTCGTAAGCCTTAATAGTGGCTTCCAGTAAGAGATGCATCTACGCATGTCTTCTGAGTTCCGTTGCTAATACAACCACAGTTAAATGCTTTTTACAATAGTTTTGCAACAAGGTTTTTACCTGTTTTTTTGCACAGACTTGTAAACTTTTCGATAATTTGTTTTTAAGATAAATCTGAAATTCACAGCTGAGAGGTCTACTCGGTTGCGCTGAACCGCGTCCAACGGCCCTACAAAATCAACTGCGCGGTAACCTAACTACTTGAGCGCCCGCGTATTTATACAGTTGGGCCAACATCAATTCACCACAAGCAATGGCATCGCTGAGCGCATGATGGGCATCATATTGGGGTAGGCCATAACGGCTGCGACAAGCACTTAAGGTTAAGCTACCTCGCTGAATATGATGTTGAGAATTCTTTAATCTTTGGCCCTCAAAGGTCAAGGTATCAAATCGTAGCAATGGCTTGAACCGCACTTGATGCGCTTTACCCGCTTGTTTTAAAAAAGCCCAATCCAGTTGCACATGATGGCAGACCAAAACCGCGCCATCGAGCACCTGTTGTAGTTCCTTGAGCACCTCAGCCAAGGGCGTCACTTGTTTTAAGTCGCGGCTCACTAAACCATGTACCACCGGCGACTGATTCAGCTCGGTTTGTGCCGTTGCCACGGTGTAATAACGGGCACTTTGGTAATCAAGCAAAGGTGGCGTGAGCTCCACCCAGGCCACCGCAATAATGTTATCGTGGCGCGCATCTAAACCACTGGTTTCAAGATCTAGCGCCACATAGCGCTGCGCTGTCCACGGCTGAGCTAACGCCTGCCGCCGGTGCCACCAAGCCGCGATACGGTTACGCCAACCCGAAGCATTAGCGGCCATCACCCAATCCGTCCAAACTTCAAGCCTACCCCTTGCTGGCATTCTTTAATAATTCGAAAGGCGGTTTTTAATTGGCGTCGCGTTAAGGTACTAAGCTCATCGGGGTCTAACGCGTTTTTAGGCTGGTCACTGCCCCACGTCTGTAATTGGTGCTGTAGTCGTAATTCAGTTAAAAATTGCCAAGCTTCGGCCAACGACTGGTTATCTTTCTTATTAAGTAGCTTACTGCCTCTTAACGCCTCTAAGCGAGCCAAAGTTTGCGGCACCATAATTCCCGCTTGCAAGGAATAAATGCGCACAATATCGTTAATTAAAGCAATGCCGTAGCGCTTGATATTGATCAGATCCGAGTCTTTACCACTCTCGGTACCACGAAACCTATTAAACAAGCCTAACGGTACCTGCACACTCACTTGTAAACGTGCCAAATTTCCTAAGAAAAAGTCCTTACGCGCCAACCCCGCAACTTGCTCACGATAGCGTTGATATAGCCGCTTATTGCCGTAAACTAATCGCGAATCGAAGAAGATTTGGCAATACATCAACGCCTTCGGCGTCGGGCTTTCCGTCCAGCTTTTAAAACGCTCCAGCCAGCCATCCAAGGTGCGTCGACAATCCACATTCGAGGCCATAATATCGCCCGGACACAGCGGAATACCGCATTCATGCAAACCGCCACTCACGTATTCGCCCAAGCCTTTAAACCAATCCAACTGATTGTCGTTAAGCCCATTACCCAGCAATAAACCATTATCTTGATCGGAACTCAGCACCTGGTCTTCACGCCCTTGCGAGCCAAACGCTATCCAGCAATAGGGCCCCGGCGCAACCCCATGTTCTTGTTCATACAAACTGATTAATTTACGCGTCATACTATCGGTTAACGACGCCAGCAGCCGTCCCACCATGGTGGTGTCATGCACGCGCGCAGCAAACGTCTGCATGTAGGCCGGAATATGCGCCGCCTCCGCCACTAGCTGCGCTTTACTCGCCGCTTTGTTCAGCGCACTGATCAGCATGATAGGTTCACTGCGCTGCTGCCGCATCAAATCGATATTGGTGATCATCCCAATCGGCTGGTCAGCGTCATTAAGTACCGGCAAATGGTGGATATTTTCTTGCGTCATAATCGCCAACGCATCCATCAGGGTCTGGCGCCCATATACAGTCGCTGGGGCTTGGGTCATTACCGCATTCACCTGTAAATCGTAGGCCAATCCTTGCGCCACCACTCGGTTGCGCAAATCACGGTCGGTCAAAATTCCGCACAGCTTCACCGCCGCAGCTTCGCTATCTGCAGGGCTATTCACCGCAGTCTCGTTTACCGCAGTGTCGTTTACCACAGTCCCCTTTACCACAGCCCCCTCTGCCGCCGCATTTTCTGCCACAGGTCCTTCTACTACCAATACCGAGGAGACTTTTTCGTCGCGCATGCGCTCGGCTGCTTCTTTGATGGTGGCATGGATAGACAACATCACCGGCGCCCGCACAATCACTTCGGCCACGGGCAATTGCAACGTATCATAACTGGCCACTGGCTCTTGCTTCGGCCTACTGGCCGCCAAGCCCTGCCGACCACGCTCGGCCGCACCAGAATCCACCTGACTCCCTTGACGGCTACCACTACTATTAGCAGTACCTGCCAAACTGCCACGGCGCGTGACATCGCCTTCACGTCGCGCCGTTTCTGAGAGCAAGCGCTGCTCATGCGCCCGGATAAAATATTGCTCGAACGCCCGCACATGCTGGCGTAGCTGGTCAAACACTGCGGCGGTAATAATGTAAATAATGCCGTCTTCAATCACCTGCAGCTTGTTCACCACCGCCCGCCCACTCAGCAAGCTCGGAAAACCAAACAAATCATGGGACTCAAGTCGCTCTATCAAATGCCCATCTGGCGCCAGCAAATCAAAACCGCCTGAACGTACAATATAAAGCGCTGGGCTATGTTGTTTAAACAGCCCATCCACATTGTATTCGTTCACATAAGCAGCTTTAATTTGCCCCGCCACCCACTGGCGCTGCTCCCCATTGAGTTCATCAAAGGGCGGACAATCCAGTAAAAATCGTTGTACTTCTAACAGTTCCGGTTGCATAAGAACCTCGCTTTCCAATCAGAAAAAAGCCCGGCAGTGCCGGGCTTTGCAGTAGCTCATCATTAATGACTAGAGGCAGCGCCCGAGCCTTTCGGATACCGAATCGACTCAACCAAGTCTTGGGTATCCTGCGGCGCATCACCGGTCAGCTTGTGTACCACGTACGACACAATAAAGTTCAGTATCATACCGATAGTACCAATGCCTTCTGGCGAAATGCCGAACAACCAGTTGTCCGCAGTATTGGCAGCCGGGTTTACAAACTTGAAGTAAATAATATACGCCAAGGTAAAGACCACACCCACTAACATACCAGCAATAGCACCTGTGCTGTTCATGCGCTTATAGAAAATACCTAATATAATGGCCGGGAAGAAACTCGCTGCGGCCAAGCCGAACGCGAAGGCGACCACCTGCGCCACAAAGCCGGGCGGATTAATCCCGAACCAAGTAGACAGAGCAATAGCTACAGCGGCAGCGACCCGCGCCCACAGCAACTCTTGCTTATCGGTAATATTCGGCGTTAGCGTACGTTTCAACAAATCGTGCGACACCGACGTAGAGATAACCAACAACAAACCGGCTGAGGTTGATAACGCCGCCGCAACACCACCGGCTGCAACCAACGCCACTACCCAAGCTGGTAAATTAGCAATCTCAGGGTTTGCCAATACCATGATATCGCGGTCAACGGTCATTTCGTTGCGCTCATCACCAGCATAGAACATTTTGCCGTCGTTGTTTTTATCTTCCCACTTAATCAAACCGGTTTGTTCCCAGTTTTTCACCCAATCTGGAGCCGCATCATATTCCACGCCAGCCATATCCGGACCGTTAACGGTGTTGATCAAGTTCACTTTGGCAAAACCAGCAATCGATGGTGCAGTTAAATAAACAACTGAGATAAAGACCAATGCCCAGCCCGCTGAACGACGCGCATCACGTACTTTTGGCACGGTGAAGAAACGTACAATTACGTGTGGTAAACCAGCAGTACCTACCATCAAGGCACAGGTAATAGCAAACACGTCAATCTTAGATTTCAAGCCAGAGGTGTAAGCTGCTAAGCCCAGCTCTTCTGACAAGCCATCCAAGCGCGCTAACAAGTATTGCCCCTCACCTGATACACCATCAGCAATAGTCGCACCAAAACCGGTTTGCGGCAAAATGTGCCCCGTCATTTGGAACGAGATAAAGATAGCTGGCACCAAGTATGCAAAGGCTAATACGCAGTATTGCGCTACCTGAGTATAGGTAATACCTTTCATGCCACCTAACACGGTGTAGAAGAATACAATCACTGCGCCGATGTAAACACCGGTAGCAATTTCAACCTCTAAGAAGCGCGAGAACACCACGCCTACACCACGCATTTGTCCGGCAATGTATGTAAAGCTGATTAAGATTGCACAAATAACCGCAATAGTACGCGCTGTTTGCGAGTAATAACGGTCACCAATGAAATCTGGCACAGTAAACTTACCAAACTTACGCAGATAAGGTGCCAAACACAGTGCTAATAACACATAGCCACCGGTCCAACCCATCAAGTACACGCTGCCATCATAACCAGCAAACGCGATAATACCTGCCATTGAAATAAACGACGCCGCCGACATCCAGTCAGCCGCAGTTGCCATACCATTCATCACTGGATGGACGCCACCGCTCGCAACATAGAAATCAGAGGTAGAACCGGCACGAGACCAAATCGCAATCGCGATATATAAAGCAAAGGTCGCACCAACGATAATAAACGTGAGAGTTTGAATATCCATGGATGGGCCCCTTAGTCTTCGTGAACTTCGTATTTGTTATCAAGGGCCGCCATTCGTTTAACATAAATAAAAATCAGAATGACGAAAGAAATAATCGACCCCTGCTGAGCAAACCAAAAGCCCAGTTTAAAGCCGAAAAAGGTAAATTGATTAAGCCAATCCACCAGGATAATGCCAAAGCCATAGGAAACGATAAACCAGACCGCCAGTAGCTTAAGCACCAGACTGATATTATCGCGCCAGTAGGCTTTTGCGAGTTCTTCGCTTTTGAAAGCCATACGTCCTCCAGGTTGTTCTAGTTGTGTTTGTTATTGTGATTTGTTCACTATGCAATCTAGACGCGTAATGGCAATGTAGGAAATACGACATTGGTCGTAAGGTTGATATTTCACCTGCCAAGTGGCTATCAATTATTAAGCATTGACTCAATCAGGTAAGATTTACTCTTGTCGCAGCCCCAAAAATCAATTAGCTTCGATCCGCAAATATTTTAGAACAAACGTGGTTCGGGAGAACAAACGTGGTTCGTGATTCGTGATTCGTACGCTGCGCTGTTGGTCCGCGCTTCGCGCTGTTCGTAACCGCCAACCGCCAACCACGAACAGCGAACCCCGAACAGCGCAGCGGACGAACAGCGCAGCGCACGAATAGCGCGAAGCGCGCACGAACAACGAACTAGGTATCCAACATGACCCTACTGCTGATACTTGCCTCACTAGCTTATATTGCCCTACTTTTTGCGGTGGCCCATTGGGGCGACAAATCTAACTCGTTGGCCAACCGCATCAGTTATAAGCCCATCATTTATAGTATGAGCTTGGCCATCTATTGCACCAGCTGGACCTATTACGGCGCGGTGGGTAACGCCGCGACAGGCGGGTGGGCCTATATTCCGATTTTGCTGGGGCCGTTTTTACTCTTTATTTTTGCCTTGCCACTACTGCAAAAGCTGGTCAGTGTTTCCAAACAACAGAACATCACCTCGATTGCTGACTTTATTGCGAGCCGCTACGGCAAACGGCAACGATTGGCGCTGTTCGTGACACTTATCGCCGCGTTAGCAACCATTCCATACATTGCCTTGCAGCTCAAAGCGGTCGGTCTAACCTTTGTGGTGCTTACTGAAAACACCTCGGCCTTTACTGAATTTTCCATCAACGAGTTGATTGCCGCGGCGATTATGGCAGTGTTTGCCATGCTGTTTGGTACTCGCCATATTGAGGTCACTGAATATCGTAACGGTATGATTTTAGCCATTGCCTTTGAGTCTGCGGTAAAGCTATTAGCGCTGTTGGCGGCGGCAGTATTTGCCTACATTTTATTTAACGACGCCTCGCCCGTTAGCATGTGGCAACAGCTGGCCAATCCCAGTAGCAAAGCCTGGAGTTGGGAAGCCCTAACAGAATTCGACTTTATCGTGCAGACTTTTATGGCGGCAGGGGTCATTCTCTGTTTGCCGCGCCAGTTTCATGTGGCGGTGGTTGATAACGTGGATGTAAACCATCTCAAAACCGCACGCTGGGGTTTCCCTTTGTACTTGGTGCTGATTGCGCTTGCCATTGTGCCCATTGCCCTTGGCGGCCAATTATTCTTCGGTACCGGCGTGGACGGTGATACCTACGCCTTACGCTTACCGCTCCTACATGATCAAACCTGGCTCGCGGTATTTATCTTTATCGGTGGCTTTTCAGCCGCTACAGCGATGGTGATTATTGCCTCGGTAACCCTCAGCACCATGGTCACCAACGATGTTATCATGCCGATTATTCTGCAGCGCCAACAGCGCTTCCCTACCGGCTTTCAAAACCGCCTGCTGTTGATTCGCCGCGTTGCTATTGCCATTATCTTGCTACTCAGCTACCTCTGCTATGCCTTCTGGGCTGCCAATACCGGCTTAGTAAGTATCGGTTTGCTGGCCTTCTCGGTGGTCTTACAGCTGTTGCCAGCGGTGCTTGGCGGCCTCTACTGGCGTCGTGGTCACGCCCGCGGCGTCTATGTTGGCTTAGGCGCCGGCTTGCTAGCTTGGCTGTTTGCCGTGGCACTGCCCATGTACCTGCCTCACGACGGCAGCGATACCAGCATCATCACTCACGGCACCGTGATCAGTATGGCCATCAATACCCTTTGCTACGTGGTGTTCTCGATGCTGGCTCGGGCGCGCTTAGTCGATCGTATTCAAGCTACCGCCTTTGTGAAGCCGCGTAGTCATCTACAAGAACACACCATAGGTCGTCATCACCAAGCCACTAACGCCGATATGGTGTTGTTGCTGACCACCTTTGTGGGCGAAGAACGCTGTCATCAATTGCTGACGTTCTTTGCTGAAAGTAAAGGCGGCGTTGCCATGACTGCGGCCAACCGCGATGATGTGGCCTCGCGTGAGTTGATTGACTACGTCGAGCGGGCGCTGACTGGGGTACTTGGCGCCGCAACCGCGCGCTCGCTGGTAGAAGCAGCTCTGCGCGACCGCCGCTTGCACTTAGAAGAAGTGGTGCACTTTTTTGACGACACCACCCAAGCCCTACAAACCCAACAATCTATTCTCTTCAGTAGCTTAGAAAACTTAGCTCAAGGCATTTCTGTGGTCGATGCCGAGCTGCGCCTTGTGGCTTGGAACAAGCGTTACCTTGATTTGTTTGAATACCCCGAGGGCATGGTCAAGCCCGGCCAGCCTATCGCCACATTGATACGTTACAACGCCGAGCGCGGCGAATGCGGCCCAGGTGAAATTGACGAGCTGGTCACCAAACGCCTGAACTACATGCAAATGGGCTCGCCGCATCGATTTATTCGTCGCCGCGGCGATGGCAGAGTGATTGAGATGGTTGGCAACCCGTTACCTAACGGTGGCTTTGTAACTTCGTTCACCGACATTACAGAGCACGTAGAAACAGCTCAAGCCCTGGAAGAAGCCAACATCGATTTAGAACAGCGCATTAACGTGCGTCAGCGAAAAATTCGGGAAATCAACAATGAGCTCACCGAAGAAATCGAACGCCGTCGCAAAGTTGAAGTCGAGCTAAAACAGGCCAAACAGGACGCCGAAGAAGCCAACGCCTCGAAGACCCGCTTCTTGGCGCTCGCCAGCCATGACATTTTACAGCCGCTAAACGCCGCTCGCTTGTATTTAAGTGCCATGGATGAGCAAAGTATGACGGCCAATAATCAACAACTGGCTGGTAAGCTGGATACCGCGCTTGCCTCTACGGAACACCTGCTCAGCACCTTATTGCAAATTGCTAAAATGGACCAAGGTGCATTGCAGCCGCAGTTCAGACATTGCGCCCTACAAGATATTCTGGCGCCGCTGATCAACGAGTATGCGGTATTAGCCGAACAACGCGGTATTAAACTACGTAGCCGCCTACAAGAAGCGGTGGTTTACACAGACCCCACTTACTTGCGTCGTATCGTCCAAAACTTTTTATCCAACGCGGTTAAATACAACCGTGATAACGGCCGCGTGCTGTTAGGCGTACGTAAACGGGGAGAGCACTTGATTATTGCCGTATGGGATACCGGGCTGGGTATCACCGCCCAGCAGCGCCATCGTATCTTTGATGCGTTTTATCGGGGCTCCAATACCCGCGTTGAAGGCGTAGGTTTGGGCTTAAGTGTCGCTAAGCGCATGAGTGAACAATTACGCTGCGAACTCACCTTGGTCACCCACGAAGGCAAAGGCAGTTGTTTCTCGGTGACCGTGCCGATGGGCAGTGCCGCCCAAGTCTACGAACGACCTATGGTCGCCAGCGCTGATACGCCCAACTCCAATTTGCTACTAATTTGCGTCGACGATGACCAAGAAAACCTATCGGCCATGCGCGCCCTGCTCGAAAAATGGGGATGTACCGTAGAAACCTTTAATAGTAGTGCCACGGTACTTGAGTATGCTACCACTCATCCGCGCCCTGATGGCCTGTTACTGGACTATCAGCTGGGGGACGATGACTATGATGGCTTACGTCTGGCGAAGGCTTTACGGCAGCACTGGGGCGACAATGTAGCTGCGGCATTAGTTACAGCCATGGGCGATGACAGCGTGCGCAAACAAGCCCGTGAGAGTGGCTTGCATTTCTTAGCGAAGCCCGTTAAACCTGCGGCACTCAAAGCTCTGCTCAAACACATCGAACGCCATCGCTAACAACATAAGGGCGGCCCAGGCCGCCCTTAGCTGTTTAGCGGTCTACCGATTGAACCACTTTACAAATACCACCCTCAAGCATCACGCCTGGCTTAGGCAGCATCTCACAGGTACTCATCTCGCCCGTTTGCGCAATCTGTTGTACCCGTAACTCCGTGTACTCATTCGCGAGTGCTTGCAGCTTAGCCGCATCAGAACTCACCGTTGAATACACCATATAAAACTCTGGGCCACCGCAGGCTCGCTTGCCCACCGCCAATAACTGGCACTGATCAAAACTATCGGCGCGCGCTATCCCAACTTCTTCACGAATGGCTCTATCTAGCGTGGTTAAACGCTCACTCAAGCTCTGCTCTTGCACACTAGCTGGTTCACCAGCCGCATCCGGCATCGCACTATCCAGTTGCACCGTGTCATCGGCACAACCCACCAGCGTCAGGCTAGCAGCTACTAGCATTGCAATTACACTTAAACGTGACATTCCCATGATGTTATTCTCCTGAGTATAAGCAACATTAGCTTAACCTCTACTCTAAAAAAAACGGCGATAGAAAGCTATCGCCGTTTCAATCTTTACACTCGAGTCACTTAGCTAGTGCGACGACGAGCCCATACCAAAGGTAATGCTAACAGGGTTAGCCACCAGCCAAAGGCACTGCTGCTCTTCGGTGGTACAATTTTAACCGAGGTAGGACGTACTACCGAGCCTGCACCGTCACTCACAGTTACTTGCAATTGCAAGGTTTGCTCAGTTTCTACGTACGGCGCAGTAAAGGTGACTGAACTACCGGTTGCGCTACCTAAGGTTACCGCAGGGCCGCTAATCACTTCCCATTGATAAGTCAGGCTATCGCCATCCGCATCAGATGCAGAGACCGACAAGGTGATCTCATCACCTTCCGCTTTCGGTTCAGTTACCCCAGTCACAGTAGCTGTTGGGTTGGTGTTAGTCACCGCAACGGTTACAGTTCCTGCATCAGATACCGCACCAGACTCGTCCACTGCACGATAAGTAAAGCTATCGTCGCCAACAAAGCCTGCCGCTGGGGTGTAGGTTGCGGTCATGCCGTCTAGCTCAACCGTACCATTCGCTGGCTGGTCAACAATTTCAACTGTTAACGCGCCATCTGGGCTGATAGTTACAGGAACCATGTCTGTTACTTCGCCTTCGTCGGTGCTCGCAGCAAGCATAGCTACAACTTCACGGCTTGGCGTGCCCACCGCATCGGTTAAATCAACGGTGATAGCACGGCTATGCAGACCACTGGCTTCGCCAGCACCCACTGCACCAAAGTTAGACACGCTAAAGTCAAAGCTTGCGCTTACTTCAGCGGCTTGACCAGGTACCAAGTTAGCTTGTAGTAACCAGCCATCTTCCGGCATGCTGCCAGCTTGACCGCCTATTAGCGTACCACCAAGATAGACAAAGCCACCAGCGGTGCCGTCCATGGTTTCAACACCACCAGCTAAGGCAGCTCCTGGAGTCTGACCATTAACATCAACGTAGTTAAACATCACGTCGCCTGAATCGTCTAACGCTACCCATGCACTAAAGGTATACGAAGAACCAACTTCGTCATATTCAGACACGTTCACCCATTCCATCACTAAATAAGGTGCGCCGGCATTAACCACAGCGATACGCAATTCACCGCCTACGTTAACATCGTTATTAATCACCATATCCGCCCAGAATGGCGCTAAGACGCCGTTTGGAGCAGTTGGGTCAGGAATAAACGACAGTTGATACGTAGAATCAACGCGAGACTCACCAATTTCAATGATACCGTTAGACCACATCACGATGTTGTTATACTCAACGCCATCGAATACGTAGCTAAGGTCGCCTAACGGAATATTGACGCGAGTTTCATCACAGCCAGGCGCTTCGTTACAGAAGGTTTGATAGTTTGTAACACCTAGTTCATCCAAGGTTGCACCGGCAATACCGCCGCCTAACAAGCCTAGCTCTAACTCAGCAGGAGCATTGGTTTGTACCCCAGTCCACGTATAGGTATTAGTCTCAGTGTTTAAGCCTTTTTCGCTAGCTACTGAACCTACTTCCGTTTCTACCAACGTAGCTTCATCAATGGTCACACCTTCTACTGGCAACTGCGCCGACAAAGTCACATTAGCCCCTTCAAGGGTACCTAAACGACCGGTCATGCTGAAGTTCAGTGGCGTATTGGTAGTTCCGGTATCGGCGTCACCGATAGAGCCACCGATTGAACCTACCGGTGCCATTTCTTCAGCAAACACCGCGATTGGCACGTTTACTGGAGCATAGTCACCGGCATTGTGAGTTAGCGTTAAAGTACCGAACTGCCAGCCACCAGCACTTGCTGAAATATCGATTTCTACGCCTAATTCAGCAGCACCGCCGCCAGCAATAGTCACAGTTTCAGGGAAAGTTGCAGTCACTGCGCTGTCGTTGAAGCTAGCGCTTACGTTCCACACAGTTTCTTCGCCCACCAAACTGGTGATTTGGCGAGTGAACGAACACACATCTTCACAGAAATTATTGGCGATACTGGCTGTATCTAGCGCTACTGCTACACGAGTGGCATTCAGTACATCAATACGACCACCACCAATATCAAACGGATCCGCTGCAGTTTGCGTGTCTTCTTTGGTCACCGCACGAACACCTGACGTCATCAGTACCGATTTTACCTGCGCCGGCGTTAGCTCTGGATTATTAGCTAACAACAAGGCCGCAGCACCAGCCACGTGTGGGCTCGCCATTGAGGTACCGCTCAGTAGGTTAAACTCGCCACCTGGCAATGATGACAGGATGCTTGAACCTGGTGCCGCCAAATCTGGCTTCAACACGTTCGAGTCACCGTTCGGACCACGGCTACTAAAGCCTGATACCGCATCTACGTTAGCTGGCACAACCCAAGCTTCAAACGGATTCAAGCTTACCGTTAAGCCCGGCTCGTACAAAGTCTCTAACTGCTCACCAATAGCTTGAGTGATAGACACGGCAGGCAAGGTGGCATCAGCCATATTCATCGAAATGGTACCGGCAGCATTGTTATACACAATCATACCTACTGCACCTGCGGCTTGTACGCTCGCGGCTTTCTCAGCAAAGCTACATTCGCCTCGCGGTACCATCGCGATCGCACCTTCAAGCGAACCTGCTTCATAAGGCGCACAAGCCAACAAGTTGGTTTCGCTGATTTGCGATACTGGTAACCATTCACCGGTTACGGGCTCATCTAAAGTATACTCATTATCGTAGTTACCTGGTAACGCTGTGATCGGATAAAAACCTTCCAATTCAATGTTGTTACCAAACTGACGGCCATGCTGGGTGCTAGCTACGCTGATGGTATCTTCAACACAACCTGGGCAACCAATGGTATTTGGGCCAGGGCCATCATTACCAGCAGCAGTAACGGTAACTACGCCCATTTCTTGCAGGCTAGTCATGATAGTGCGATACGCACTGTTGGCAGGGTTGCCACCAGGACCACCGCCCCACGAGTTATTGATAACGTCAGCACCATCAGCTGCGGCATCTTCAAGTGCTGCGGCTAGGCTTAATGACGAACCAGAACCTACGCCATCTAAGGTGGTAAACAAGGCTTTATAAGCCATGATATTGGCGCCCGGAGCCATACCGGTAACGTTCACTGCTAAGCCGTTTAAGTTAATGCTTAATGGGTTACCTGCAGCGGTACCGGCAACGTGGCTACCGTGGCCATCAGTATCTTGAGGAGAATCTAAGATTTCATCTTCGCTGATATCTTCAGGATCAAACGGGTCATATACCCGCGCCAACACCACTTTGTCATTACAGAAAGTAGGATCAGTTACGGCACAATAATCGTCAGTAGGTAAACCTTCCGGACGGCTATGGCCGTTATCAGCAAAAATCGGATGTGAACTATCAATACCGCTATCAATAATGGCAATATTAATACCTTCACCAGCGCGATCTTGGCCACCTAACATGCCCCAAACATCATCAGCGTTAATCAACGCCGGTGAGACGTCAGTTTTTAAGCGCATCTCAGTATCACGATGCACAGCTTTGACGCCCGGCATGCCACGTAACTGGGCCGCTAAATCGCCACCAGCATAGTCGACGATCATGCCGTTTAAGGTTACTGTTAGATTTTTCTTCGCTTTTAGCCCTGGTGCACGAGCACTCAGTTGGCTCAACATTTGATTCTGACGCTGCACCAAATAGCTTTGATAATCTTGTACTGGCTTTGCTTTTAGGCTGAGTGTGTCAGCGCCGGTTGCCGCTGCTGAAGTTGCTGCAAAGCCAGCAACGCCGCCTTTATAGGTCGCTACTGGAGCATCTTCAAACTCAATCAAATAACGCGTGCTAGCGCGTTTGTTCTGGCTGGAAATAATGCTTGTTTGGCGTGCTCGTTTTTCAACTTTCAGCGCTTCTTCGTGCGGCTGAAGATCGACCGCTAACGATTGCACGTCTTGTGCGGTCGCCACGCCCAAGCCCGTTGCTGTTGCCACTGCTAATGCAATTGCAGACCAGCGGGTATGGAGAGTTCTGCTCATGTTATCTACCTTGTTTTTGTAATAAGAAAGCGGACTTTATTGAAAAAGTCACAAGATAGAAATTAACACAATTAATTCACATTTGAACAAATATAAATTTGTAATTGTAAGTATTTGTAACCGTACTGACACATGTCATAGCCACTCTCTTGTAAAACTTGCTGCTAACTTATTCAGTTTGCATAAAAAAACGGCACCCGCTAATAAGCTCATTTCAAGGGCTGAGCCATTGGCTGGTAAAGCCGCTGTATTTATGTAGTTAGAACCACCGGCGGTACCGTCGATATTTTCCAAACCAATCACCGCCCCACCATCTGGCGCTTCGCCTTGGTTTACATCAATAAAGTTCACGTACACTTTATCGGTGTTCAGCTCAAACCAAGCGTTAAAGGTATAAGCTGAGCCGGTTGGGTCGTCCCAGTTACGCACGTTGTACCATTCTAAAATCAAGTAGCGGGTACCATCGGTGCTGTTGATTAAGGTGTAACGTAACTCACCGTCTTCAGCAAACACCTCGTAGTCAGCCCAGAATGGCGCAACGATACCGTTTTCCCACATCACCATGCCTGAGTAGTTCACCCCATCTAAGGTCCAATAGGTTTCTTCTTCAAGCACGCTGAGATCGAATTCGATCCTCGCCTCATCACAACCTTCAACGCAGAGCTTCTCGTGGCCAATGTCCGCCAGAGCATATAAGTCATCTAAGCTCAGACCAGCAAATGGGAAGCTTTCTCCTGCTGCTGCAATGGTGGTAACAGCTGGATTGTTTGGCGGCCTGTTTAGCAGCAGGCTCTTTTCAGTAACGCTTTGTTAGCAATCGGCTTGGCACTTTGCTCGGTTACTGTAGGTTGGCTTGGTGAAGAATAGAGGTCTTGTGCAGCAAGCGTTGATACTCCCGTAGCGACATAATGCCGCAGGCTAGCTTACAACGAACAGCAACAAGAAAGTCATCAGCCGAGCAGCCCGTGAATACTTAATGATTAGGTTCTAACTGCAACCGCTCTGCTAGCAACACCGCTTGCGTACGGCTATACACACCTAGCTTACGAAAAATGGCGGTAATATGCGCTTTCACAGTCGCTTCGGTAATATTCAGCTGATATGCAATTTGCTTGTTGAGTAAGCCTTCGTGTAGCAAAAACAGCACACGATATTGCTGGGGAGTTAAGTCAGCCACTTTCTTAGCTAACTCTTGATCTTCATCGGTAATAGAATCAAGACGACCGCGCACCTCGTTCGGCACCCAGGTATCGCCTTGTAAAATGGCATCAATGGCTTCCGCAATCTGCGCCGAGGGTAACGATTTCGGAATAAATCCAAGCGCACCAAAACCAATGCATTTAGCAATCACAGCAGCGTCTTCAGAGCCTGAAATAATCGCCACCGGTAACAACGGAAAGTCTTCTCGAATACGAATCAATCCATACAAGTCTCCGCTACCTGGCATGTGTAAATCCAGTAACAGCAGATCTAAGTCATCATCTTGTTGCAGCGCCGCTAAGGTCGCGTCTAAATCGCCAGCCTCACGCAACTGTAACTCTGGATAATGATTGGCTAATGCCCCTTGTAATGCCTCCCGAAACAACGGGTGATCGTCCGCAATCAAAAATTTGGCCATACTAGCTTCCCGCGGCAATGCTAAGCCACCTAGCTACGGGAGTTAGGTGGCACATTGCATCGTTATTCGTTCATC
Source organism: Pseudidiomarina sp. WS423 (assembly GCF_050750165.1). NCBI lineage: Bacteria > Pseudomonadati > Pseudomonadota > Gammaproteobacteria > Alteromonadales > Idiomarinaceae > Pseudidiomarina > Pseudidiomarina sp. WS423. The sequence continues at coordinate 37,347 of NZ_JBOJLN010000011.1, read as the reverse complement.
CGGTACCGCTATAATTATTATTTATTCAAGCGGTTTTGAATTAACGAATCTACCACGCCAGGGTCAGCAAGGGTAGAGGTATCCCCCAAGTTTTCAAACTCATTGGCGGCAATCTTACGCAAAATACGCCGCATGATCTTACCTGAACGGGTCTTAGGTAAGTCTGCTGTCCAATGAATAAAGTCTGGCGTTGCAATTGGGCTAAGCTCTTTACGTACCCAGTCGCGTACCTCTTTGGTCAGCTCATCCGTTACCTCAGTACCAGCCATGGCCGACACATACACATAGATGCCCTGCCCTTTCACGTCGTGCGGATAACCCACCACAGCCGCTTCAGAAATCTTCGGATGCTCAACCAACACCGACTCAATTTCGGCGGTACCTAAACGGTGGCCAGATACGTTCAAGACGTCATCAACCCGACCTGTGATCCAGAAGTAACCATCTTCGTCACGACGCGCGCCATCACCGGTAAAGTACATGTTCTTATAAGCTGAGAAATAAGTCTGTTCAAAGCGCTCGTGGTCACCCCACAAAGTACGGGCTTGGCCCGGCCATGAATCAAGAATAACCAAGTTACCCTCAACGGCGCCCTCTAGCACCTTACCATCAGCATCCACCAAGGATGGTTTCACGCCAAAGAACGGCCGTGTTGCTGAACCTGGTTTCAAATCAGTCGCACCTGGCAATGGCGTGATCATGATACCGCCCGTTTCAGTCTGCCACCAAGTATCAACAATCGGGCAGCGGCTATCGCCAATCACTTTGTAATACCACTCCCAGGCTTCTGGGTTAATGGGTTCACCCACTGAGCCCATGGTGCGCAATGATTTACGCGTTGAGGTTTCAGCCGCAGCAGTACCCTTCGCCATCAACGCACGGATCGCAGTAGGTGCAGTATATAAAATAGTCACACTATGTTTATCAATCACTTCGCCAATACGCCCCACGCCTGGGTAAGTTGGCAAACCTTCAAAGATTAAGGTGGTAGCACCGTTGGCTAAGGGTCCATAAACAATGTAGCTATGGCCCGTGATCCAGCCCACATCGGCCGCACACCAATAAACATCATCTTCATGATAGTCAAACACATACTGATGCGTCATCGACGCATAAACCATGTAGCCACCGGTGGTGTGTAACACCCCTTTAGGCTTACCCGTTGAACCTGAGGTATACAGAATAAACAGCGGGTCTTCAGCATTCATCACTTCTGGTTGGCACTCAGCCGGCACATCTTTCACCAGCTGGTCCCACGCCACATCGCGGTCATCGTGCCAGTCCACCTCACCATGGGTAACCTTGGCCACGACCACATGCTCTACCGTCGGGCACTTGCCATTACGCAACGCCTCATCAACGTTGGCTTTTAGTGGGGTCGCTTTGCCACCACGACGACCTTCGTCAGCAGTAACAATCACTTTTACGCCACAGTCGTTTACTCGGTCCGCAATCGCATTTGGCGAGAAGCCACCAAAAATAACCGTATGCACTGCACCAATACGGGCACAGGCCAACATCGCATAGGCCGCTTCAGGCACCATCGGCATATAGATAGCTACCCGATCACCTTTCGCCACACCTAATTTTTTCAAGCCATTAGCAAACCGCGATACTTCCGCGTGTAGCTGCTTGTAGCTGATTTCATTACTAACGGACGGGTCATCGCCTTCCCAAATAATCGCGGTTTTGTCACCGCGCTCAGCTAAGTGGCGGTCGACACAGTTGTAACAGGCGTTCAAGGTACCATCTTCAAACCACTTTATGCTCACGTTGCCCGGTGCAAAACGGGTGTTTTTAACTTTGCTGTAAGGGCTAAACCAACTGATTCGTTGGCCTTGCTCACGCCAAAAACCCTCTGCATCATCAACACTTTGCTGATACATGGCGAGGTATTGGTCGTTATCAATCAGCGCCCGCGCTTTAGCATCCGCCGGCACTTTATATAAGTCATGTTGCATAAAACCTCCTTTGAACTGCGAAATCGTCATTAGCTATTGGCTATTTGATATTGGTCCACGGTGGGCGCCCTCTAATATCTAATAGCTAATATCTAATATCTAATCGCTAATAGCGCTCTTGTTATTATGTTTTTCAATGCCTCTACCTTCATTTATTCGGGGCTGCGAAGCCATTAGACCATAGTCTAGATTGATAAATCACCCATCCTGCTATTGACTATAACTTAAGAGTGCCAGCGTCAAAGATTGCTGATATTAGCTTGATGTAACACAACAAATTAAAAGTGTAGCTGATATCTAATAGCCGACATCTCAACACGAACTTGATTTTAAAAACAACAAGGAGCACAGCAATGCTGCATAAAACTCTAACCAAATCGCTGATTGCCGGTGCAGTACTCAGCGGATTGGCATTCAATGCCCAAGCCGCAGAGGGCCCCGAATGGTCATTCGGTGGCTACATAAAACTTGATGCCATGATATCTGATTATTCGGATGGTTCAGCCGGCTCTGGTAGCGACAAAAACATCGGTCGCCAGTTCTATATTCCTAGCCTAACCCCAGTAGGTGGTCGAGGTGACGATGCTGTCACCGACTTTCATGCGCGCCAATCACGCTTTTGGTTTGATGTGAAACAGGGCTTAGAAAACGGCGAAACCATCACCGGTCGTATTGAAATCGATTTTTTGACGGTGCCTAGTGGTGACGAGCGTATTTCTAACTCGTACGCGCCGCGTTTACGTCACGCTTTCTTGAAGTACAAGAACTGGACCATTGGCCACACCTGGTCCAACTTCCTAGATCTGAGCGTTTTTCCTGAATCCGTTGACTTTATCGGTGCTACCGACGGCATAGTGTTTATGCGCCAGCCACAAGTACGCTACACCCAAGGTAACCTGAGCTTCTCCCTAGAAAACCCAGAAACCACAGTTAGCCTCGTTTCTGGCACCGGTGCAGTATCACGCTTGGCCACCTCTGAAGGCATCATGCCGGATCTCACCATGAAGTACACCGGTAAAAGCGATAACTTCAGCTACAGCGTTGCTGGTTTAGTGCGTCAATTAGCACATGACATTGACAGTGACGGCGATGATGAAACCGTAGCTGGTTACGGTGTCACTTTTGGTGCTAAATACAGCCTCGGCAATGGTAACGACATTCGTGCCTCCTTTACTGCCGGCTCTGGCGTTGGTCGTTACATGGGTCTAAACACCTTCAACGGTGCTTACATTGCTAGCGATGGCAGCCTAGAAGCACTGGATGTAATGGGCGTAACCTTGGCCTATCGCCACAACTGGAACGAGAAAACCCGCTCTAACTTCGTCTTCAGCCGCGGCTGGGCCGATAATACCGATAATCTCGAAACCTCAAGCGCCACCGATTACACCCAACGTTTTGGCGTCAACGTCATGCACTCTGTAGACAAAAAACTCACCTTTGGTGCCGAAATCTCACGCGCTACTCGTGAAACAGCCAACAACCTTGATGGCGACCTAACCCGTCTCCAATTCATGGCCATGTATTCGTTCTAACAGCCCTTTAGAACTTCAAATCAAAAAAGGCAACGCCATTATCGCGTTGCCTTTTTCTATTTCGTCACTTGACAACTCCAATGTTGATATATAGGCTAAAACCTATAAAACAAGGATGTTAATCATGTGGACAATACGAACTACGGATAGGTTTGATGCTTGGTTTGATGCATTAGATGATACAGACAAAGAAAACGTTATCGCTTCGTTGCTTCTATTGCAAAGTGAAGGACCTTTTCTGTCGAGACCTTATGCAGATACTTTATATGGTTCTGTTCACAGCAATCTTAAAGAATTACGAATTCAATCAAAAGGTAAGCCCATCAGGGTCTGTTTTGCATTTGATCTAAGCCGAACGGCGATTATCTTGTGTGCAGCGCATAAAAACCGCAACACTCGGCTTTTTTATCAAACGATGATCGCGACAGCAGACCAAGAGTTTACTCGACATTTAATCGCTATGGGGCAGAAAGACAATGGCTAGAACACTCGAGCAATTAATAGCCAACGAAAAACCAGAGCTCATTGCAAGAGCCAGCAAGAAGGCTGATGCTATGCTGCTAACTATTCGGCTAAGTGAGATCAGGAAGCTGGTTAATAAAACCCAAGTTGATCTAGCAAACTCTATGGGAATTAAACAACCCACGGTAGCAGGTATGGAAAAAACTGGAGCCGATATTAAGTTATCTAGCTTAAAAAAATATATCGAAGCTTGTGGTGCTCATTTAAAAGTGGATATTGAACTTCCTGACGGGAGCCATCACCAATTTAGCTTGTAAGCGATAAACTTCAAATCAAAAAAGGCAACGCCATTATCGCGTTGCCTTTTTATTTGTATCAACAAATAGGTGAATTACTTCAGCATCTCTTCTAATTCAGCTTTGGTTTTCTCAATCATAAATTGTTCAAACAAAGCCTGCTCAGAGGTTGGGTCTAATTGCATGCCGCTCATGCCCACCATCTGGTTAAAGACTTCTTCTGGCTGTTCTAGCGCAACCAGCGCACACAGCTGTTTTTGGCCATCGATTTGCGCCAACGTCACTTCTTTCGGAATCGCACCCTCAAGTACTTCAGAGCTTAATTGGGTGCTAGCTTGCGCAAAACTACTGCTCACCATGGCGCTCACGCCCTCAATGGTTTTAGCACTGACAGACTTATCTAACACCGCCGCGCGAGTGCGAATTTGTTGCGCCAAATCAGCACGTGCGGCCGCGATCACTTGGGCCCGGTCCACTTGCATTTGGCCACTCCACTGCACGCACTGAGAGCTCGCAAGAGCTCCTTCTACTTCCGGCAAAAACACCCAGCTAGGCGCATTATCCGTTTCGTTTTTAGTTACCTCGCGCATGGTTTGCGCGCCATCATTAGAACTACAAGCCGCTAAGGTGGCAGCTACAGCACCGGCTAACGCCAATTGTAAAACTTTAGAGTGTTTGTTCATGATTGTAATTCCTCTTTATAAAACTGCTGTCGCTGCACAACTTTGCGCAGATAATTCTTGGTTTCAGTAGCCGGCAAATGTTGCATCAAATGCTCATACACAGCTGCTGCGCTCATGCCATTAGCTCGCTGCGCCGCATCGCTCAGCGATTTCGTTTGGGCCATCGCCAAACTCACGTTACCTGGCCCCGTATTGTAGGCCGCAATCGCCAAATACATTCGGCTCACGGGATCTTCCACCTGCTTAAAGTACCTGTTACCAAGCAGATGCAAATACACGGTACCAGCCTGCACATTTTGCTCAGGGTCATACAAGTATTCCGCTGATAACACCCGTTGCTGCCCGGTTAAAAACTCAGTCACATCACGGCCCGCCGAGGTAGGCACAATTTGCATCAATCCAAAAGCAGGAATCGGCGACCGCGCCAACGGATTAAAACTCGACTCAGTGTGCATAATCGCCATCACCAATTCAACCGGCAAACCGCGTTGCATGGCATATTTTTCAGCAATCGGAAACATCCGTTGCGCCCGTTCACTGCTCACTTTCGTGGGCAATTGAATGGTCACTGAGGTGGTCTTGCCTTGGCGCTTTACTTGCGCTGGTTGCTGCGTCACCTCAGCTGCCGACACCCCGCCTAACAACGAACTTTGCTGCATCTGCTGGGAATTTTTAAGCTGAGCTAGATTCACCCCAGCATTCACATGAATAGGATCTTGGGCCACAGCTTCTGCTAACGAGGTTCCGGTCGCTTTGGCTAACACTTGTTCAGCCTCAGCGCGCACTGCTGCCTCAGATTTACCGGCCGTCTCAGAGGCTAAAAACTCCACCGTCACCGTGTCATTTTCATAATCGATGATGGTACGCTGGCTTTGGTCATCGGAGTAGCTCACCCACTTGGTTTTACCCGACACCATGCCATCGTTCCAGCGCTCTTTAAGCTGCTCTACGTAGTTCTTTTCGGCATCTTGCCAGCGTTTCACAAAAGCTCGAAATTCAGCTTCGCGCTGCTCCGAAAACTTCTCAAACTGGGCCTTATTTTGCTGCTTAAAACGTTCAAAATCCGCTTGCTGGGCATGACCGTGCAACACCGCACCTGGCATCGCCACGGCCAACAACAAGGCCACCGCACTCATGCGCAAAGCACCAGTAGGTTTCATGCTAGTTGCCAAAGTAGCTGTTGAGGTCCATCGCTTGTTTCGCTTCATACGCGCGTAACTCCTGTTTGATTTGCGGCAGCAATTTTCTGCAGGCCACGCTACCACAGCTGTTAGCCAGCATCATGGCCGTTGCGATCTCGCCGCCTTGTAGCATCAACTCGGCCACCGCTAAGCGCGCATCATCCAATTGCAGCGCCGCTAAGTCTACGTTGGCTTTGGCATACGCCAACCCCTGTTGCGCAGGCGCCAATTTAGCAATCAGAGCAGCTCCATCAGCAGCAGTCGCACCATGGCTTAAGGCAACCTGTAACAACTGTTTTAACTGCTCTGGGGTTAACTCAGGGTATTGCGCCCAAGCAGCACGTACCGCTGTGGCGGCAATGCTCAGCGGCATATCGGTAATACTCACCATGCCCGTACAAACATGCGCATCGGCGTTGCTACTCAGCTTAAAGTTAGTCACCTCAGCTTCAACGTAACCCACCTGCTCGTCTATCGCAAAACCGACCTGCTCCGCCAAACGAGCTCTCACCTGCGCCATGTCCTCAGCTTGCATGGCTGTAGTACAAGCATTGCGCAGCATGCCATCGGGCATATTCTTACTTTTTAGGATCTCACCTTGGCGTTGCTGCGCCGGCTCGTTGATACCAGCCGCCATCGCCGTAAAGCTAGCTAGGCTAAGCCCAGCTAGCAGCGCTAACACCCCAACTTTATGAGCTGCGGCTAGCATTACAAGTTATCTTCATCGCTAACTTTGCCAGACGCGCCTTGTGAGTTCTTGGCACGCTCGTTCAATCCGCCACGGGCATTAGACTTGCCTTGCCCTGGTGCATCAGTGGCGTTCTGCCGCGCCGTAGCTTCTAATGAGGGTGCATACACAGCCACCGTGTACTGCCAAAAGCCATCTTCAGAGACAAACGAACGCAAACCTACTCCCGGCGGTAACTGGCCTTTGGTCAAAGTACCGTAGTCATCGCTTTGCTGCATTTGGTTTAAGAAAGTCACTTTATCTTGCTCTAAGCGAGTAACATTCTCAGGATCAGCCAACACCGGATCATCGTAAGTAAATTGCTCAGTGCTCTCTACTTGGCTTTCATCAAAGCTACCACGCCAGTAAACTTCTTCGCCTTGCATGGTACTTAACAAGGCAGCGCGCGCCCGCGTTTGCGACTGACGCAAGGCCGCATCCGCTAAACGCGAAGCCAGCCGTGGGTTGCTATTCTGGCGAATAATTGACGAACCAAAGCCCATCACAATCACTTCGCCGGTATTGGCATGAGTTAATACCTTAGCGCCCATCGGCGGCATCACCCCATCTTGAATGTCGCTTACCACTTGCTTGAACACTTCGTTCGGGTCGGTCACCACATTCAACGCACCCACGTTGTCACGAATAATCGAACGGGTTTTTGGAGTTGAAATCACACTCACCCGTACCCGCTTGGTGTCCACGTCATCAAACACATCGTAAGTAACGTAACCTGCCACCGAGCCGTTCACCGACTCGCTACAAGCTTCTTCTGAACTCACAGATTCGTTACCCATACCATCGGTACCGCTGTCAATAAAGTCCATGCTCATGCTCACGAGGTTACTACAAACCACGTTCACACCTTTCTGGTGCTCTACTAAGCCTTTTTTAGCCACCAAAAACGCTTGGTTGTAGGCGGCACGTTTGCTCAACAAACTGGCATTCGGGTTATCAAACAATTGATAGCTTGCCGAACCTGTAGATAACACCCCAATCCCACTACCTACCGCGATGGTCATCACCCCATCTTGGGTATTTTCCATCAGATTTTGGTGCGCAACGGTCACCGCTGTGGCTTCATCGTTGGCTACCACCACATTATCTTTGACTTCATAGTCACCGCTGGTTGGCGCTGCTTGGCCTGGTCGCGCTGGCATCATGTCGGTTAAATCAAAATCTTGTGCCATGGTAGCTGCTGAGCTCAAACCCATCACACTGCTAATAACCACCGCAATCAACGAATGTTTCATAATTTGTCCTTAACTTACCTAAACTTATAGAAATTTAATTTTATAGGCGTTATCAATTCGCGCCTGCGGTAACGGTGCTGCTAATAACGGCGGCAGTACTTGGCTCAATACCGAGGCCAACTCCGCTGCACTGCCGTTATAGCGCAACTGCGCCGTAACTAACTGCTCATTGCCACCTACCTGCACATCGCGCACACCGCCGATGGTCTGCAACACACCAGGCAACTCTGCGGTACTACTCAAATAGCGCCGAGCAATGGCGATTTCATGAATCAGTCCGCCCTGCGCTACCATCTGGGTAAAAGCCTCATGCAACGCGTTGGCTAAGGCCGCGCGCTGTTGCTCATGGCTTAAATGAACATCCAGTAAATCGCGATGAATACCTGTTTTGTTAGGCAGCGCTAATAATGCCGGGTTATTGTTCCACTGGCCATAAAGATTGCCGGCGGCATCTTCTACCTGCACACCTAAATGCAGTCGCGCACTATTGCCACTCACACGCACATCGGCATTGGCATTCACCAATAAACTGGCATTCTCACTCACTTCAATACCTTGGCGATTCAGCCACAAGCGCAAATGATCAGCCAGCGGTTGCGGTGCCATCACCCGTACCCGTGGCGAGCCAATCGCAGTCAAAATATCTTGCGCCGCTTGCGCTAGCTCTTGCTTTTCAACCACTGCTTCTAGGGTTAACTTAACGCCGCCATCACTCAGCATCTGGGTATCCAATAACTGCCAACGTTTTACCAAGCCATTGCTGCGAGTGTGCAACTGTTGCGCCACCACATCCTTAAGGCTTTCGTTCACTTCGTCATTGGTTTGTTCAATCGACGAGTTAGAGTACTGGCTGTAGTTTTGCTGCAACCACACCCCAACCACTTGCGATACCGCCCGACGCAAGCCATCAACTTCCGCCACTTGTTGCGCGCTTAAGCCCTTGGCTTTATTCGGCCAACCTTCGCCGTTCACCACCACCGCAACTTCACGGCTGGCATCATCCCATACGATATCGCCATCCAAGGCATCAGCGCCACCGACATCCGTACCTCGCACCAGCGTCATGCTAACGCACGTATCTGAGCCCTGCAGCCAAGGTTGGCCACTTTGCACAAATAAATTAGCGACCGTGATGCCACTTTGGCTGGCCTCTTGCAAACTCTGTACCCACTGCGTCGCTTCAGCGGCACTGGTGGTAGTTAGCGAGTCAGCTACCTCATTTAATTGCAGCAGCGCGGGCCCTTTCACAAAGGCCGCTAATTCTGCCGCTGCCTGCGCTTCAGCTTGTGCAATGGCTGCTGCACCGCGTCCATAGGCACAAGCCTGCACGGTAATATCGGCATTACTATTAAAACTAATCGAGCTGGCGTGTGCTGCCGGGGCCGCCCCAAACGCAAGCGCTACCAGCCCCGAAAGCATCGCCACTGCTGGTAATTTAGCAGTATGGTTGCGTGCTTTTATCATGTTCTATTCTCCAAGAACCCCGCTGGAGTTCCGACACTGATGGCGAAAATCTTAACGCCATTGCTTGGACGATAAATACCATTGCTGGCTGAACGTTCAATCTGATCGGCCAAGCGCGAATTTTTCCAACGCACGATAGTACCGTTGGCGCTATTAATCGACGGCTGCACTCGAGCAACCCCAATCGGCTCCACAAACCCTGCTTCGTATTGAAACACAATCATGGTTTCGTTAGGTAACACACCGGCATTCTGGCCCCGATCTAAACTAATTTGGTCGCCTTTAATGCCTAACACCTGTGCCGAGGCTGGCATTTCTGACAGCATCCGCGTCAGCAAAATATCAATACCGCGAGACGCCATATCATTGATCACTGCGTTTACATGAGCGCTGTCGTTATAGCGGAAGCCCGAAACGTAACGGTTATTGGCCATGATAAACTTCAGCTCGCTACGGTCGCGCACTTCTTCTGATTTCACCCGCACTTTACCTAGGTTGGGATACGACATGATCTCACGGGTACGCGGATTGATGGTAGCCGCAGTAAGCTCCAAGGTGTAATCCATCCAGCCGGTAATCGAACCTTCGTTCTTAACCGTGCGTAAAGTATCAATTTTCACCACGTAATCAGGCAGTAACGGGCCTGAACCACTAAAGTATTCCGCCGCTTTTGCTGCACCCTGCTGCTCTAACACAGTGGCGCTTTCAGCATCAATCACCGCATCATCACGGGTTACAATCCGGTAGCGGTTAATGCCACTGAATTGGTTTTCTAGCATAAACAGCAACTGGGTATCGTCGTAGGCCCGCAGAGCATCAACGCCTTGGCCTTCGCCACCCACGTCAGTGCCAGAAAAGTACATGCGTACAATCGGCTTTTTCAAAGGACACGCAGGATGTTCGTTATCCACATCAAAGGTACAGTTCTCTAGCCCTTGTGTGTTAAAAAATGCCGGTACCGAAATATCGCTATCATTGAATTGTTCAGGTGCCTTGGCAACATTTACTCCAGATGACCGATTCGACACCTTGGTGCTTTGCGTTTGGCTAGGTGCGGTAGATTGGCACGCCACCAACACACTCAAGGCGATAGCTGATACGGCTAATTTGGCAAACTTCATATTTGTTGTCCTTTACTATAAAAATAACCATGCCCGCAGGGGCTGTTCTAATTGTTGTTGCATGCTGCGCAGCGCAGCTTGCTCAGCGGCACTGGCGCTAGCTCCTTCACCGATACTACGCAACTGTTGTTGCTGATACACGGTAAAAGGCGCGGTAGGGCTGGTTAACTGCACCTGCACCACGCGCTGTTCTAAAAACTTACCTTGTTTTTGGCCGCGCTTACGCTGTTCCGTTAACCGTAACCAGAGTACGCTGTCGGTAGCTGCTGGCAATTGCGTCGATAAGGCGCCTACCAGGGGCTGCAATTCATAATTGGCAACCACCCGTACGCCCATATTCTGCCACACTTGCTGCACCTCGCGCTGCAATTGTTCTAAATGCATCCGCGCCATCGGTTGGCCACCATCTAATGCCGCCATGGCGCGCTCTAAGCGCAAGCCATCGTCGATACTCTGCCGATACTGTAAACTCCACAATAACTGTTGTGCTCGCCCTTGCTCGCTGGCGTCATCCATAAATGGAAAATTCAACGCCTCTAAGGGCCGCAAACGGTCATGCAAACCCGCAACAATCGCGGCCTTAGGCACCGCCAACAACACTGCAACTTGGCTGCCATCAGCATTTTCTAACAGGGCACTTTGCTGCTCTTCTACTTGCTCTAATTGCAAACCCAGCGCCTCTAACAGCGTCACTTGGCTGAAATCATCCTGAATTTCAGTAGCACCTGCGCTACGTTTACGCGCCAACACACTGCGCTGTAAGGTATTCACATCAGCCGATACTTGCAGGCTAATCTCAGCCAGCGCATGCTGCCGCGCCGTCGCCTTAGAAACGCCAAAACCCACTGCATACAAGTGGGTTGATGGATAATCCGAGACGGGAGCAAACACCCAATCCGGCCAGTCGGCCTCGGTTGGGGTAGCCGGCTGCAGCGTTGCCGATTGCGCTGCCGACTGCTGCGCCGCCGCGCTGGGCAGCGCTAGTAGCAGCCCCAACAGCATCGCCATCTTACCTGTGTGCATCCAAAATGTGTGCATCAATTCAGTTCCGTTCCTAAATGATAAAACTCATTATCTTTACTCAACGCATCGTGCAGGTTGTTCTCAGCTTGCTGCCGCACAACTATAGAATCTTCGCCACTCGCTATCAGCCGTTCTGCGCGCTGTTGCGGTGTCGGAGATAACGTACAACCTGCCAGGGCTACAGCCACAACAATGAGCAGGATTGATCTTGATTTTTTTAGCATGAATGCCATAAAGGTCTCAACTGCAACAGTAGGCACTGGCCTTATCAGCCAGTGCCGTACTTAACAGCTTATTTAGCTTCTAATTCAGCTTGCAAAGCATCAATCGCCAACATGGTATCTTGGTCAATCGAAATAAGGTCGCTTGCTTGAGTCGCCAGTTCGATTTGATCCATAGCCCGAGTCATGGCCAGGTAAATGTTATTATTCACGGTTTGCTCTTCACCGCCACCTAGCATCAGCCTTTGTGCTTGATAAATTGCGGTAGCTTCGGCAATTTCAGTACCATATTGACTCATTAGGTAAGTACCTTGAGCACCTTGAATCAAAATCTCTTCAAATAATTCTTGGTTAGCTGCAGAAACTTCTGCGATCGCGCCACGATAAGCATCGATCTTCGGACCAATTTTTTCTGCTTCAGTGGTTGCGCCTAAATCAAATTCCATAATAGCTGCTTTCAACTGCTCTGGCGTTGCTTCACGCTGCGCATACAAGAACGCCTGCACATCAGCATGGTTTTCTGCTTGGGTGCGATATAAGCCCATCACTTTCTTCTGACGCTCAGTGATATCTACTACGATATTTAAGAAGTCTTGAATACCAGGAAACGCAGTGATGCGCTCGTAGCCAAGCTCATCCATTTGTTCAGTTAATTCGGCAATCGCAAGATTACGATCTAACTTGGCTGCATCGCTGGTAGTAGCGCCACAACCGGCAAGCGTTAACATTGAAGCCAACAAAGCAGGAATGATTAATTTTTTCATAATAAGAGTCTCTCCGTAAGCTCCAACGAGCTTTCCATACGTTCCCCCAACCTAGCCTGTATACCAATAACTAACTAAGCTGAGAGAGGTCCAAGGCAAATTGTTATATAATTGTATACTTTGCCACAAGGGTTAAGGTAAATAATTTGTAAACGCATTGCAACAAAAAAATCTGAAATAAGCCAAAAAGTATTTGGCAGCTATTGAATGGTGCTTCTATTACAGGCATAGTAGCCCATAGCTACGCAATCTTTACGAAAGATTAACAGAGTAATAGCCGTTTTACAGGACGAAACTGCTGATGAAATATGTCAAAAAGCTAACAAAAATCGCACTTGGTAGCCTAACCTTAAGCGCAGTGGGCCTCTGCTCTAGCGTGAGTTTAGCTACCCCTGTTCAAGAATTACGACTGGCACAAGAAGCCTTCACTGAGTCGTACGCCTCCAACGTACCAGTAAGTGGGCGTATCTTAGTTGGGGTGGTGTATGCTTCTCCCAACCTTAGCGGAAACCTTGCCGTACGAGTGCCAAAAGTTGATTTAGATCAACCTATTTGTTTAAAGGTGCATTCGCGCGATGGTAGCTACAGCTCAGAAAATGAATACCGCATGGCCGCCGCCGCAGAGGCTGAGTTATATTCAGTAGAATATCCTAGTAAGCATACAGATGTGTTAGATAAGCTCTCAGCTGACGAGATGGCTATGGTCGCCGTACCCGGCTCTTGTGAGCAGAGTAACAGCATTCAACAAGTGTATTTAAGCTATCGCGGCGAAGAGCCAGGCGGCAAAGTATACGTATTCGCTAACTCAGGGCGTAGCGATGTGTTCATGCAACTGCAGCTCGACTCTGGCAACCAAAATCACCGCTGCCAAGCTATCAAGCAAGGCGTCCGCACCGGCTACGATACCCTGTGTGAAATCGACCCAGCATTACTGCGCGATGGCAGCAACGCCATCACCCTCGTCCGCCGCCAAGCCGGCCGCATGCTGCCACCCGTTAAATTTGAGTTGGTGTATTGATAAGAGCAAATGCGCTTTAAGATGTTAGCTATTGGCTCTTGGCGCAGCTACACCGCTCATGCCAGCTTTAGTATGAATAAAAAGAGATACTTATGTCCGTATTGAAAAATAGCGCGATGCGCATGTTTATGGTAACGCGGGTGAAGAACCTGCGCGGTCGCGGCTGGACTCGTAAAAGCGTGATTTTTTTGATTTTGTCGGGGATGGTAGCAGCGCTTGCGTACGTGCTTTTTGCCGACCGAGTCAACATCTACACGGTAAGCGCTAGAACGGACGTGATGAATATAGTGACCGCTGACAGCGCCATCAACCAGTGGCGTATTCCGGCCGATGCTACGGTTTTTAGTGGCCTAAACAACGATGCCTTGATGGACCCCAGCCAAAACCCCGCCGGTGAACTGGATGTTTTTAACCATCAGGCAAAGGAAAACTTCATCATTGTTAATCCTGGCGTTCAGGTCACTTTCTTTGTTAACCATGCTAATAACGAATTTGTGATGACCCTCCAGCACCCAGACTTCGCCAACGGTTCGGTCGGCTATTTAGACCAGGATATTGTTGGCCGTCAACAGTTAGATTCTTACGTGGATGTGATTATTGGCCAATCACGCCAACTGCTCTTCCCTTTTATGGGAGAAGTGGTGATAGGTGACGACGTGAGTACTTCGGTAGCAGCAACGTTACTCAGTGGCAATATTCGTATCATCGAGCAGGAACTGTTTGGCGACGTACGTTACGTATCGGGTGAGTTTGAGTTAGACCAAGGCGACCGCGTGACGCTACATAACGATATTGAGCGCAACACCAACGCGGTGCTGCGTGGTTTTGTGCGCTATGAACCCGACGACAGCATGTATATCACCACCCATGGTGAGACCACAGTTGCACGGGTAGAGCGCCTTGGCAGCGCCGGTTACGATGCTAAAACCTCGCTATGGAAGCGTTTCGGTAACGATCCTGTGGTGATGGCGCTGACCAGTTTGTACGCGATTATCTTCTTAATGCTAGAGTTTACCGTGATGTTACGGAGCTTATTTGCTCCGAAAAAAGAACAAATCAAAGCAGAAGAAGTGGTGGTGAATCGCTAACAGCTGCACGTATAAAAACAATAGGTGATATCCGAATCATGGCTAAGTTACGACCTACAGCGGCAATCAAGCCGCTGCTAGCCGCCTCGGTGGGGCTAAGCATCGCCACCGCAGCTATTGCCCAAACAGCGGTAGCGCAGAACACCCCTATTACTCCGGTATTTGTTGAGGCCGGCGAGATCGGCCAAGGCTTTTTGCTCAAACGCCTAGACAGCTGTTACCTGATCACCCCCGAGCACGTCGTCAAAGACAACTTTTTTGCCAACCTCACCGCCGCCAACGCTGCACGCAGCAAAGGTGAAGCCGTTGCCATTCAAAACTTCGGTTACGACCTATCGATTATGGGCGTGAGCGGCCCTGCTGCTGAGGGCTGTGGCGCTAGTTTTAACGAGCTCACCAGTACCAGTGCTGATGTCCTCAAACAATTGCAAAGTGCCAGCCAACTCAGTGTTAGCACCGTTAGCGCCGATGGCGCTCGCACCTTAACCCCAGTAAGCATCAGCAGCGTTGATTTGTTGCGTCTTTACGTACAACCCATCGATGCTATCAACACGCCTTTGTATCAAGGCATGAGCGGCAGTACCGTTTATGTCGGCCAAACGCCTGTGGGGATGTTGCAATCAGTGGATGCAGATAGCGGCCAAGGCTTGGTGTTGCGCATCGACCGTTTACTAGAAACCATCGGCCCTTTTTTCAATGATGGCTTGGTCGCAGATCTGGCCAATAATACCGGTCTGAATGCTCTACAACAAAGCGTGACGCTAAGTGCCTGGAGCCATGCGCCCAGCGCCGGTAGCAATAGCAATCTGCTCACCGATGGTGATACCGCCACCCATTGGAGCTATCAGCCGCAACAAGGGCCGAACTATAACAAGCTCGGCAACTATCAAGCACACAATCCTGTGCGGCTCACGTTTAGCCTAGGTGATAACTTACAACAGCTTAATAGCATTACCTTGGCTAACCATAGCAAGCAGCGTAGCAGCTTTATCCGTGATTTTGAGATCCTTGCCAACCGTTCCGAGCGCAGCGCCCAAGGCTGGGTGCCTGTGTATAGCGGAACTTGGATGCTCGGCCAAGAGCAAAAGGAGATCGATCTAAGCAAGGCCAACGTCGCAGCTCGCCAATTTATGCTGGTGGTGCATTCTCATTGGCAAGCCGACGCGGAACAGATCGTGATTTCAGAGGTTAAAACAAGTCAATCGTTGCTGGCAGAGTAACTCCTGCACAAGTCACGCTGCCGCTTAACTCACTCACGTCGTTAAGCTCAAATTTAGCGCTGCAGGCGTTTTGCGATAGGCTAACCTGCAGCCCAGCTACTTCACCATAACCATTGTGGCTACCGCCGAAGTTACGCACCTCAAAGCGGCCATTCACCTCGTTATAACTGCGCACGGTTACGTTCATCACGCCACCTAAACTGCGCCGCAATTGCTCGGCCTTACCGCCATCACCTTCGTTTAAGGTGATCTGCAACGTCTGTACTTCGTTAAATCTATGGCTCAAAGTAATAGCGCGCGCCACGTCGTCGGCACTGCCAAAGCCGACCGCATAGGCCATTTCACGTAGCGCCGTATTATCCGATTGCAACAACTTATTCAGTGCACTACTACGTACGTTGGCATCGGCATGACTCAATAGTTGCCGCGCCTGCGCTAACTGATTGGCATCAGCCTGAATTTGCTGCACGTTAAGCTGGTTAGCCGCCACGGGTGCCGCGCTAGCAGCGGTCGTTCCTGCCGCCAACAAGAGCAGCGCAGTAGCCATGTGGGTGATACCGCGCGCCGACCCAATAACCAACCTTTTATCATCCTGTAACATGCTTACGTCCTTCATTTCTACAACCTTTAACTTTCAAACAAATCGTCTAGGGGTACTGGCCGGCCAAAATAAAAGCCCTGCATGTAATCACAACCCAGCTCAGTAACAAACTCGGCTTGTTGCGGGGTTTCTACCCCTTCTGCCACCACTTTAAAATTCAAACTTTGCGCAATTTTAATCACCGAGCCAATCAACACTCGGTCACTACGATGGGTTTTGATCCCAGCCACAAAACTCCGATCAATTTTTACTTTATCCACCGGCAAACGGCGCAAATAGCTCAAGCTGGAGAAGCCGGTACCAAAATCATCTAACGAGATGCTGATTTGCTTATCACGCAAGCTTTGCAAGATATCCACCGCATAGTCGATGTTCTCCATCAAGATGCTTTCGGTAAGTTCTAACTCTAACCACTGCGGCTGACACCCGGTTTCTTCTAACGTACGCTCTAAAAAGCCTTTAAATTCGCTGCGGTTAAAGTGCAAGGTACTTAAGTTAACCGCTACCTTACATGGCCCATATTGCTGCAATTGCACCGCCGCCTCACAGGCCCGTCTAAACACCCACTCACTTAACGGAATAATCTGGCCCGTCATCTCGGCCAAGGGAATAAACTCCGATGGCGGAATAAAACGCCCAGGCTCACGCTCCCAACGCAACAAGGCCTCGTAGCCCACTGTGGCGGTATCGCTACAGCGCACAATCGGCTGATAATGCAAGGCCAACTGATTACGCTCAATCGCCTCCTGCAAACTCGAACGCATCGCCGCTGATGATTTAAACTGCAAGCTCATACTCTCTTGGTACACTTGCACGTGATTGTGGCCTTGGCGCTTGGCTTGATGCATGGCCATATCGGCCCGCTGTACCAACTCCAATGGCGCATATTGGTCGTCCGTTTGATGCGCCACGCCAATGCTGGCAGTTAAGTATATTTTATGGTGCATGATCCGATACGGCTGTGCGACGGCCGCTAATAACTTATCCGTCAGCTCTTTGACCGCCCGTTCATTGTCATGCACTTTGTCGGTAATGATTAAAAACTCATCACCACCAAACCGGCCTAAGATAGCCTGCTTACCAACCACAGCTTCTAACCGCTGCGCCAGCACTTGGAGTAAGCGGTCACCCACTTGCAAGCCCAAGCTATCGTTGATGTAGGTAAAGCCATCCAAGTCGATAAACAACACCGTTTGCTGCTTGTTTTTATGGAACCTATCCGCTAACACCTGCTCACTGGTGGTACGGTTAAACAGCCCGGTCAGGGCATCATGCTCGGCCTGAAACTTCAGTTGCCGGCCCTGCAACACCAACTCGCGGTTACGCTCTACCGTCAGTGCCATCATCAGCACCAGCAAAATCCCCGCAAACACCACCAACACCTCAAGATTAGCCCGCTCTTGTAAACTGCTGAGATCTACCAAGTAGGTTTGAATCGGGTTACCTGAAGTGTTGTAGTCTGTTACTAACGCACTGTCATACAAAAACAATGCCTTACTGGCGAGGTAAGCTTTTTGCTCATCGCTGATCCAATACCCCGCATAGTCAATCAACACGCCTCGGCCAAGCATGGTGTATGCGGTAATAGGTGATTCCATAATGCGGGTTTGCGGCGCTAACATCAGCGGCACGTCAAACACCACCAATAAAGAGAACTGCCGCTCCGGCTGTTCTTGTTGCGGAGGATGCGCCTCGGTAAATTCCACCGGCAAACGCACAAACAACAAGGTTCCATCAGGCGAGTTATCCCGAGAGGCAACCAACATTTCAACTCGGGTTAAATTCGCAGCGGCACTCGCGCGCAAATAGGGGTCGATGTTCCACAGATGGGTGTAATGGCTGTCGCCGTTTTTATTCTGCTCCCAAACCACATCCGTCCCTTCAAGCAGCATCATACTTTCAAGGAAATCAATATCTTCCAAGTAGGCTTTAACATCTGCGTCAATCAATTGATCATGATGGCTGGCAGGATAGTCACTCCAGCGCTCGGCCAGTCGCTCGAACGTCCGCAAATGCTGCGAACCTAGTGAACGCCTACTCTCGTTTAAATTCTGGGCAACCTCACGACCTTGCTCACGCAAGTTATTCATCTGGTTATGAAAGGTGAGTAAACCGAAACTGGTTGCGGCGGCTAAACCTAACAAGACCATCCCGGTAGTCAAAATACTGACAGGAGGCAGGTACTCATGCCCAGCACGGCTGGCATTCCACACCGCCAATGCCGCCAGCAACACCAGCGTACAACTAATCAAACTGCCAATCGGATGCCGCGCCATCAACGGCTGCTGATAATAAAAATGCAGCACTATCATGGTTAACATGCCCAGCGCAATCGGGGCCGCCAGCAACGCTTGCACGCGCATCGCCACCCGCCCACGTAACCGCAGCGCTAACCACAGCGACAATAACCCCATCAAGCCGTGCGTGATCGGATGCACCTGCGAATCGTAAGGATCAATCACGGAGCCAAACAAGCCGTTGGCAGCTACCACCACCCCAATAACGGCAAACGCCCGCGACAACCAAGGCTGCCACGAGCGTTTTGAATGCAAATCAAAGGTAAGGAGACTCAAGCCATTAAACACCGCACCTAATAGCAACGATGAGCTCATGGAGTGGTACAGCGGCAACTGGGTCGGCTCCCAGTAGCGATAGCCCAGGATAAAAATCCCAGCTAATAGCAGTGAAAGCGACAACACCAAATGGGTCACTGCGCGTGCTTGTTGGTCTACCTGAATTATACGCATTCGGTAATCCTGCTAGTCTAATTATTCTTATTATTATGGGTAGCGCCGTCAGCTCATCACATCAGCATTTACGACATAAGCTTATATAACCATAAGAAGATAACCATGACTAGTCGGATTAGCGAGTTTGCCAACAAAAACCAAAAAAATCCTGATGAAGATAGAGATAACTAGTTTAAAAGTGATAGAGCGAATTTTAGATGTGTAACTACCGTGGGCATACCTTGCGGATTGCCTCATGAAGTCGCCTTAATGCAATAACTAACGCGACAACTAGCTTTAATGCGCTAGAATACTGATATGGAGCCGCTTAAAAATCGAAGCTGAGCGTGGTAACACCCAAAGCTTACCATTACGATCCCGAAACACCGCATGGGTCAGAATCGGTGACCGTTCCATTTCCATCATGGCCCGGCGCAAGGCTTGACCATTCGATTCACTGCTTGGCACCCCAATATCAGATAATTTTTCGTCACCGTTATA
The DNA here is from genome assembly GCF_050750165.1 of Pseudidiomarina sp. WS423. Lineage (NCBI taxonomy): Bacteria > Pseudomonadati > Pseudomonadota > Gammaproteobacteria > Alteromonadales > Idiomarinaceae > Pseudidiomarina > Pseudidiomarina sp. WS423. Next base: position 17,502 of record NZ_JBOJLN010000011.1, on the reverse strand, counting down.
TAACGATATTTTGCGGTGCCTCTTATAATGACCACTCTGACTAGCTGTCACTGCTTGTTCCCCCATGTCCGTACAGAAAATAGTGCTTATAATTGTAGGTAGTATGTAAAGATTACGCTATAAATCATTTTCGATATAGTAGGCGCAAAATCGTAACGATTTGTTGCGTCTTGGTTAACTTTTAAAGAATAAGGCACGAAAGGGGTAAAAAACAATCGGGTTTTATACGAAATCGTTGTCAGATTGGGGATGATTTGAGCGTCCGTTATTTTAACAGTGTAAAGGTTTTGGTGAGGGCTTGTTTGTTTGGAACTTAGCGGGGGCTTAATCGGAGCTTAATCGGAGCTTGTTCGGAGTTTGCGCTAGCGCATAAAGAGAATTAGAAGAGGCAGCAGTGCGACCAAAGTATGGATTACGGAGTTCGAACAAGGTGCTGCCTCTCCTAATACAAATAGGCTACCTGAGAGATCGGCTATTGTCAGTAATTTTTTTCTGGTCTAGGCTGATTTTTCGCTTATAACTCAAGGAGAAATGTAAATGGATATTACACATCATGGTGCTCATGAAGGGGTCACCGGTTCTTGCCATCAACTTCACCTCGATATCAAAGGTAGCTCCAGTCCATGTTCCGTGTTGATCGACTGCGGTATGTTTCAAGGGATGGATGCCAAACGCCATCAGCTTCATCAACAAATGCTAGCAGTCGCCGAACAAGAGGGCACGCTGGGTTACAGCGACGTTGGTGGCGGCGTTAACGGAGCTGCTGGAGCTGGTGGTGGCGTTCGCGGTGCTAGCAGCATGAGCAGCCGAGATAGCAGCGGGCTTGGCTTTAGCATCGACGACATTGAAGCTTTGGTGCTCACTCATTGCCACATCGACCACGTTGGGCGCGTGCCACAGCTGATCACCGCTGGCTTCAGCGGCCCCATTTACTGCACACCCGCCACCGCTAGTTTGCTGCCGATCGTCTTGAGCGATGCATTAAAATTGCAGCTCGGCCATACCAGCCAGCAAGACGACATGATTGACCACCTGGTGCGCCGCATCCAGCGCCAAGTCATACCCATCGCTTACGATCAATGGTTTACCCTACCCTTTAGCCGCGACCAAGTCCGCTTACGGCTACGCAACGCCGGCCACATCTTAGGCTCTGCCTACGCCGAATTTGAGCGAATCGAAGACGGCTTTCGGGTGGTCTTTTCAGGCGATCTCGGCTGCAAAAATACGCCCTTGCTACCGGACCCGACCCCACTCGAGTACGCCGATATCTTAGTACTCGAAAGCACCTACGGCGACCGCCTGCACGAACCGCGCGAGCACCGCCAAGCACAGCTCAAACAAGTCATCGAGCGGGCCTTTGAAGATAAAGGAACGGTACTTATTCCGGCGTTTAGTATCGGCCGCACCCAAGAGCTGCTGTACGAGCTTGAAGATCTCATCCACAGCCACGCCGATTGGGCCAAGATGACAGTGATTTTAGATTCGCCGCTAGCATCGCAATACACCGCCATGTATCGACGCCTGCGCCAGCAATGGGATGACGAAGCCAAGCAACGCCTGGCCGACGACCGCCATCCGCTTAATTTTGAACGGCTGCACATCGTTGAAAGCCACGAACAGCACGAACAACTGGTGGAACTCTTGCGTGATAGTGGCACCCCAGCGATTGTCATAGCCGCCAGCGGCATGTGCAGCGGCGGCCGCATCGTCAACTACCTGAAAGAGCTGCTGCCCGATGCTCGCACCGATCTGATTTTTGTCGGCTACCAAGCCGAAGGCACCCCCGGCCGCGACATCCAACGCTACGCCGAACACGGCCTCGGCTCCGGCAGTTCCGGCTACGTGGTACTCGACCACCAACGCATCGCCATCAACGCCCGTATCCATACCCTTGGCGGCTATTCAGCTCACGCCGATCAGCGCGAACTGGTCGAATTCGTACAAAGTGCCCAGCGCCCTATCCCCGATATCCGCCTCGTACACGGCGAACCCGCCGCCAAACGCGCCCTGCGCGCCGTCCTAGATAGCTTCGATTGAGCCGAAGAAGGACCTGCGGCCCCAGCTACGGAGCTGGGGCCGCAAGTTCCTCCAAACAATCTAAAACTTTACCAAAGTACGACCAATGTCGTACAATAGAGGCCTGCCATGGGATTTAACAACATTAAAAAGAGAGTCATCAAATGCTTGGATGAGGCAAACAGTGTATTTATCAGCATTCATATGTAAGAGGCTAAAATGAAAATATTCAAGGTTGGTGACTCACACAAAGCAGCCTGTACAACATGCCAATCATTTGGAGACACAACATTCCAGTTACGTGATGTCCCCTTCAGCGATGGCAGCGGTATCGTTAAAAATGTTCTGGTTGGCGTTTGCGACAAATGTGACAGCGTCGTTCTCCTTCCACACCAATCAACTCCCGCGGTTAAGCGCCAGTATGAAACCAAGCGCAAACCGGTCGAGGGACGCTTACCTGCACACCTGATCGATATCCTAAACCTAGCAACAATAGAAATTGGGGCTTCCATCGATTTCGTCCCCAATTTAATGAAATACTATATTCACGCATTGTCTGAGAATGAGATGGCAGCGAAATCTATCACACAGTATTTGAATAGCGAATTAGCAAAAGGTCGAGCAGATAAACGGCTATCCCTAAAAGGGCGGCTACTAGCTAGTGAAATTGAGCGTCTTAAAGTGATAACGGATATAGCAAACACAACTGATTTACTAAAAAGCATTGTTCTTAAGATTAACGAAGACCTTTTACTTAAACGAAAAGCAGCACCAATTAAAGAATTGAGAAATATATCAGCAGCATTGGCGTAGAGACTTAAATACCGGAGCCACCTGCGGCCCCAGCTAAGTAGCTGGGGCCGCAAGTCCCTCCAAGTCCCTGCAGACAGAAAAGAGCAACAAGCCTACTTAATCACAATCGGGTTAATCGGCGAGCCTGAGCCGCGTTCCATTTTCAGCGGCGCCGCGGTGAACATAAAGGTATACTGACCATCTTTGGCGCTATCCGCGGCCAAATCGTCCAGCCAATACAACTCACTCAGCACCACACCTAAATCACGAATAAGCGCACCATGTAAAGGGATCACGTAATCGTCACCCTCAATCTTTTGTGGTACCAATTCAACCGCTAAGTTATCCGCCGCAATCACCGGAATTTCCATCTGATCAATCCAGCGCACCAACTCTTTGCTGTAGCACAAACCTGGCTCAGTGGTAGCGCTCCATGGCGCATCTGGCGCATCGCTATAAAAACGGCCAACGGAGCCCGTACGAATCAGCAAAATATCACGCTTCTGAAGCGTTACGCCTTGGGCCTTTGCTGTCTCTTTCAGATCTTGCAAAGTCACGCAACTGCTAGGTGGCAAACGCCCGGCGTCACCGCCTTTACGCAAACCAACATCCAACAACACCCCGCGTCCCACAATACCGTGACTCGCCAAGCTACCAATATCCACATGGTCATGCCCATGCACCGTACTATCAGCGCTCACCCCACCGTAAACTTGGTCACCGTACCAAGCGTGGCCTAACGCATCCATGTGCGTGGTTCCTTGCAGATACATAAATACCGCATCATCAGAATACTTCACGCCACCCGCCAGTTTTTCCAACTTACCGGTGTCGTACATGCTCTCATCTTGAGTCATATAGTGCATGGCCGGCACTCGACCAGGAAAGACCGGTCCCACGCCATGAATCATCGGCAACTGTAAAGTAAATGTCTTACCTTGCTTCACAGCTTTTACCCCACGCATCGCCTGCGCGTCATCAAGGTAATTCAGCGCACCAATTTGGTCGTCATCTCCCCATTTGCCCCAGTTCTTCGGCATATCGGCCTGTAATTTCTCAATCGGTGTTTGTTGTGCCAGAGCTGCTGTTGATAATCCCATCAGCATGGCTGCAATCGCTACTGGTAGTACTTTCTTTGTTGTTTTCATAATGTAAGTCCTTATTGTTATTGGAATAAAACTTAGTAACTCAATTTAATGTATTTGGTTTCGAGGTATTCCTCGATCCCTTGACGGCCGCCTTCACGACCCATACCCGACGCTTTGACTCCGCCAAATGGCACCGCAGCATCTGAGATAAGGCCCGTGTTGACACCCACCATGCCTACCTCAAGCTCTCGTGCAAAGCGTTGAATTCGTTTTAAATCTTGGCTGTAGACATAGGCAGCCAAGCCTGCCTCTTGCTGGCGTAACTGCTGAATTAATTGGGTCTCGTCAGTAAAGCGCACCAAAGGTGCTACCGGCCCAAAAATCTCCTCTTGCACGCACTCCATAGCAAAACTGGCGTCAGCCAATACCGTGGGTAAAAACCAATTAGCATCGCTCTGCCAACGTTTACCACCGCATAACAGCTTGGCCCCTTTGGTGAGCGCATCTAACAACAGCTTTTCTACTTTATGCAGGGCCGCCCGGTTGATTAACGGCCCAATCGTGACATCAGTCTGATCGCCACAGCCCAAGCGCAACTGCTGCACCTTCTCAACTAAGCGTTCAGCAAATGGCTGATACACTTCATCGGCAACAAACAGGGCATTGGCGCACACGCAGGTTTGCCCAGCATTACGAAACTTAGCCGCAATAGCTCCATTCACCGCAGCCTCAATATCCGCATCGGCGCAAACAATAAAAGGAGCATTACCACCCAGTTCTAACGACAGTCGCTTCAAGGTTGGAGCACATTGAGCCATCAACAAACGCCCCACCGCAGTCGAGCCAGTAAAACTCAACTTACGAACCTGCTTGGAAGCCGTTAATTGAGCTCCTACCTGCTGTGCATCGCCGGTGATCACATTCAGCACCCCAGCTGGTAGCCCCGCGCGTTGGGCGAGTTCAGCCAAAGCCAATGCTGTAAAAGGTGTGTCCGGCGCTGGTTTAACAATCATGGTGCAGCCCGCAGCTAAGGCCGGCGCTACCTTCCGAGTGATCATCGCCGCCGGAAAATTCCATGGGGTAATGGCCGCACACACCCCTACCGGCTCTTTAACGACCAACATTGATAATGGGGTTTCGCCGTAGGGCAAGGTCGCCCCACCATCAAGCAGGCTCGGCTGCGCAAACCATTGAATGTAGCTCGCAGCATAAGTTATCTCACCGAGCGCTTCAGCCAACGGCTTACCCTGCTCCAGCGTCAAAATCCGCGCCAAGCGCTCGCGCTCAGCCATAATCAACTCATACCAAGCCAGCAATAGCGCACAACGCTCACGAACCGGTACCTCCCGCCACAGGTAATAGGCTTGTTCGGCAGCAGCAATACAGGCATCAACTTGCGCGCCACTGAGTTGTGGCACCGTGCCTAAGCGCTCTCCTGTTGCTGGGTTGACGACCCCCTCTACCGCATCGGCATCAAGCCACTGGCCATTCACTAATGCCTGCTGGCGTAACTCAATCACGTCGTTCTTAAACATCTTTAAACTCCACTGTATTGCGGTTTTCCTCAGCTTGCTGGGCCCGCCAGCGTTGTTGCTTTTTCACCAAAGTAGATTGATCAATGCCCAGCGCTGCCGCCGCTTGGCGGGTAGTGCCGTACATGGCCAGGGCCTGCTCAATCAGCTCGCGCTCTAAACCTTCTACTTGTTCTTTTAAACTCATACCAAGGGCCGTAAAACCTGTATCTACTCGCATTTCGCGTGGCAGTTGCGCTGTGGTAATCAGAGATTGCTCTGCAGTCACCACCAATCGCTCGGTCAGGTTGATCAACTCGCGAATGTTGCCCGGCCAGTGATAGCGTTGTAACCGAGCAATCACATCGCTGTGCCAACGACAGTCAAACTCGTACTTAGCATTAAAATGGCTTAGATAATGCTGCAGCAAGGCTTCAACTTCTTCAGCCCGCTCGCGCAGCGGTGGCAATTCCAGTGGCACCACACTCAAGCGATACAACAAATCTTCACGGAATTGGCGCTGTGCCACCAATTCATGCAAGTTATGGTGGGTTGCAGAAATCAACCTGAAATTGGTATTTTTGAATTGAATACCACCAACCGGAATAAACCGGTTTTCAGCAATCACTTTGAGCAGTTTGGCTTGCAAGCTCAGCGGCAAATCGCCAATCTCATCAAGAAATAAAGTGCCGTTATTAGCGGCCTCCAACAGCCCCGTCTTGCCTTTCTGAGCAGCCCCAGTAAAGGCCCCCGGCACATAGCCGAACAATTCTGCTTCTAACAGACTCTCTGGCATGGCAGCACAATTCAACTCAATAAAGGGCCCTTGCGCCACGGCGCTGTAATCATGAATGGTGCGCGCCAGTAACGTCTTACCAGTGCCGGTTTCACCCTGAATCAGAACCTTGGCGGCGGTGGGCGCAACTCGTTTAGCGAGATCGTAGCAACGCTGAGTTGCCCGACTGATAATCACCGCATCGTTGGCCTCGTGCGCACCATAATGGTCACGCACATGTAAGATCTGCTCCAACTGTTCTTCGGCGCGTTTGGCCTGCAGCAACTCGGTAACGTCACGCACGGTCGTAACTATGTATTCAAGTCGCCCTTGCGGGTCGAACATGGGCGTACCCGAGACTAAAATCTTATGATCATTGCCAATGGTCTGAGTGAGCGTGACCGGACCTTGCTCTTTCAACACCTCCAACGACACCGAACGCGAGATGTAGCCTCGCTGTACCACTTCAGACATGTGTAAGCCCACGAGCGCACTACGTGGGATGCGGGTAATACGCTCGTACGCCTTATTCACAGTGACCGTCACGCCATGACCATCGGTGATATAGACACCATCACTTAACGCATCAATCACTCGCTGTAAATTATCGCCGGACATCATGCGCGTTGCTCCCTTAGGCGCCAGCCGTACACTAAAAAGCACAGCAACAGCCCGGCTGCAAAGGCCCAAGTAGCACCTTTCACCACCAAAATGGCAGCAATCACCCCAGCAATCCCTAAATCACGCTCGGAGCGTGCCTCTTGAATGCCAATACGCACGCTCACATAGCCTTGAATAAGCAGAGTGAGCGCTAAAGCGATCCCCAAAATCGGCTGCACCAAACTCACCACCGGCAACAACAACAAGCCGGTATTGGTGCCCCAACGAAACGAGCCGGCGCCACCAAAAATCGAGTCCATCGCTTGCCGCCCCTTTTTGAAGCGCTCCACAATCACCACATGCATGGCCGCCCACAAGGGTCCGCACATAGTCACATCGGGTCCGATCACGCTCATGCCGAGGTTGCGCGCACCAAAGATCAAATGCGCACGATTAGGGTCGTAATCAATTTTCTCATCTTGGCGCACCTCGTCTGCTTCATCCAAGATAGCCTTGCTTTGCAACACATCACCAAACAACACAATGTACGCCGCAAGCACCGTCGGAATCGCACTCAAGTACATACTCCAAGGCGGAAAACCCACTCCGAACAAGGTGTATTGACTAAACATGGTGGCAAAATCAGGCGAGGTGAACCCCCACTCCAACTGCGGCCAAGGCGCTTCTGAAAACAGCGGGGCCAGTACAATCGCCAAGGCAATAATCGGGAAAATACCTAGCTTACCTAACGCCGCAAACACCCAATGACGATCTTGCAAGGCTGCAAAATGCTTAGAAAAGATCAGATAAAAGGCAATACCCACCGCAATAGAAATGGTAAATGGATAACTTTCAAAGCGCCCACCATCGTCAAACACCACAGCAACCGCTGCTAGCCCAGCCCCCATAATAATGCCGGCTTTGATGGCACTGGGTATCAACTGCACTACCCGCTTAGCAGCGCCCGAGGCGCCCAGCAAAATAGCAAACAACCCCAGCAACATCTGAAACGCAATCAATGCATGCACGCGCGCCTCACCTTCCGGGAACATCGACACATACATCATCAGTAACGGAATCGCTGGGGTTATCCACCCAGGGACCACAGGATCACCAAGCAAATGGTGCAGTAAATAGAACAAACCATTGAGCACCACAATCGCTAACGCCGCCTCGAACGGCATGCCCAGCAGTTCGGTCATTAATGAGATGGCGGCAAGGTCAACCGCACACATCAACAGCCCTTGAAAATAGTCCGGCCATTCAAAGCGATAATGCACAAACGGCAACCGCACTTTAAACGGACCAAGGGCAAAAAACGGTGCTTCAGCGCCGCTAACGCGTTGTTTCCATAACGACATCAGAGGCTCCTTAGTAGGCTTCGCGATAAATGGCTTCGATATCTTGCACCGAGAGCTCGCGTGGATTATTGCGCAATAGCCGAGTGACCCCACTTGCGGCTTCCGCAAGCTCAGGTAAGGCCGACTCAGGGATGTCAAACTCGCGCAGTTGCGCCGGAATATTGACCGCCGCACACAACGCCTGCATTTGCTGTAAGACATAATTCCCAGCCGCTTCTACGCTGATACTATCCGCCGCACCAAAAGCTTTGGCTAATTCGACAAAGCGCTCAGGACAAGCCGCTTGGTTCCAACGCATCACTGGCACCAACATCACCGCATTGCTCATACCGTGTGACAAATGATAACGACCTCCTAGCGGGTACGCCAAAGCATGAACAGCACCCACCCCAGCATTACCAAAAGCCAGCCCAGCCATCAAACTGGCGGTGGCCATTTCTTCGCGGGCGACCATGTTGTCAGGCTCTTGATAAGCCTGCACCAAACTGGCTTTGATTTTACGGATAGCCGCCAACGAATAGGGCTCGGTTAACGCCGTCGCAAATCTTGAAAGGTAACTTTCTACGGCATGCACCAACGCATCAATACCGCTGGCCGCAGTAACACCTGGCGGACAGCTCAAGGTGAGCTCTGGCGCCACAATGGCCACATCAGGCAACATCTCATTACTCACAATGCCCTTTTTTAACTGGGCTTGGGTGTCAGCCAAAATAGAAATGTTGGTGACTTCTGAGCCGGTACCTGCGGTAGTAGGTAAACAAATCAGCGGGTATTGCCGAGGTTTCACTTGGTCTTCACCGAACAGCTCCGCTAACGGGCGCGTATCACCAGCGTAAACCGCCACGGCCTTGGCCGTATCCATGGCACTACCGCCACCAATCGCCACAATGCCATCGCAACCTTCTGCCATAAACAGCTCGCGACAGGCTTCAACCACCGCCATCTCAGGTTCAGCTGAAATCGCATCAAAGACAGTCACTTGATGCACACCAGCTTGGTTTAACTGGGCGGTAACCGTAGCGATAATGCCCGCCTCACTCACCCCGCGATCACTCACCAATAACGGGCGCTGCATAGCAAGCAGTTGCATCTCGTGCGCCAACTGATGACTAGCATGGGCGCCAGTTAGCAACCGTCGAGCGGTTTTAAAGGTTTGAACCGTTGAAGTACTCATGATCTTCCTCTCGTTGTTCTTGTTCTTGTTATTGGCGTTCGATAGTCGGTACCTTGGATGACAAACATAGATGCAAACGACGTACCAACTTTTACAATATTTATAACACCATGTTTTTAAATGTTTTTTTGTTTCAAGCCTAAGAGTCTCGCCCATCTTGTTGATGACAATTATCATCAAACTACACCCAATGATGATAATTGTCATCAAGATTGTTTGTATCTCAAAAAATAAATGGCTTTAAAAACATATAGTTATAAATAGCTACCGACTTGGCACAGCCATTGCACCTATCACCCACATCAGCATCATCTCATTCTGAGAGCTGTCACCAACGATAATAACAACAAGAGGCAATGGTTATGACTGACAAAACAACACGGCTTTATCTTCCAGCAGTAATGAGCGCTCTGTTACTGGGCACCGCTCCAGCCTATGCCAACAGCAGCAGCGAGCCCGTTTGGGATTTTGGCTTTCACGGTTATGTGAACGCCCATGCAGTATTCGCCGATTGCGATGACTCCGGGGCCGTCGTTGCAGGCAATGCCCTGCTCTGTACCGGCGAAGATGCTACCTCGGTATCCAACGGCTACAGCCCCGCTAGTTTCCAATTCTCCGCCAGCACCCAACGCGAAGGCTTTGATATCAAAGCAGTGATCGCCATCGAGCCCGGCACCACCGATAACAGCGCTTTTAACGGCAACGGCGACAACCGTGCTTATCGCGCCTTCTTTACGGTAGGCAACGCAGAACTAGGAACCATCAAAGTGGGTCGTGATTACGGCGTATTCGGTATCGATGTAGTACTAGAAGATATGGCATTAGGCGGGGTTGGCGCACCAGCGTCCATTCGTAGTCCTCTGAACACCACTCTAGGTGCGGCTGGCTACGGCTACGTATTTGCAGATAGGCTGTCACAAATCACATACAGCCGTCAGTTTGGCGAGCAATGGCAGGCCGATATCGGTATTTTTCAGCCGTTAGATCCAGTCAGTTTCGGCGGTAACGGCTATGTCGGCGACTCAGGCTCTGAACGGCCAGGTATTCATGGTCGATTGCGCTACAACTACGAGCAAGGGTTTGTCTCTAGCACCTTCTACAACCAAGATGTTAGCACCCCAAGCGGCAGCTACAGTGCCCGTGGCATCGATATCACTGCGGCGCTGCAGTTGGGCGATACCCGCTTCATGGCATCAGCGTTCGACGGTCAAGGTTTTGGCTATTACGGACTTTTGATTGATGCAGCCGATAGCAATGGCGCTCCACGCGATAGCTCGGGCTGGTTAGCCCAAGCCACCCACACCATAGGAGCCACCAAATTTGGCATCAACTACGGCGTCTCACAAGTCGACCTCGCTGGCGTTGATACCTTGGCGCAAGTAGAACAACAAAGCAAAGCCAGCATCGGCGTCTGGCACACCCTCTGGAGCATGTTCACCATCTCTGGTGAAGTCTCTCGCATGGATGCCGAAAGCCACGCCGGCGACAGCATCGAAAACACCGCCATCAGCGTCGGCCTCGCCCTCAGCTTTTGAGGAACTTGCAGACCCACCTCCGGACCCCGCTCCGGAGCCACCTGCGGCCCCAGCTACGGAGCTGGGGCCGCAAGTTCCTCAAAGCCCCTCCCGATGCTCGCAAACTTCTGCTATCCTACCCACCACCACCCCGCAGCGAGCACTATCCATGGCCAAATACATCACACTCAACATTAATCTTGAAGATGCCCCTTACCAAGTGTCGCGCCAGCTGTTGGTGCCAGCTAAAATCGATTTATACCGGCTGCATTACTACATTCAGCTAGCAATGGGGTGGACCAATTCCCATCTGCATATGTTCAAAACTGCAGCAGGCTTCTTCTCGAATAACGATGACCCTTTTGATGTTCCTTTTGATAACGAGCAACCTGAAATAGGTGCCAAGCTAGTCGCCCAGCTGCCACGCAAAGGCGATAGCCTGCTTTACGTTTATGATTTTGGCGATGACTGGCGTCATACGGTGACTCATGGAGGCAGCAGCATTCAGCCTCGGCACAGCTCGGTTAAAATCATCGCTGCGGTAGGTGCTTGCCCAGCAGAAGATAGCGGCGGCGTTGCACATATGCCCGAGCGTTCCAGCAACAAGCCGAACCTAGCGCAGATCCAGCAGCGCCTCGATCAGTTTATCGAACTAACAGAACAACAAGCCCACGACCACGACCGTGCTTTTGCATTTGTAATGGGTGACCAAGATGCACTAGATGAGACTGACGAAGAGGCGTTAGCAGCCTTTATAGCGGCCGATGAAGCCGAAGAGTTTAACGAGGATGAACTCACGCCCGAGCAGCAGCAAGCATTTGCTGAGCTGAAGCTGGACATGCAAAAGCAAGCAGCCCAAATACTGTTACAACAAATTATCGCGAACATGCATGCGCAGCAGCGTTATCAGCATGTGAACGAGTTTATCAACAAGCCATTTACGCACACGCCGATGCACCTTGCCCCGCCACCTAACGAGCTGGTCGCTGAGGCGCCGATTATGAAAGCTCTGCTGCCGCTACTGCAAACCATGTGCGACAAGCCCATTAAGCTCACGGCTGCAGGCTATCTGCCGGTAGCTTGGGTCAAACATATGTGGACTGAGCTCAATAGCCCCGACACTCCGTGCATTGGCAAACAGCAATACGAAGTACCTAACTCAGAATCAAAAGTCACCATGGTTGCTGCTGCTCGACACATTATGGCGCAGAGTAGCTTAGTTAAAGCCAACAAAACCAGTTTAACCATCACCGCGAAAGGCAAAAAACTAATAGCTAGCCAAGCGCTGGGCGAGATTTATCACGAACTATTAAAAGCCTGCTTAACCACGTTTCATTGGGGTTTTGTGTTCGGTGACCAGGTGTGTCCACTGCAACGTGCCGTAGCTCCTTCGGTGCTTGCCATCAGCCACTATCTGCCGCAGCACGAGTTTCCGGTTAACATGCTGTACGACATGACCAGCACCTTAATACCCGCGCTTAACGAAGAGCCGATCCCGGCTAGCGCGTGGCGAGATGATAGCGATCATAGCGAACGACAATTCTACTTTGCCTATCGCTACCTCACGTTGTTCGGCATCTTCGGCATCTGGCAACACCAAGCCACCAACGACTACCGCCGCTTCGACACCCAAGCCTACCAAGTCACAGTTACCGATCTTGGCCGCAGCTTGCTGGCGCCATGATGTGAGGTATCTAAAGTGGCATCGGTTTAAATACTAATCAGCGGGTTGAGTTTGACGTTTTTAATTCCAACTTCATCTTTAAATAAAGCTAGCTGTTGTTGTTTAATAACATGCGTGTATGGCTTCAAAGAGTTACTCAACTGTGCGATGATTTTTTTCCTGTCGACTTGTCCATTTTGAGACTCAATGAAAAGATAAATTGTCGCGCGAAGCTGCTTAAAGCCTTTTGACATCCAGCTACCCTTTTTTCGAGCTTTAAGCTCAACAAAATGATAGATGTCGCGATAATGCAAAATACCATCACACCGGGTCACCTGATTGCCTTGTTCGTCTGAGCAATCAACACAATTATCGATAGCCCAAAATGCGATATCTAAGCATTGAGGATTAGTTACCGTTGCAATCCACTTTACTTTGTCGGTTGAATCGGTATTCAAATATGCAGGATTGTCATCATCATCGTCACATATTCCAAATAACAAGTCTGTGAGACTACTTTTACACTCATCCTTGAGTAAATTCATCGGATCACTCCATCCACAATAGTTCAGAAAAAAGCTGATTCGTTTCTTCCAGCTCATTATTAAGTTGGTTATCGTCGGCAACCAACCCATTGTACCTTTCGACTACTTCAATACTGCCATTCTCACAAAACGCATAAACATTAGTTGTGCTCGGATCAATACTTGATGCTTCCGGACAAATGTCTCGTATCGCATCAATATTCTTCAATTGTTTGTTATTGAATCTTTCATATACATCAAAGGCTTGTATTGCAATATTTAAATAACTGATGATAAACGGGCTATGTGTAGTGATGACAAGTCTGTTGCCCGCCTTATCTTTTACCGCTCGCAATACCTCAAAAAGTGCTTGTTTCTGCGATGTTGGAAACAGATTCTGCTCTGGTTCTTCGACAATATTGACAAAAGAGTTATAGGTGTAACGACGAACAAGTGCATCAAAAGCGCTATGGATACTTCCTAATTCCTCACCTTTTTCAATGGTCGCTTCGAACAACTTAATAAGCTCTTTGTTTAAGCGTTTCTCCAAAGCCACACTGAGATCTCTCTGTTTGACCTTATCGGATTTGAGCACAAATTGTGATAAATATTTAGTCACTATCACTAATGGCACATAACTTTGATATCCGCTTGAAGCATGCAATAAATTAACTCGGAAGCTTGCCCCAGTGATAAAAGACTGCTTACTCTTACTCTCATAAGCAAACACTGCATTCCCTAGCGATAGCGGTAGCGCTTCATTAGCATAATGCTCTTTGGCTTCAACATACTCTGATAAAAAGGCCTTTAGCGCTTTAGGTAGCTTAGAAATCAATTCCGGCCTATCAATTGCAGCAAGAAAATTCCGCTCAGCTGGAACGTACATTATTTTCGGTGAATCATAAGGGGCATCAGTTAGACGTTCTGAAGTAAAAGTTTTATTCAATAAAAGAAAGCGAAAGGCCTGCCCTTCGTACTCCACATAAGACTGTTCACTGAAATAACTCTGTAAACCATGAAATGAGACAACTTCATTCATGAAATACTCGTAATCAAGAGTTTCATGAATTTCTAGATCACCCCGTTGTAAAGATTTCTCGAGCCATGCAAGCGACGAATAAAGCTTTGCAACTGTACTTTTCCCAGATCCTTGGGTGCCAGTAAATAAAGTAACGCCGTCAAACTTGATTGCGGCACCATTTTCTACTCCAGCTTTTATTGGTCCGACATTTCTAATCCGTAAGCTCGTCATTTTTACATTCGCTTTATTTCAGAGGTAAGGTTTGATTATTTAAAATCGATGCATTTAAGCTCTGACACTATCAGATGAAGTTCATTATGGGCATATTTGAGATGATTATAAAGAGGAGAAGGCGCTAATTCGTGTCAGCATATTCGTCTTACATACCATCAATGGTTGTTAGGCTGTCTTTCGCAAGATAAAATACTCTTTCTTCAAAGGAGGACGACCTCCCCCGCCTTGGGAATAAATGACTAGGACGACCTAGCACCTTTATATTTCGGAGGGGTCAATGCCTTGGATCTATCTTCTCATTGCCGGTGTACTTGAGATTGTGTGGGCTTACACAATGAAGCAGTCTCATGGCTTTAGTAGGCTCATGCCATCAGTCATTACGATTGTTGCAATGGTGGCCAGCTTCGGGCTGCTAGCCGTTGCCATGCGAACCATTCCGCTTGGAACGGCCTACACGATTTGGACAGGGATAGGGGCTGTAGGAGCTTTTCTTGTCGGTATTGCCTTTTTGGGCGAACCCGTCAACGCAGCGAGAATCATTGCGGCAATCCTCATTGTTTCAGGGCTGATATTAATGAAGCTATCTAGCGCGTAAAAATTAACAGCAGGAAGTAGCGGCCTTAACGGAACGGAACAGGCCACTCCTCCTGCGCCTTTGATGACCGGCGATGAAGGCAAATAGCCTAAGGACTTCTCACGCTGCGATGATTCATCAATGAGATTCAGCAATTTGCTATAACCCAAATGACTGTGTAAAATTTCATCGATATTTTAACAGGACGTTAGATACAAATCGGAGCATTGATGATGTTAACCAATGAACATAAGGAAGTGTGTAAACTGGCAACCTGTAAAGATGTAACCAAAGCAGCAGCTTCAGGTAACACCCAGTTTCAGTACTTTCTCAAACATGGCAAACTGCCAACCAATAAGGCGAGTATTAAGAAAGCGCTACGTTAATCGTGCGTTTTTTCACAAGTCCTTATTTTAGGCAACTCGACTCTTGGGTCGAGTTGTTTAACACATCCATCTCGCACAAGACGCTGATACTCGGAAACGCTCGTCAAAAATTACTGAAGTTCATTACAGAACCAACTCAATACATGAAGAACACAACGATTACTGGCTACTTTATGCATATGACAATGTCGAGGAAAGCTATTTGCTGCTAACCGTAGTTGGCCCAGAAGCTCATAGCCACAAAAAGTGGCGGTCGTACCTAAACCACATCCACATCAACATCGTTGAACCATGGATAAACGGCAAACTAGATGGGGTTAAATGACGAGGACCACGTTCTCAGCGTTCTGAATGCTCATATGCAGCTCAATTGAATGACTGATAACCTTCTTGGGCAAGCAAGTCGTCATAGGGCATGCAATATCTCCGCAGTGATTGGCCTTGTTAACACTTAGCTCCGGCATCAAGATGTTCGCTCGCCTACATATGCGACGACCTTCCACTCTTCGTCTTCGTTTTTACGCGAATAAAGCTCTCGGTCAGTCCCCGCTGAATTGGGGATGCTAATACACTGCTCCGCATCATCGTCACTGCATATCACTGGTTGGTGCTGAGCTGAAGCCCCTGCATACTTGTCAGCCTTTACGTTATTCCAGATTTCGTTTATTTCTTCTTGAGTGTGCTTCATCGTTGTATCCCCTTGAGTGCTGGCATTTTTAGAAGCTGATATTCCCTTGCTTGGGCGGCTTAATGATTTCATAAACCTTTTCGACTTCATAATGGCGGTGCACAATTTCACCTTCATATCCATATGATATTTCCTCGTAAAGCATCACTCGTAGTGAGTCCCCAGGCTTAACGTCTAGCTTCCGACCTTGAAACAAAAAAAGCCAATCAGCATCTGTAATTTTTGCATCAATTGAACGACCGTCATACTGCAAGCCCCACATGGACTGGCCAAGATAATCAGGCTTTTTCACTTTTACTACGCCCTTGCCTGAAGACTGAACCACCTCTTTGGTTAAGACATCTCTAACAATTTCATTAGAAATCTGAAGCTCACGGTTGAAATTAACTACATTTTCACCGTACCGATAAGTGGCTGAGTCCCCCTCAGATAGATACGACAAGCTTTCTTGCACACCAAGTATGTCTGAAAGCAGAACCTTAGCAGATGGTGATTTATAGGCAGGCAGCTGCTTCAAATCTGTCTCTTCTGCAATTCTAACAAGCTCTCGTTCTAGAACCCTAACATCATCACGGTGGGATATTTCCTTTTTATCTTTTAGCCACTCCAGAATTGCATACTTCGCTTTGAGCAAAAAATGACCTAATATTTTCTTCCACTCAGCTTCTTTCAATGCCTCGTCAGGAAGGCCTTCAATGAGATCTCTGAACTTTGCCTTTATGGAGCCAGCGGAAATATTATCCAAAACCAATGATGCATCTAGAGCTACATCAAACGAAGATGCCAAATGGGAATCTAAGGATTGAAAAGAGTCAATAAGACCAGACATGGCCTTGAATATTCTTGCGGGGTCGCCCTCTCCTGGCCTGAAGTCTATTTTTATCTCGAATTCGTTTTCTTTCATTTCAACTCCTCACCCACAGGCTTAAAGCTTCTAACGCCAGCCAGCATGCGCGGCTACGGAATGGAGGCGAAGCCGCAATGTAGTAGGCGTCGCCGTGCCTGGCCTTGTTAGCGACTCCATGGCACCGGGTTATCTCTCCAATCTAGACCATCGCCCAGAGCATCCTCAGCGGATTTTAGAGCCTCGGAGTGACTACCACCTTGGCCATAAATACCGCAATCCTGACACTCGCTCAGATAGAAGGTGTCCTTGATTTTATAGATATTCAACGCCTCCAACCCACACTGCGGACATTCATCAACCTGAACAAAAGACCGTTCTTTCTCTGCCTTCCAAGCATTAGCGAGCATCTGCGTGATCTCTGCGCTAGCTGCTGAACGTTTCCCTTCTGCCTCCCGAACTCTTTTGGCCCCTTCTGGGTCGAACTTTCCACCGACATAATTGCCAGGATTCTCTTCAGGAAAATCCTCGAAGTATTCAGACCATTCACCCATTTTTAACCCCTCCTGTGGGTTTGTTTACTGCTCGCTAACGCTTTGCTAATTGGCTGCCGCAGCGTAGCGTAGGCAGTCCAGTGGAGGCCACGCCGTTTGTGGCCAGAACGAAATTAAGCAACTTGTTATAAAGTCGATTTGCATAGATGGTAAATGTAATCATCAACAAGTTGCCCCTTAATT
>NZ_JBOJLN010000010.1:0-73915 GCF_050750165.1 Pseudidiomarina sp. WS423 | reverse complement strand
TAACTCGTTGAGCCATCGACTAAAAAATTTTACGTAGTCAGCAGCAGGAAATTTTCGCAGAATCAGCCATACTAAAGTGACTCAAGTCACTGCAAGGAAGTAAGTATGAACGCTGATAAACTCTACGATGCCGGCCTCCGCTGCCCTCACTGCGGACACCGAATCCACGTTAGTATCGACCCCTCAGAAGGTGCTCAAGACTACCTCGATGAGTGCGCTGCATGCGGTTCAGATATTCATTTGATAGTGAAGATAGATGAGGTAGCGGATAAAATAATTGTCCGCGTGGCCAGCGATGACGAAAATTTCTACTGAGTTTTAATCACTCGCTCGTCAGCTGCCATAGACTAATGCCCGCGCTGCGCTAAAACTCGCTCGACTGTGTTTACAATGGTCATGGTTTGTTGGTCAAACTCAAGGTTAACCTGGTCTGCGTCTGCCAAATTAGTAAGCCGCAAGGTTTCCGGAATTAAATGCAAAGAAAATGTATTGCCCACCACTTGCCCTACGGTCAAGCTTGCACCATTGACACTGATAAAGCCCTTGGGCAAAACGTAAGGCGCAAATTCAGGCGCAAACTCAATCCACAAAGCTAGGTTATCAGGGCTCTGTTGCCGCTCAACAATGCGCCCCACCCCATGAATATGGCCCGAGACGTAATGGCCGCCCATTTCATCGCCCACCTTCAAACTACGCTCAAAGTTAACCTTGTCACCCACGCAGAGTGCGCCGAGATTGGTTAAGCGCAAGGTTTCATCAATAATATCAAAACTTACTGTGGTCTCGGTGAAACTCACCACCGTTAAACAACAACCATTAATCGCAATACTGGCACCTAGTGCCACCTGCTGCAGATACTCAGGGGCTACACTTAGGGTAAGTTGACGAAAGTTGTCACGGTCCTGTAATTTGGCCACTTGCGCTTGGGTTTGTACTATTCCGGTGAACATAAGAGGTCTCGTTTTGCTGAATCTCAGGTAAAATATTGTAACCACAATAATGATGAAGTGCCACGTAAAGTACGAGTACCACTGAGCGCAGATCACCAACAAACAGGAACCCTATGACTCAGCCGCAGCATCCTAACCAACGTTGCTTAACCTGCCGCTATCGCACATGGGTGTGGCTAGCAACCTTGCTGCTACTGGCAGCCTGTAACCCGGCACCCGTTGGATTAGAGCAAGTAGCTGATTACCGGCAGCGGGTCGCTAATACCCTCAAGAGCCCATTACCAGCACCCGTGCTAGCAGCGCCCACCTGGCAACTGCCGCCCTTGCGCGAGCTTCGCATCGAAGTACCAAGCCAGAGTCTGTCGTTGCTGGATGCGATACGTTTAGATCAATGCCAAGCGGGCAGTCTAATCGCTGAGCGCAACAGCAGTTTAGGCAAATTACAACAGGGCTTAGTGCGCTACTATCATGATTATCAGCTGCTGCAAGCGCTTTATATCTGTGCCGCTCAGCTAGAACAACAAGGTCAGCTTGAATTAGCGCAAAAGGTGAGCGACCTAAGCCGCAACAAAGCTGCCAATATGACCCAACTCAAGCTCCAAGCCTTGGTAAGTGACCCTAGTATACGGCAAAGTTTACGCCTAGCAGATCGTCCTTTAGCCAAGGTCGACCCTGCCCAACTCGCGCCGCTTTTAACCGCCTTACAACAAGTCTACCTACTGTTAAATGCGCCCTTACCAGCGCCCAATGCGGCATTCAATCAAGAGCAGCAAAGCGAGTTATCGATAGCCCCGGTGGCGCTGGACGAGCTAGAGCAGGCATTGCAGCTCCTCGAACAGTCCCCTTACTTAAGCCAACTGTGGCGCGCTTTGTATGATCAGCAACAATACCTGCAGCAGCTAACGCCATTAGTACAAGACTTGAGTGCCGCAGCCGGTTGCCTAAGTGCCGGCACCCCCAGTCGGGCCCTAGTATTACGCAATGTTTTTGTGCAATATTTCAGTGGCCCTGTGCAGCAGCATTTTGCCGGCCTAATTCGCCAAGCTCAGCAAGTAGCTCCGCTATTAACCCTATTGGCCTCACCCGAGGCACCGCAAGCGTGGTTAACCCACCTGCGACAAATCAACGCATTACCTGATCAACTCACCGATACCACCCGTAATCATGTGCGTTATTGGCAACAGTTCTTCAGTGATTGTGGTTTTACCCCGGGGACATAACTCAAGTAAAACACTTGGCAGCCATGACAAATTAGAGTATTTTATGAGAACGATTCTCATTAAGCATTTGGCTTAAGTTGTCACTCAGTCTACCCAGGAGCTTATTCATGACCCTTTTTAAACAATTAACCAGCGCCTCTATTGCCGTTATCCTTGCCAGCGGCGTAGCTTTTGCACCAGCTAGCCAAGCTAGCGATGACCGTCCCGACCACTTTAAAGGCAAGCCATCAGAAAACCTTGAGCAAGCCTTAGATAACTTGCGCGAATACAATAAAAAATTAGCCGAAGTACTTAACGGTGAGTTAACGCCTCAAAAAATGGGTGAAATTCATCAATTAACCTACACCCTCGAAGTTGCACTGCAACGTCTAGAGACCGAAGTTGATGATTTACAAGACGTGCTAGAGGAAGTTCACAAAGGCTCAGAGCACATGGACTTTGACAAAGTGAAGAAAAACGGTAAACAATACCTGCAAACTTCAGGAAAAATAGTGGACTAACATGAGCTTTACCAGTACCAGTAATTATATTGTTGCCGATGATCTCGGCCTAGCCGTAAACGCCGCAGTAACTTTAGAAAAACCGCTCTTACTCAAAGGCGAACCTGGCACTGGTAAAACCCGACTGGCGGAAGAATTAGCCGCCAGTTTGGGCGTACCACTGATTCGTTGGCAAATAAAATCCACCACCAAAGCTCAGCAAGGTCTGTACGAATACGATGCTGTATCGCGCTTGCGTGATAGTCAGTTGGGCAGCGACAAAGTGCACGATATTGCCAATTACATTAAACCGGGCAAACTCTGGCAGGCTTTTAGCGCCACCACCCGACCGGTATTGTTGATCGATGAAATCGACAAGGCGGACATCGAGTTTCCCAACGATCTCTTACATGAACTGGATCAAATGGAGTTTCATGTGTATGAGACGGGCGAGCAAATCAGAGCTCAACAGCGCCCTATTGTTATCATCACCTCCAACAACGAAAAAGAGCTTCCAGATGCCTTTCTGCGACGCTGTTTTTTTCACTACATCAAATTTCCAGATGCAGACACCTTAGCGCAAATCGTGCAGGTTCACTTTCCAGACATTCGACAACAGTTGTTGAGTACCGCACTCGAGGTTTTCTTTGACTTGCGCCAAGTGCCAAATCTGAAGAAAAAGCCATCCACGTCGGAACTTATCGACTGGCTAAAACTCTTGCTTGCGGAACAAATCCAGCCCGCTGACTTACAACAGAATACCGGCCTGATGCCGCTGTTCGGTGCCTTGTTAAAAAACGAGCAAGATGTGCAACTGGTTGAGAAACTCGCCTTTATGGCGCGTCGCCAGCGCTAATGCTAATAGAGTTTTTTTACTACCTGCGTAAACATGGGCTTAGCACCAGTATTACCGAGCTATTAGATCTATTGGCTGCGTTAGAGCGCGGTGTGATCTTTGCTAACGTCGATGACTTCTATAGGCTAGCAAGGCTGGTGCTCGTTAAAGACGAAAGCCAATACGATAAGTTTGACCAAGCCTTCGCTGAATATTTTACCGGCGTTGAGCAGGTTGATCTTGCTGCTAGCATTCCGCCTGAATGGCTAGAGCAGGCTCTGCAGCGCCAGCTCAGTGACGAAGATAAAGCTAAACTTCAAGCTTTGGGCGGCCTAGATGAACTCCTTAAAACCTTCCGCGAGCGCTTAGCCGAACAACAAAAGCGCCATGCTGGTGGCAACAAATGGATTGGCACCGGTGGCACCTCACCGTTTGGCGCATACGGCTATAACCCTGAAGGTATTCGAGTCGGCCAAGACCGCAGCAATGCACGACGCGCAGTCAAAGTGTGGGATCAGCGCGAATTTAAAGATCTCGATGGTGGCCAACAACTCACCCAGCGCCATCTGCAGCTCGCCCTGCGCAAATTACGCAAGTTTGCTCGCTCCGGCGCAGCCACTGAACTAGACCTTAACAACACCATTCGAGCCACCTCGCAAAAAGGCGGATTACTTGATTTGCAATGGCAGGCGGAACGTCACAACGCCATCAAAGTGTTGATCTTGTTTGATGTCGGTGGCTCTATGGATGACTATATCTATGAATGTGAACAGCTTTTTAGCGCTGCCCGCAGCGAATTTAAACACCTCGAATTTTATTACTTTCATAACTGCGTGTATGAGCATGTGTGGCAACATAACAGCCGCCGTTTTACCGAAAAAACGCCCACGAAAGAGCTTATCAATAAATACGGCCGCGACTACAAACTGATTTTTGTCGGCGATGCCACCATGGGGCCCTACGAAATCGCTTATCCGGGGGGGAGTGTCGAGCACTGGAACGAAGAGCCTGGTTCAGTTTGGATGCAAAGATTACTGGGGCAGTACCAGCATGCGGTTTGGCTTAATCCCCAGCCACAACAGCACTGGCATTATTACGCGTCTATCGACATGATGAACGAACTCATGGGGCACCGTATGTTTCCACTCACCTTAGATGGCTTAACCACAGCCATGAGCAGGTTGCTACAAAAAGGCTAAAAGACCCCATAAAAAAACCGCTCATAGCCAAAGCTACAAGCGGTTTTAACTCACTTAATGACGGGTATTACCGCTGCACTCCATCCATAGAGTCTCGCACAGGTGCTTGTTGCGCCTGCTCTGGCTGCCATTGCGGCTGCCGTAATTGCTGTAACAACTCAGCTGAATCTGGATGCTCAACGCGACCACTCGCAATCGACGGATCCACCACTTCACTATAGCGGTCAACCACCCGCACATGGTCAATCACCCAACCACGGAAGCCATTGTATAAATGGTCTATCGTTGCGAACTGGAAGCGGATCTGAATCTGCGAACCTGCGTACGCCGATAAGTCTAACAGTTCGTTGGTCCACACCGGTTTACGATTGTAGCCCGCTGATGAGAACGGCTTAGCAGCGCGTTGCGTATCATTCGGATCAACATACGGATTTAACGTACGCACCGTGACAAAATTATCACCGTTCATCGACACCTGAATCCGTAGCAAATCAAAACCACTACTATTAGGATTCACTGACTCGATTTCCCACCAGCTTTGTAGATCTAACATCGGCTGGTTGGTATTACTCAAGTCAATCACCGGTGAGGTTAGCATACCCATATTACTTGACGTAGAGCGACCACCACTTAACAGCGTATCTGAGCTGGCTTGCTCACCAATAAAGGTACCTGTATCGGCTTTGCCGTACCACCACACGTAATCGCCATCATAAGCCTGTGGCAGATATGCATGGTCAGCAACTTCATCTGGAGCAAACAGCACATACCCTTCATCAACCAACAGGTTGTACAAGCTATTCCCCGTCATTGATTCCAAGTGCCACATACCTACTGCAGACCATTCGCCGGGGCCATTTTCAAAGCTATCTGCAAAAATAACTTCTTCAGACTCTTCCAGCTCGTTCAAACGGAAGTTTTCTACCCGATCTAAGCCTGCCAATACGATCACTTCGTCACGTACCACTGTGGTATGCATCGATGCTGTCGCTTCCATGGTAAAGCTCTCAATCGGTTGGCCAGTGCTCGATACTTTGGAGATGTTAGAAATCACATACTCACCGGCACTATTGGTTACCGCCGAAGCAAAGTAGCCATTAGTGAGCTCACCACCAGAGATACGTACTGACGCGCCTGCTACCGGCTCATCATTTTGATTCACCACACGGCCGCTAATAGAGCCCACCGAACCGGCATCTAGTGTCGTCATATTGAGGTAAATCGTTTGCGGCTCATCAGTCGTTGCGGTAAAGCTCACCGCGCTGCTCTGATAATCCGTTGCCTCGGCATAAACCGAATAGCTACCCGGCTTCAACCATGCTGGGGTAATACCACTTTCAGATGAATAACCGGTAAAGCTATACAATTGACCAGCTTCGTTAGCTATCTGCAACTCAGCACCACCAATGGCGTTCAGGTTGACCGTATCACGAGTATTGATGAATACTTGCGCTAGGCTAAAGGTATAGCTACGGCTCGCATTCACGATGGTATCGCTTTGCGGATCATACAGCTCAACGTTAACCGTTAACCGATGCTCCTGCGCATCGCCATCAAACATTCCCGCAAAAATACCCACATCACCGGTACCTGAATCCGTCACAGACCAGTTTTGCTCAGCAGATAAGCTCTCTAACTGCCAATCAAAAGACTGCACCGCTAAGTTGTTATCAATGCTAGTCATAATAAACTGCACTTGATTCATAAACGGATTCACCATGTAGTGGCTAATAGTCACTTTACTATTGATGATGTCTTGCGCCATCGCCACCGCGTTAGCCACATTCAATACCGGAATCGGGCTAGGTAATTCAACCGTTTCTGGCACGCCATTACAGCTCGCAGCATTGGCATGACGCTGAGTAACATAAGTATCAGCACTGTCGACCAAGATCTGCTTCACTTCAGCTGGGGTAAAGCCCGGATACATGCTGTAAATTAACGAAGCAGCACCAGCCACTACTGGCGACGCAGCCGAGGTACCATTAAAGCCGCCGCTGTAACAACTGCCATAACTATCGTCTTCGCTGGCATAGTATTCAGACACACCTGCGTTAACTGCACCTACCCCGAGATACTCACTAGGAGCTGCAATATCTACGCTGGTGCCATAGTTACTGTAAGGCAACAACAAGCCGTCGCTGCCATGGGCCGCAACCACCATGATATTACTCAAAGGCGAGTAGCTACCGTTGTTATTTAAATGCAAGGCACCATTTTGATAAGTTGCTGAGCGCCCGTCATTACCGGCAGCCCATACGTGCAATACATCTTGATGAGCTAAGGCTAATTGGCGATAACTACGGCTGAAGTAAATACCCATGCTTATCGAGCTGGAGTTATTCCCCATCGGACCCCATGAGTTATTCACCACCTTAATTTTACGAAGATCATTGGCATCATCTTGCGCCAAAGCTTCAGCGTACGACTGCACGCCCCAGCGCGCTAACACTGCTTGCGAACTGTGATTGATACCAGTAACACCCACGCCATTGTTGCTAGCCCCGACAATCGCACCAGCGGTGCCGTTGCCATGCGCTGACTGGCTCGCCGTCAACAAGTGGCTATAACGACCTTGCAGCTCTTCATGCTCGGCATAAAACCCACCATCAACCACAGCAATTTGCACGTTTTCGTTACCGGTAACCGTATTCCAAGCCTCGACAAAGTTTGCCCCTTGCTCGGTTTCTAGGTGCCAGTTACTGCCGCCATCAGCCCAAGTGTCACCATCATCAGGTAATGCGGTACTGAAGCTGATTTCAGCATTCACACCCACATGCACACGCTGATTGACAGATGCGATATTCGGCTGCAACTTAAGCATTTCTAACTGCTCGCGTACCAAAATAGAATCCGCATCGTACTGCACCAATAGGCCCTGCGTTGCATCATAAGCAACCGGGTTAAGGGTGCTGTAATCGCTGGTAATAAGCGCGGTAAGCTCAGCTTCCGTGAGCGTATCACTCACCACCCACGATTGGTTCAGTACCACCGCCACCACTTCATCTAATGCTGTGGTGCCATCGTAGTTTTCTAACGCGGCGGGGTCTGGTGCCGGCACACTAGAAGTCAGTACCGCCATCGACTGCATGCTATCACCACTGTGCGAGGTAGCCACTACATCATACAAGCCTACATCATCGACATTGAATTCAATGGCTGCGTTGTCGTTGATAGCAGTAAAATCAACCGCGCTTGCATCAGCACGCTTAGTTACCTGCCAGTTGATAGAACGCAGATCTTCGCTGCTGTCTAAATAGACGGTTACTGTGCTACCTACGGCACGAGCATCGCCAGCAAACATAGCGACACCAGTAAGTTCCGGATACACCGGATACAGCGTAACTGTCACTTCATCCGTAGCAGTTTTGCCTTCGTTATCCGTAACTGTTAACCGAAATACCAACGTAGTGACCTCGGTCACGTCAGGGGCATCAAACTCAAGGGTTGGGCTAGCGGGATCAAGAATCACCACCTCAGGACCACTTATCTGCTCCCATAACCAGCTCACAATCTCCATATCGTCTGAGCCAGTCCCTTCAATACTGACCCGATCACCGGCATTCGCGTCGGTGTCATCACCTGCATCACACTGCGGTGCTTCGTTAAACTGTAATTGCGCTTGTACCACACACGCAGCGGTAATCGGCCCGGTAGTATAAGTGTCATCAGCAAAACTACCTTCACAGCCCTCGGTGGTTAAAATACGATAATCCACCGGGTCCCAGGTCAGCACAAACGAGGTGCTATCACCGTGTTCAACAATCGCTTCAGTTGGTGACCAACTACCGCCCTCAGTTACATCTGTGGTAACTGTGTACGTCTTTTTAATAAAACTTGCGGTGACGGTACAGTCTTCAGTAATTGCACCGGTGGTGTAAGTCGTACCAGCTAAATCACCGCCACATCCGGTTACGCCATCAATGTCATAACCCGTATCAGCAGTCACCTCAATCGATGCTTGCTCGCCAGACTCTACTTCTTGTTCGGTTGGCGCCACGCTTCCTCCCTCACCGGCTTCAGCAGTTACCGTGTAACTTGCTGGCGGTGGCGGCGGAGGTGGTGGCGGAGTAATAGGCTCAGGATCATCAGAGCCACCACATGCAGTAAGCACGGTAGCAGCTGCAACCCCGGTTAAAATCAGTTTAAGGGAACGAGCTAAACCGCCCATTCGATAGGTACTTCTATCCATAGTTATTATCCCTGTACTGGTGTTGTTAAAACTCATTGCAGCTTAGTGTGCACCTAAGTGAGTGATTTGCCCCATAGGTATGTACGCATTTAGCTACAGATAAAGTGAGTGAAATATAGACGCAAATGTTATCACTTTCAACATTTTTTCAACTAACTTTTAATAGCGTAAAGAGATAAATGCTATATCTGGCTGATTTTCAGACACAATCGCTTTGCAAATAAACCTTGATCTAAAAAATGAATCATGATTCACTTCTTGTATTGAGTGACACGGTCGTACACCCGAGCAACTACGAACAAATAACGAGCAACAAACAACGAGCAACCACTATGGCCTACCGCGAAACCAGTAAAATACGTGAACGCAAACAAGCAACCCACAGCACCATCGTAAGCCATGCACTAGCAATGCTTAACGAAGTGGGCTTCAGCGGATTGCAAATGGCCGCATTAGCCAATCGGTGTGGCTTAGCTACCGGTACCTTGTATCGTTACTTTCCCTCAAAAGAAGATCTCTGCACGGTGCTCTTTGCCCATGCTACCGATATCGAAATCGCGCAAGTGGAACAACACCTTAGCAGTACCACAGATACTGCCAGTGAACGCATAGCTGCTGCCCTAAGCACTTTTGCTAAACGTGCCTTACGTGCACCTATCACCGCCTGGGCCCTTATCGCTGAACCGGTAGCTCCAGCAGTCGTTGCGGCACGTTTACATTACCGTGAACGCTACGCTCAACTCTTTGCCAACGCCATCGAGCAAGGCGTAGCTACGGGCGAACTCCCTGCGCAAGACAGCAGCTTGAGTAGTCGAGCGTTGGTAGGAGCTATAGCTGAAGCTTTAATTGGGCCGCTGGCCAAAACCGAACAACTTGATGCTCATGCCGCGGTGCAAACCAGCGTTGCTTTTTGTATGCAGGCCATCAGCGCCCGCCCATGGCCGTCAGCCCATCTCGCATCATCAATAACTCATAAATAACGATCAACACAGGACAACCATCATGCCAGCCGAACGCGACCCTACTTATCTAAGCAATACCCACCAAGTAGAAAACCAACCCCCAGCTTTAGAAGACTATAATCTTTATGCAGAAGATAGCGCCCTTCAAGAAGCAGTTAACCGCGAAGGCGGCGCGTGGGCGCAACAAGACTTAGCCCGGTTTGGTGCAGAGTGCGGTCTGCCCGAACGCATTGCATTGGGCTTTCACGCCAATGCAAATAAGCCACAACTACTTACCCACGACCGCTTTGGCCACCGTATCGATCACATCGATTTTCATCCTAGCTATCACCAGTTGATGGACATTGCTATCAGCGAAGGCTTACATGCAAGCCCATGGACTGACCCGAAGCCTGGTGCCCACGTCGCCCGAGCCGCCAAGTATTATTTGCACACCCAAGTGGAAGCTGCCCACGGTTGCCCGATAACCATGACCTTTGCCGCCCTACCAGCCTTGCGCCATCAACCCAACTTGTTTGCGCAATTCGCACCCAAAATTACCAGCACCATCTACGACGGCCGAAACCTACCTGATGGGCAAAAATTAGGCCTAACCATCGGCATGGCGATGACCGAAAAACAAGGTGGTTCTGACGTACGTAGCAACAGCACCCAAGCCTATGCGGTAGGTACGGAAGGTGCCGGCGAAGCCTATGAACTGGTGGGCCATAAGTGGTTTGTATCTGCTCCTATGAGTGATGCCTTCTTAGTCCTTGCGCAAACGCCAGCCGGCCTGTCCTGCTTTTTAGTGCCCCGTTGGCGCCCTGATGGCAGTAAAAACGCGCTGCAGATCCAGCAACTGAAAAACAAAATGGGCAATATTGCCAACGCTTCCAGCGAGTGTGAGCTGCGCGGTGCACTTGGCTGGATGGTAGGTGAGCCGGGCCGCGGCGTGCCCACTATCATCGAGATGGTGGCCATGACTCGTTACGATTGCATGATTGGTTCTAGTTCTGGAATGCGTCAAGCAACCGTACAAGCCATTCATCATGCCCGTCATCGCCAAGCCTTTGGTGCCCTCCTCTGTGATCAACCCTTAATGCAGAATGTGTTAGCCGATTTAGCTCTAGAAAGCGAAGCTGCGATGACACTTACCCTGCGCATGGCTCGCTCCATGGACCAACAAGATCAAGAACACGAGCGGCTGTTGGCCCGTATTGCTACTCCCATAGGTAAGTATTGGATTTGTAAACGCACCCCTAATCATGCTTACGAAGCCATGGAGGTTATCGGTGGTATGGGCGTTATGGAAAACACCATCATGCCGCGCTTGTATCGAGAGGCCCCGGTTAACGCCATTTGGGAGGGCAGCGGAAACGTGCAATGTCTGGATATTCTGCGCGCCATAGCAAAAGAACCACAAGTACTCGAGGCCTATTTTAACGAACTGCAGCGAGCGAGCGGCTGTGACCGACGCTTTGATGAATTTGTCGCTGAACTACAACGCAATTTCAAACAAACGCCGCAACAGCAATGGCCCTACCATGCACGTTACTTTGCCGACCACATGGCGCTTGCCTTGCAGGCGGCCCTGCTCTTACAACACGCCCCCAATACCCTAGCTGATGCTTTTATCGCTGCACGTCTGGTTGCCCGCAGTCATGCCAATTACGGCTGTCTGCCCAGTGGGCTCGATCTTAACTCAATCATTAACCGCGCGTTTTAAGGAGCCTGCGATGATTATCCCAGCTTACGTAGCACGTAACGCCCGTAAATACCCAAACCAAGAAGCCGTGATTGATGGCCAACTTCGAGCAACATGGCAGCAACTCGATAACGATGTGGATCGCTGTGCACGCTACTTAGTTTGTCAGCACCAAATTAGCGCAGGCGACCGGGTCTGTTTGGTGTTACCCAATACCTACACTTTTGTGGTGGCGTATTTTGCCATCCAACGTATCGGTGCCATCGTCGCTCCGATTAACGTTAAACTCACCGCCAGTGAGCTTAACTACATCTTCACCGATGCAGATGCCCGTTTAGTGATCACCTGTGATTTAACCAGCACCCATGCACTAGCAGCCTGCCGCGACTTAGGTATAAACAGCCTGGTGATTAACCAAATGCCCGAATTTCTTGCCAGCCAGCCAATCGCCCACACCTTGCCGCCAGGGCCATCAGATAGCGCCCAAGACCCATTACAACCGTTGGCAACAGACGCTGTATTAACCGCCGCAACCTTGCTCTACACCTCAGGTACCACTGGCCGCCCCAAAGGGGTCTTGTTTCATCATCAAGCGTTACTCTTTGTTGGCATGATGTTCGCCACAGAAATGCATTACGGCCCCGATAGTCGGCTGTTATCGCTGATGCCATTTACTCATTCGGCACCGCTAAACCTAACCTTAGTAGGCGGTACCATCATGGGCAGCACCCATGTTATCGCACCAACTTTTACTCCTGAACTGCTCCTTCAGCTAGTAGCACAAGAACGCACCACCCATTTCTTTGGCGCACCCGTGGCCTACCTGATGACGGCACAGCACCCTGCTATTAAAACAGCTGACTTAACCAGCATGAGTCACTGGATTTATGGTGGCGGCCCGTTAGCCGCAGAACATGCAAAACAAGTACAAGAAGCCTTTGGTAGCGATCAATTTTATTGCGTTTACGGCCTAACCGAGGCCGGTCCAACTGGCAGTTTTTTACGCCCAGAAGAGCATGCCAGCAAAGCTGGATCTGTTGGCAGGCGTGCCGCCGCCTTTACCGAGATGAGAATTATCAACAGCGATGGCAAGATCGCAGCAGTGAACGAACCGGGCGAAATTCACATTGGCGGAGAAGGCCTGATGCAAGAATATTGGCGTAATCCCAGCGCCACCGCAGAGGTCTTCACCAGCGACGGTTGGATCCGAACTGGAGATATAGGTATTCGTGACCAAGACGGCTATTTCTGGGTTAAAGATCGCATCAAAGATCTGATTATCTGTGGCGGTGTAAATGTCTATCCGCGCGAGGTTGAAGACGCTCTAGCCCGGCACCCTGCGGTGCTAGAAGCCGCGGTTATTGGTATTCCGCACCCGCAGTGGGGCGAAACCGTAAAAGCCTGCGTGGTACTGAAAGCTAACGCCACTGAAGCTGACTTGCGTGCACACATGAGCAACTGCCTCGCCGATTATAAATGTCCCCGCATTTACGCCGTCATGGATGAACTCCCCCACAACGCGAACGGTAAGGTGTTGAAGCATCAATTAAGATAAGCTTATTTTGGTCTGGCGCTTGTTACTTCGCTGCCGTGCGCAAGGACAAGTGCCAGCCCCAGAACCACCTATATGTGCCAGCTAAAGCGTAGACACCCCGGAAAAATTCTCCTACCATGCCCCTCATCGCAATACCTAATAAAAACAACTAAGGAACCTAGCAGTGTCTTCACAACCAACAACCTCCAGCGATAAAGGCTTCATCGCTTTTGTTGAACGAGCTGGTAAACGCATCCCCGATCCCGTTATCATCTTCATTTACTTTCTAATCGGCGCGCTGGTGTTAACCTGGGCCATCGGTGGCTTAACCTTCACAACCTACGGTGGCGATGGGCAACCCATAGCCTATGAAATCAAAAACATGCTGGCCAGCGACAATGTGGTATGGCTGTTTGATAATGCGTTATTAACTAACTGGTTAGGTTTTGGTGGCGGCGTGCTTGGCGTTATCTTAATCGTCATGCTAGGGGTAGGCATTGCAGAACACTCTGGATTATTTGGCGCCATCTTAAAGAAAGTATCGCGCGGCTTACCCATTAATTGGTTACCCTTATTCCTCGTCTTTATTGGCATCATGAGCTCCATTGCTACCGATGCCGGTTACTTGATCTTGATCCCGCTGGCCGGGCTACTTTATGCAGGCTTAAACAAAAACCCGCTGATCGGCATGGCCGCAGCTTTTGCCGGAGTTTCCGCCGGCTTTAGTGCCAATTTAATTCCCGCAACCCCGATTGATGTCATTATTGGGGTCAACGCTCAAGTTTTTGCCGAAGCTCAGGGGATTCCTTTCACCAATCAAGCCGGAGAACCTTTAACGCCAGCCACCATGAATTACTACTTCATTTTGGCTTCAACTTTCGTGTTAGGTGCGGTAGGGGCTTGGGTGACGCTAAAATTTGTGCAGCCACGACTCGAGCAAAAGCCCTATACCATCCCAGCTGAATTAGAGCTCGGCGATTTTGATGTCACTGCGCAAGAACAAAAAGGTTTACGTGCCGCAGGCATTGCTCTAGTGGTAGCGTTACTGGCTGTTTATGGCTTAGCAGTGGGCCCCCTGGCACCCTATCAAAACGCCGAGGGCGCAACCATTACTCCCTACCTGAATAACGTGATCCTGCTTATTACTTTCGTCTTTACCGCCGTGGGTGTTGCTTTTGGTGTGGCAAGCGGACGTTTTACCTCGATGCAAGATGTCGTGAAAGCCATGGTGAAACAGATGGACACCATGGGCTACATCTTGGTACTTACTTTCTTTTGCTATAACTTTCTGGGCGTACTGAGTTACAGCGGACTTGGTGCCTACATCACCTACTTAGGCGCAACCCTGCTCACCAACTTAGGGCTACAAAGCTTTCCGGTATTATTATTGATTGGCTTTATCCTAGTTACCGCCATCATTAATATTTTCGTCGGCGGGCTCACCTCTAAATGGATGCTGTTAGGCCCAATATTTATTCCGATGCTGTACTTGGTTAATAGCGAAATGACACCCGATTTAGTCGCCGCAGCCTTCCGAGTGGCGGATTCATCAACCAATATCATCACCCCGATGATGAGTTACGCCGGTATTATCTTAGCCTTTATGCGCAAATATAATCCGCAACTCACCTTCGGCGAAATGATTGCCATGATGGTGCCCTATTCACTGGCCTTTATGCTGGTATGGACCGCGCTGTTAGTCGCGTTTTTCAGCTTTGGCATCCCGCTTGGGTTCTAATCAAACTTGAACAAAGGTGGCGTGCCGGTTAATTTAACTCACCGCGCGCCACCGTGAATATCTCACGTAATTGTGGCGCCTGCACCATCAAGCTGGCTAGCGAATATTGTTCAAGGTACTGGTAAAACAACTCTTTTCCACGTGCCACTATACCTTTTAGCTCACAAGCAGGCATCGCCACGCAGTAGGGATTTTCGCATTCAATCCACTTCTCATCACCCTCAAGCTGCCTTATCACAAAAGCCAACGAGATCTGCTCTGGCGCCTGCGCCAACAAAAACCCACCATTTTTGCCACGACGAGTTTCGATTAACTTTAGCCGTCCTAAATGATGCACCACCTTATTCACATGATTAGCTGACAAATCGAACGTAGCACAAATCTCTTTTATCGTTGCCAACTTAGCCCCCTCGCCCAACTGCTCGTAGCTGGCCAAGTACATCAAGATGCGCAAACCGTAATCCGTATATTTTTTTAATTGCATAAGACCGCCGTAAAGGTGCATTTACAAAGCAGATATTAACCCAAAGCTTGATCCACATCAAACATGCATGCATAATGCATCTTATTAAACATGCGTTGAAGATGATTATTATGATCTACAGCAACCAAGGTGCCCTATGACTACCATTGATACTCGTTTCAGTAGCGCCGCTGCTACCGCTGTTGCAGCACACCAAGCACATCAGGCTAATCGCCCCAGCCCCGCTCAACAGCAAACAGCCCAGCGCCTCCTAACGGGTGCCAACTACGCCATGCTTATCTTTTTGGGAGCATTCTTAGTAGTAGCCTATCTTGCTTGGGGTCTCGAAGCCGAGTTCCCACTAATGACAGTGGCTGTGTTGCATTTTTTACAGATATTTCTAGCTGGTTTGTTCAAACTAAGCTACGTGGTACGCTTAATCGCTCAGCACCTCCTCGGTCAGCAACTGCGCTAGCATATATGGTGGTATGGACAGCTTAGTTGGTTAGCTTGTTCAGCTTCGGAATACCGCTAGGTTTCTAGAATAGGTCGAAACTTACGCGATCGAGCAACGACAGGGCAGAAACCACTTGCACCGTCGTGTGGCAGAATGACTAATATAGCCCCCGTTCACAATCGTGAACGCCTCAGAATGTGCGTCCGTAGCTCAGTTGGTTAGAGCACTACCTTGACATGGATGAAGATGAACAACACTTTTATAATTTTATCTGTCACACCGAGATGCAACAGCTTTCAGACATCCTCTATCAGAACGGACCAATCCCGGATAATTTCCGTGACTTAAAACACCTGATATTTGAGCGTACGTTGCTCCGAAAGTAACAGCAGACTGAGCAGCCTCAAACAGCAGAGCTGATCACACCCGGCCAGCAGAACAGATCAGTCTGTCCAGCCCCACCAGTTAGTGGCGCTGGCACAGATTGCACAACCTGCTGCTAGCAAGTGCGTAGTTCTACTGGGTTTGGTTGCGCACTTGATAGCTTTTTCTAGGGAAATTGTTAAAAAAACAAAATACAACTCCATCCTGAAAGGACTGAAGTTGTGATGATGGGTAGAAGGTTGGCTCAGGATCCTAAAGAGATCCTGAGTCTTATTTTAGGTATTGTTAAGTAGATTCATCATCATGAACATAAATTGCCCATAATGGCTTATGAGGAGAAGATCTTATCCAGCCAAGCTCCCTAATTACTCTGCTAGCCATTTTTCTCATCTTCGCCCATTGAACACTGCTCGATACCGATTCATTGGTCCACAGCTCAGCATTCTCTTGACCGCTAATAGATAGCATATAGTCATCAAGTTCTTTGATGGCGCTTCTTGCACTATCAGACAGCTCATCCAAATCAGTATCCTCTAAGGCTTCTTCCCAGCTTAATGCTAACTCGTCAGCCGCGTTAGCAAAATCAGGAAACAATCCAAGTTGAACTTTTGCAGGTTGAGCTAATGCTAATAGTGCCCATTCAAATTGTTCGCTAACCATTAATTAACTCCACTTACTATTGTGCCTTTTTGGTTAGGGTCGGCACGGAATGTTGCAGGATTAACAACCCAGACTCTACCTTGAGTACTGGTCGATATTTTGTAATAAGCGCCACCATGTCTGCCGCCACCTGCATGAACTTGAATTTGTGTAACTTGCTTATGTCCGCCTACTTTGATGATTGTTGCGTTACCAGACCCCCTTGTCGATTGTCTTACTGCAACTTGATAACCTTCAGCGGTCAATATGGCAGCTATTTGTTCTGCATTTCGCCCCCATAACAGCTTGGGTTGGGCAACCATATTCCCAGATAGCCCTCCTGACGGTAACCGCATTGAAGCTGAGGAACTAGCACGTAGAGGGGTATTTGCAAGTAAAACTGAACCTACTTTCCTAAAGTCATTTGCCACACCTTGTGCGACTTCGTTATCTACATCAACCCATTGCCCCATCCTACCTAGAAAGCCAGAATCTTGATGTAGAAACCTTTCAGTCCAATCAGCAATGCCATTTGCCATGTCAGGTATTAGATTACCAATGGCAGCGGCTGCACCATTAGCAATCGTAGAGGCTGTATCTGAGTATATTTGATTGTAATTGGTACTATTATTACCTTTTGCAGTTGTTGATGGTGTGCCTATATCGGCTGTTGCAGACATATTGCCTATCTGAATATTAACCGTACCATTACCATTGCCTGTCATGGTGCCGACTTTCACATCGCGTTTTATGCGGGAACCTGTGACAGATTGCTTTTGTGTTACATCGGCTGTTTCGCCTTTACCCAGATCTTCTGCAACGTCTTGGCACCCTGCGGCATCATCTACACTACAACTTGCATATCCCGTCGGATCTGTCCCACTTAACGGGTTATTCATAATATACGAATAGGGGTTAATACTTTGGCTATTCGTGGGGCTTTGAATAAATGGATCAACCGACATAAACCGGCCAAGGTTATAATCGTACACCCGCCCGTTCATATGAATGAGCTCAACGTCATCCAAATGCAGGTGGTCGGTAAAGCCGCGGCGAGTGATGCCGATATTGCTGATACCCGCATAATCGGCAAAGTTCTTCAGGCGTGGCCGTGCTCCGGGCTCCATCAAGGTGCCGTCAATCATTCGCGGTTTACCAAAGGCGTCATAGTGCCGGCGCCCGACGACCTGCCCATTCTCGTCACTGAAGGTCAAGCTCGTGCCCAGACGGTCCTTATGGTGGTAGCGGATGCGATGCCCATCGTCATTGCTGTAGCTGATAATGGCCATGGCGCTTAAATAGACCTTCCAGCTCCCATCCGGGCTGGCTTCATAGGCGTGGTCGACTTCATAGGTGGTCACCCCATCTCGAACGACTTTCACCCGCTCACGCTGCGCCCCATACGTAAAGCTATACTGGCTGCCGCCACGGGTGATGGTGCATATTTATCGCTATTGCTTTTTAGCATTCCAGTTGTAATAAATATCCAATCCTCTGGGGTTACCACGTCGATAGTGGTTTTAGCTCGTACAAAACAATTATCCATCATCTTAATTGCCTTATTTTTCAATTCTACATTCATTATTATGTGACTGCGCAATTCCATGAAACCAAATATTTGAGGAAAAGCATCAAGCTTCACTGTGAAAGGCTTATATGACATTTCATACGAACCGCTACTTACAGTTAGTTGAGTGACGTAGTCGGGTGCCTCTAGGGAGGCTCACTACGCCAACATTCAAAAATCTGAAAGATAAATTTTTATTGAATTTTTTTCGTCAAAATAGACATCGTCGATCTTTGTTGACCTAAATATTAAATTCAAAACCGAGTAATCAATGGACGCCTTTCTAATCCTCAATGATACTTCAGCGCCTTTTTTCGGCAACGGGAATATTACCCATTCACCTGTTTTAAAATTTGATAAAGTAATTTCTGAAATTTCAGAGCATTTACGGCTATTAGTATTGGAATCAATATTGACGACAAATTCTACAAACTCTCCATTTTTTCCATCGTACGATTTATCTATAGTAACGCCACATTCTTTCAATCTATTTGTGTCTGCATTGCATGCAGCAGTTAGGGTTAAAGCTGCAACTAGAAACAATATCTTCATTGTTTGCCTACTCCTTTTTGACGCCTGAATCGGTCAACTGCTTGTTGGGAAACCAGCGCAAACGCTCTCTGCTGTAACCTAGAGTTATGTGGACGTGCTTTACCTAGGTTAGCTGGATTGTAATGCCTAGACTCATGCGCCAATGTCGCAATAGCTCTTTCCACCCCTGTGAAACCCGGCCTAGAAAACGTTGCAGGTTTATAAATAGTTGATTTTCCCCCATAGTGGTACCCAAACACCCACACTTTCTCGTATCCAGCGCCGTAACTTTCACCTGCATATTCGTTTGCCTCTTCAAAGCTTTTAAATAATTTAGGGGCGTAAGTCTCATTATGGTCGGACACACTTCGAATAGAGATTGCGTATTCATCTTTAAACTCTACCTCTTCGCCCATGTTGCTTGCATCATCTTTGAAGAATTCATAAGCCTTATCAAATGTTTTTTGCGCACTACCTTCGTCTTTTCCAAGTTCAGATTTTTCTATTTTCCCAGTTAGCCCAGATGACTCTGCACTCCCATGCTTCCCACTGGTATCACCCTGACCACCCTCAGCCTCGGCTGGCGGCGCTAAATCGCTGGTTTCACCACGTCCGTGAGCGGTAGCAACTTTGTCACTCGCACCATTACCTACGGTATTGTTCGAACTGTCGTTTTGGCGCGGCTTCGATGAGGTGTCCGTGGTGACGTTTTCAAGGGCTATCATATGGGGGCACATCGAGTCCGCCATTTGTGATACCCCACAGCCAATATAGCCCGTGGGGTCGGTTCCCGCCAGAGGGTTATTCATGAGGTACGAATACGGGTTTAAGGATTGGCTGTTGCCGGGGCTTTGAATCACCGGGTCGACGCTTAAGAAGCGCCCTAGGTTATAGTCGTACACCCTACCATTCATATGAATGAGCTCAACGTCATCCAAATGCAGGTGGTCGGTAAAGCCGCGGCGAGTGATGCCGATATTGCTGATACCCGCATAGTCAGCAAAGTTCTTTAGGCGTGGCCGTGCTCCGGGCTCCATCAAGGTGCCGTCAATCATTCGCGTTTTACCAAAGGCGTCATAGTGCCGGCGCCCGACGACCTGCCCATCCTCGTCACTGAAGGTCAAGCTTGTGCCCGGTCGCGAAATTCGGCACACGCCGACCAAAAAGAGTTGTTGGAGTTTTTAGAAACTACCGAAAAGCCATTGCACGACGTACGCTTAGTTCACGGTGAGGCCGAGCCAAAGCGCGTACTGGCTGAAGCAATACGTCAAAGTGGGTTGATTACGGGGTAGTTACAATAACTCCGAGTCAAGCTGGAAATACAACTAAACATAAATTCAGTCGAATAATCGCCCAACAAAAACATCTTTACCGGGAGAGAATTCAACGGAGTATGATCTCCCTCCTGTTCCAAAAACTACAATTCTTACTTGTCCGTCGAGACCGAGGTGAAACTCCTTGACTTTATAATCACTACAAAAATCTCGATCGCTATTGTCACACCAGCTTTTCAACTTTGAAAGTTTAGTATTGTAAATTTCGAAATTAATATCACCTAACTTGCCAAGATACAGAACTGCTTGTTCTCTATCTAACTCAGCACATTCGCTGCCAGCAATTTGGGCTTGAAACAATTGAATAGGCTTTGATGATGTAACTCTATTATTATATAACGTTAATATAACTCTATCCTTCATGCAAAGTCCTTTATGGCTAAAAGATGGGCCATCAACAACCAGACTTTTTTCATGAGAGCCTGTTCCAGAAAATTTAAAATGCTCAATACCTTCATCATATGAAGCTGCCAAATGAAATGGCATGAAAAATAAAAAAAGAAGATACTTATTCATAGCCGTCTTTCCTGTATTGCTGAAACAATCTTTGCAAGTCGTTATCTGTGAGCTTTCTTTCATGCCCTTCGACATGAGCATAACTTAATAGACTTTTCGTATCGTTATGCTGATGAAGAAGACCTAACATATGGCCAAACTCATGTGCAGCTGTATTTCTATCTGCGGCCGGTGCGCGCAGCTCTATTAAAGTCGATCCGAGAGAAGCGCGACCAGCATTTCTAAAAGAATTTGCAGTGCTGCACCATCCGGGGCACTCGTTTATGTAGAAGTCAGGATTCTCTTTGCTAAAAGATACGTCTGTTTTTAGAAGTATTTTATACCCATTTGAGTGAGTACCTTCAATATTGAAGTGTTCGTTAATACCGGCAATGTAATCTGACAAAAGCTCATGCTCAATATCATTTGTTCCAACTGAGAGCTTAATTTGTAATGTGTAAGCTTTATTTTTCACATCGACTGTTGTTTTTATTTTTCCTTTAAAATTTATATTAGTATAAACATCATTGGATATATCCGTTGGAGATTTGTCATTCTGACTGTCAGAAAGTACGTATCCCAGTGCTGGCGCTTGATTTTGACTGCCAATATCAGCAACTTGCATCTGTTGAACTAAATCCGTCAGTTCACTTGGTTGTGCACCATTACCTACGGTATTGCTCGCACTGTCGTTTTGCCGCGGCTTCGATGAGATGTCCGTGGTGGCGTTTTCAAGCGCTGTCATATGAGGACACATCGAATCCGCCATTTGTGATACCCCACAGCCACTATAGCCCGTGGGGTCGGTTCCCGCCAGTGGGTTGTTCATCAGGTAGGAATACGGGTTTAAGGATTGGCTGTTGCCCGGGCTTTGAATCACCGGGTCGACGCTTAAGAAGCGACCTAGGTTATAGTCGTACACCCGACCATTCATATGAATGAGCTCAACATCATCCAAATGCAGGTGATCGGTAAAGCCGCGGCGAGTGATACCGATATTACTGATACCTGCATAGTCAGTAAAGTTTTTAAGGCGCGGCCGTGCCCCAGGCTCCATCAAAGAGCCATCTAGCATTCGCGGTTTACCAAAGGCGTCGTAGTCTAGCTGGTTTGTTCAAACTAAGCTACGTGGTACGCTTAATCGCTCAGCACCTCCTCGGTCAGCAGCTGCGCTAGCATTTATGGTGGTATGGACAGCTTAGTTGGTTAGCTTGTTCAGCTTCGGAATACCGCTAGGTTTCTAGAATAGGTCGAAACTTACGCGATCGAGCAACGACAGGGCAGAAACCACTTGCACCGTCGTGGCAGAATGACTAATATAGCCCCCGTTCACAATCGTGAACGCCTCAAAACGTGCGTCCGTAGCTCAGTTGGTTAGAGCACTACCTTGACATGGTAGGGGTCGGTAGTTCGAGTCTACTCGGACGCACCATCTTCTTAAAGTTCCAAATCCCTTGATTTTATTGACTTGCAGCCGTGATGGTTGGCTTGATGCTTTGTGCGTATTTGTGACCATATTGGGGCTTGTGACCAAATGGTGACCAAACGGTGACCATGTTTGATTTCATACCTTAAAAGCGACTGTCTTTGATTCTTTAAATGTACTGGTGACAATTGCCAACTAAGGATGAATAATTATGCAGCTAATAAGTTAATTCGCATTGTTTATTCGACAACTAATTCATTCTTCCGAATCTGATTCTGCATCAGGTGGCTTTTTAGAGATTTTTCGAGCTTTCGCTTGCAACTTCCCAGCACTTTTTTGCGCTTCAGGATTATCTCGTATAGCCATTTCTAACGCTGCTGCCGCGCGCTGCGCCTCTCCATTCCATAGACTTTGAGCTTTCATAATGTCTTTTATGGCGCTATGTTCTTTTAGGAATGCTAGTTGACCTTGCAATGCCCGATACACATCACCACCCCATTGACTTTGAGCAGTCACGCTATTTTTAAATGATTCAAAATCATTCAATGCCGCCATTTGACTAGCAATGGATTGAGCAATGCCGATGCTTGATCTTTCGTTAAATTCACGGATTTGGTCCGCAATAATTAGCGCTTGTTCCTCATCCGTAATTTCGTCTAATTCATCCTCTGTTGGGCGTGTTATAACCCCGCTGTGCACGGATGCCTTCTTTTTGCATTAAGCGTAAGATCCGATCTCGGCCGCAATATTGGTTGGCATCACGAAAGTCCATATAGATATTGCGGTAGCCATGAAAACCACCGCTCTCTATCCAAAACTGCTTAATTTTTTGCGCGAGTTGTTGTGTAATCCCCCCATTTTAAGCCATTTAACCGACAACTAGCTTTCCCCGATACATTTGCATCTGGCAATGAAAGTCGTACTCTCCGGGTTCCAGCGCTGGTATTTGAATTTGCTTTAATTTGTTAGAAGGCAACGTTTCACTTATTTCTAGCTTGGGAATGAGCAAAGTTTCAGAACAAGGCGATTGATCCTTCCGCAGGAACTTAAGTTCAACCGGTTTACCTTCAGGTATTTTTATTCTCGAAGGCGAGTAGATACCGTTTTCGACGGCAATCACCAAATCACCTTCTCCCAGCTTCAGCTGCTGGGGCTTGTAAAGCCAAAACCACCAGACGATCAGCGCGATCAAAGTGATACCAGCAATATTAATGAATAACATGTTTATTCTCCTGAATGCGTCAGTGTTAGAAGGTGCGTTAATGTTTCTTGGCTTTGAAAAAGCGTAACCGGTTAGCGTTACTCACTACCGTAAGAGAAGAAAAAGCCATTGCTGCACCAGCAATAACCGGGCTCAATAGCATTCCCAAAAACGGGTACAGAACGCCTGCGGCAAAAGGAATACCCCCTACGTTGTAAATAAAAGCACCAAATAAGTTTTGCTTAATATTGCGCAGCGTGGCCTTGCTCACCGCGATCGCATCGGCAAGCCCATGTAACGACCCACGCATCAATGTAATATCGGCACTTTCAATAGCAACGTCCGTCCCAGTGCCAATAGCGAAGCCTACATTGGCAATAGCTAGCGCTGGCGCATCATTAATACCGTCTCCCGTCATACCAACAATTTCGCCTTCCATCTGCAGCTCCTGAACCTTTTTTGATTTTTCTTCCGGCAGAACTTCGGCAAAAAATTCTTTAATTCCTACTTTTTCAGCAACCGCTTGTGCAGTCGCGCGATTATCACCAGTAAGCATTACGACTCGCACACCGTTATCCTGCAAACGCTTAATGGCATCGACAGAGTCGTCTTTTATTGGGTCAGCAACTGCAATTATTGCAGCCAATTCATTATTAACAGCAAAGTACATTGGTGTCTTAGCTTCAGCTGCTAATTCTTGGGCTTTTTCAATAAAGTTACCGAGCTCAATTTGACGTTCACGTCAAAGTTTTTCATTACCAAAAAGGAGGGACTTCCCGTCTACTTTAGCCTCCACGCCATGGCCAGCAATCGCATTGAAGTTTGAGACTTTAGTTGTTTCAATTCCTCTTTCCCGAGCTTTACTATCCTCACACTCATTGTCATCCCGGTATTCTATACGCTGGTGAAACAGCATCGATTAATGCCTCGTTAATCAACGGATGGTGGATGAGGGGGCACAAGCTGCTGAAACATCTGTTCTTCAGCAGCTTGTGTTATCAGAGCATCATTCCGTGGGTTATCGCCCCATTCAATCGCGTGAGCCACGAAGCCGGAGAGCGTTGAAAACCACCGATGCCGAGCTGAGACTCATTGCGAGTGCGGCGAACATGGGTGAGAGCAGAATACCCGTGAGGGGATACAACACACCGGCTGCGATCGGGACGCCAAGCGCATTGTAGATAAACGCGAAACCCAGATTTTGCTTCATATTAGCGACGGTACTATCGGAAAGGTGCCGTGCGGTGGAGATTCCACGCAAGTCGCCTTTGACCAGGGTTACCTGAGCGCTGTTCATGGCAACGTCTGTACCCGTCCCCATGGCGATACCTACGTTAGCCTTTGCGAGAGCCGGGGCATCGTTAATCCCGTCCCCAGCCATAGCTACAATACAACCTTCAGCTTGAAGCTGTGTGACGAGGTCAAGCTTGTCAGCAGGTTTGACTTCGCCGTGCACTTCGTCGATTCCCAATTCCTTGGCAACAGCGTTAGCCGTTGTAATACCATCGCCGGTTGCCATGATGATACGAATCCCCGCTTGCTGGAGATCTCGCACTGCTTCCAGCGTGCTCTGTTTGATCGGGTCGGAGACAGCCAACAGGCCTGCAAGTTGGCCATCCGAGGCGAGATACATGACACTCGCACCTTTTTCGCGCAATGAGTCGGCGATGTTTGTCAGGTGGGTAACATCAATCCCGTCTTGCTGCATCAGAGCTGTATTGCCCAGGACCAGCGACTTACTATCGACTTGGCCACGAACGCCGATGCCGCTACCTGATTCAAAATCGTCGACTGCACTGAGTGTGAGGCCGCGCTCGCGCGCCGCGTTCACAATAGCGTCGGCAAGTGGATGTTCACTGCCTTGATCGAGGCTCGCTGCAAGACGTAGTACTTCATCGGCAGTTATGTCACCTGCCGGAATTGCTTGTTCAAAAGCCGGACGTCCTTCAGTCAATGTGCCGGTTTTATCAACAATCAGAGTATCGACTTTGCGGAAGTTCTCAATCGCGGCGGCATCGCGAAACAGCACGCCTTGCGTAGCGGCTTTGCCGGTTGCCACCATGATGGACATGGGTGTGGCCAGCCCCAACGCACACGGGCAAGCGATA
The DNA here is from genome assembly GCF_050750165.1 of Pseudidiomarina sp. WS423. Classification (NCBI taxonomy): domain Bacteria; kingdom Pseudomonadati; phylum Pseudomonadota; class Gammaproteobacteria; order Alteromonadales; family Idiomarinaceae; genus Pseudidiomarina; species Pseudidiomarina sp. WS423. Next base: position 48,517 of record NZ_JBOJLN010000010.1, on the reverse strand, counting down.
ATCAGCACCGCAACAGCATTTATCAAACCGTACACCCAGCTCGGTTGCGGACCGAAGAATCCCCAAACGAACAGAGTTGTTATGGCGATGACCACTACAGCCATAACGAAGTAACCGGCAACCAAGTCAGCCATGCGCTGCATGGGAGCGCGCGAACGCTGCGCCTGCGCTACGAGCTGCACAATCTGAGAGAGCACTGTGGCAGAACCCACTTTCTCTGCCCGAATCACAAGAGCGCCTGAAGTATTCATCGTCGCGCCAATCACCTTGTCTCCGGGCCGCTTGCTTACGGGGAGTGGCTCTCCGGTCAACATCGACTCATCCAATGAGCTATTACCTTCCTCTACCGTGCCGTCAACCGGGACTTTTTCACCAGGGCGAACGCGCAAGCGATCACCTTCATGTACGTGATTCAAAGGCACATCTTCCTCAGTGCCATCCTTGTTGATCCGCCGTGCTGTCTTAGGCGCCAGACCGAGCAAGGACTTGATGGCAGCTGATGTTTTCGAGCGTGCCCTCAACTCAAGCATCTGACCCAACAATGTCAGCGAAATAATGACAACTGCTGCTTCAAAATAGACTGAAACGCGGCCCATCGACATGAAAGTTTCAGGGAATATGCCCGGTGCTATCGTCGCGATAGTGCTATAGATAAACGCAGCTCCAGTACCAAGGCCTATCAGCGTCCACATGTTCGGGCTGCGGTTCACTACTGATTGCCAGCCCCGTACAAAAAATGGCTGCCCTGCCCACAACACTACCGGTATTGAGAGAACGAGTTCGATCCATGTTTGCACGCTCATGCTGAACCAGCCAAGCTGCGGGCCGAACATAGCAAGTATTGTCACGATGACAGTAAACGGCAGCGTCCACCAGAACCTGCGTGAAAAATCTTTCAACTCTGGATTGTTATCATCATCCAGACTGGGCATCAATGGCTCAAGAGCCATGCCACACTTTGGACAGGTTCCCGGGTGATCTTGCAGGATCTCCGGATGCATAGGGCAAGTGTACGTCGTGCCGGGCTCATGCGGCGTTGTATGTTCCTCCGACTTGGTGGGATCGAGGTACTTTTCCGGGTCATCACGGAATCTACCCAAACACTTGGTGCTGCAAAAATAGAAAGACTTACCCTCATGCTCCATGTGATGGGATGAATTCTCTGTAACTCGCATGCCGCACACGGGATCTGAGAGCGGCGCATCTGTGTGCGACGGATCCACGTGGTGTGGATGTTCTGATTGATTCTGCCTCATAACAACTAATCCTCTCGAGGTATGTGCCAAATTCCGTATACGCGTGCGTATAGCCTCATGACTGCATACATTTACTTCTTTTCAGCACCACTTTAACCCATTGGATGTACTGGTCAACTAAATCCGGACACATTTTTAAACAATAATTCATGGTTAACTGGCGACCTGCCGCCGTTGGCCGAATGTAGTCGCTCCAGGTGGTAGTAACGGATGTAAGCGGCCACATCCCTTTTCATATGTTCACGTGTCGGTTGTGACACTTTAAAGAGCCAATCATGTTTCAGGCTGCCAAAAAATCGTTCAACAACTGCGTTGTCCCAGCAGGCGCCAACGTCGCCCATACTCGCTCGCATACCAAAACGCTGAAGCTGCTTCCGGTACCGCTTGCTGGTGTACTGCGACCCGCGGTCGCTATGGAACACCAGCCCCTTGCTCGGCCTGCGCAGGTTGTAAGCCGTAATCAGAGCCCGCAGCACCAAACTGGTGGTCATCGTTTTATCAATTGCCCAGCCCACGATGCGCCGCGAATACAGGTCCATCACAACCGCCAGATACATCCAGCCTTCGCCGGTGCGGCAGTAGGTCACATCGCCCGCCCAGATCTGATTCGGGCCCACTGGGTTGAAATTCTGATTCAGCAAATTGCCCGCTACGCTGTCGCTGTGTTTGCGCTTGGTGGTTACTTTGTAAGCCACGCGCTGCGTCACCTTCAAGCCCATTTGATCCATAAGCCGGCGAACCCGGTATCGGCCAATTTCAAAGCCTTCCGCGCGAAGTGCCTTCATCATTTTCCGGCTGCCCAAGCTGGATCTGCTCGCTTTGAACAGTTCCTTGATCCGGCGGCGAAGCTGCAGCTCTTGAGCGCCAATCAGCTTGCCCGGGCGCTTGCACCAGTCATAGTAAGCCGACTTGCTGACCTTCATAACCCGACACAGAGCCCTGATTGGGTAGTTGCCAGATTCGACCTTGATGAATTCAAACTTTACTTTATTTCTTTCGCGAAGAAGGCTGATGTAGATTCAAGTCATCAACGCAACACCCTTATCAATCATGTGTGACGGTGTCATAAAGCTCAATGTTTTTCTCGGTCTCTCGTTTAATTGGGTCGCTACGTTGTTAAGAACTTCCTGTGAATGAACAGATAAATCAGTTTTTCTTGGGAAGTATTGCCGAACCAAACTATTAGTATTTTCGTTTGTGCCTCGTTGCCATGGTGATTGGGGGTCGCAAAAGTAAACGGGTATACCAATTTCTTTTGTTAGATCAGCATGCTTAGCCAGTTCCATACCGCGATCCCAGGTGAGCGATTTCCGGTATTCTGCCGGCATCTGCTTAAATATTTTTAACAGCGCCCGGTAAACCGACTCCGCGTCTTTGCCAGCTAATTTCAATAGGATAGTTACAAGCTATTTCCCGTAAAGTACCAACGATAAAACCGTCACTAACTACATATCCGAAAATCGGTTCGCAGTTTGCACCATTCGTTTAATTTCATTTTCTTCAACGTTTTTTACTGTTTCTAACAGCTCTTTTGCGCTGTCTATATCGACACGGGAATATAGGTGTTCATACAACTCAATGACTTGCTCATGATGGTTTACAATGTTCTCCATAATGTGATCAGTATCTAACTCTTTAAAAGGCGAATCACAGTGTCCATGCTCAACGATGGGATGTTTCCCAATATAGTCATAACACCAAGTGTCTAATGCATTTCGGTTTGCTGTACTCAAAAAACCTTCGACCATTCGCTCTAAGCTAGCCTCATGACCCGACACGTAGTTTAGAATCATCCGAGCTCGTTCATCTTGGTTTTGTTTAGAGCAGTGAGTAACACACTCCTTCAGGTTTTTGTGGAAATCAACGGTCCAACTCAGCACATCTTTGATTGTTTCTATTTGCATTTTTTACTCCTTACCTATAATTAATCGTTACTTTCGTTTGCTTTTGTTAACTGGCGGACTTCTGTGACAACTCCACGGTGTATGTTCCGAATTATCTTTAATATTTTGGTCAATAAACTTGTAGTACTCTTCTTTCAGATGAGTCCACCACCCACTATTTATTTCAACACCAAACTTCCTGAGCTTTTCCTCTATAACATTGAGATCCACTTCAGAGGCATCATAAGCTACCAATAACAAGTTACGCTCAGAGTCATAGGCAACGCTATCGAGACCAACCAAGCGATCGATTTCGTTAATCGCTTCGCGAACTTTTTTCACACTCTCAGTGTTTAGCTTTAATGTGCGATTGACTAAGTTAATTTCCCGCACTCCTGCTCTATGATCGTTATTTGACATCAATACTGTCCTGTTAATTAAAACTACCAATACGTTTCAGGCAACATTTGCTCGGTGTTAACTTTGTAACGAAAGCTCTTTATTAGTGGCTGCTCGTTTATCGTGACCCCAGAACAATTCATCGATTGGCGAGATAGAAACTAATCCCTCGTTAGATACCCCAGTATGGGCCGCTTCAACTACCAAGAGGGCAACATCACGCGCATCATCACTGTTCACATAAACTTCAAGCTGTACGTGATCAACTAAGTGATCATCGTTATAGCTATCGAAGTAGTAACCCCGTCCTCGCACAGGAAACAGCGTAAAGCCGCTAACGCCACGGCCGATGAGAGCCTCTTCCACTGAGTCTTGTCGAAGTTGATCAAAAATAGCGGTAATTTTAGATAGGTTCATATACCCCCCTAAAAGCCCTAAAAGCCCTAAAAGCCCTAAAACATATAGCTTATGGACTGTGTTTAGTCTAGTTACTTAAATTTCGAGAAAATCTAGAGTTGTAATTTAGTAGTGCTATTTCGGAGGGTAGTAAATATCGAAGAGTATTTGCTTCACATCACCTTTATAAGACAAGGGATGTGGCAAGTTGCTAGGAGAGTTTATCGAGGTGTCGAATTGAATAAATACTAGAGGTGAGTTCGCAGAGTTACACTCTTCATCCATAGAGCATTTATCAGCTACGCAGCAATAACAGTCGTCAATGATAGATTGCTCACTTTCATCGCAATGAAAGTTATCTTTGCTTTCGTTGCTAACATCCATATGGCTAACACTTTTTTCGTGCTGTACATTGGAAGCATTGTTATAAGGAGGAGCGGCTGGGAAGGATAGCTGTATCACTATTCCTAACATAAGCACAACTAAAAATTTTGCTTGAAACATATGTGCGCTCCTATTGCCATGCTATAAATTAGCATACTACCCCCTGCACATCATTGATCGAGATCAAAGATGCGCAGGTGATATTTACAGAGTAAGGTATCATCTAACCTTAACGTCTTTCTTTCGCCACAAATAGTAAACAGCAGGTAATACGAGCAAGGTTAAGATAACAGCGCTGATCATTCCTCCAACCATTGGCGCCGCTATTCTACTAACCACCTCAGCCCCAGTCCCTGTACTAAACATTATAGGCAATAAACCAGCAATTGTAGAAACGGCCGTCATCATGACTGGGCGAACACGAAGTCCTGCCCCTTCCATTACGGCAAGAGAGAGACCCTCTTTCGTTAATGCCTTACCATGCTCTAACTGACTTTTTTCATATTCATTATAGGACTGGTTTAGGTAAGTCAGCATTAGTATTCCTATTTCTACAGTGACACCTGCTAGAGCTATAAAACCAACCGCTACAGCAACTGAGAAATTATAATCTAAAAGATACATTAGCCAGATTGCCCCCACCAATGCGAGAGGCAAAGTTCCCAATATAATGGCTATTTCTGTAGCGTTTCGAAAGTTCATATATAAAAGAACGATAATAATCGCGAGCGTTAACGGAATCACGTAAGTCAGTTTTTCCTTTGCCCTTTCCATATATTCGTACTGCCCGGACCAGGTAACTGAATACCCTGCTGGCAACTCGAGTTCTTGTTCTACAACCTTCATTGCTTTTTCAACATAAGTGCCGACATCAACTCCCTCAATGTCGACAAAAGTCCAGCCATTAAGTCTTGCGTTTTCGCTTTTAATTGCCGGCGGTCCAAGTTCAACGTAGACATCAGCCACATCCGCCAAACTAATACGCTGCCCGTTTGGCGTAACTAAAGGTAGCTTCTTTAATTCTTCCGGCGAATCACGGTAATCTTGAGGGTAGCGCAAGTTTATTGGGTAACGTTCAAGCCCTTCAATGGTCTCTGAAACATTCATTCCGCCAATAGCCGTGGCAACAACCTGCTGAACATCCTCAATGTTCAAGCCATAACGTGCAGCCTGCTCTCTTTTTATGTCGACTTTGACATAGCGTCCACCAGCCACTCGCTCTGAATAAACAGAAGCCGTACCATCGACATCATCAAGTATCGTTTCAAGCTGCTGACCGATCTTCTGAATTTCATTAAGATCAGCTCCGGCAACTTTTATACCTACCGGCGTTTTTATACCTGTCGATAACATATCAATGCGAGTTTTAATGGGGTAAACCCACGCATTGGTCAGCCCCGGAAACTTTACAAGCGCATCCAGTTCTTTTTTCAACTTCTCAGTGGTCATACCGTCTCTCCACTGATCTTTCGGTTTCAGTTGAATAAAGGTTTCAATCATCGTTAGGGGTGCCGGATCAGTGGCGGTATCCGCTCGACCAATTTTGCCAAAAACCGTCTTCACTTCCGGTACCGTTTTTATGAGCTTGTCGGTTTGCTGCAACAGCTCCCTTGCTTTACCAATTGATAATCCGGGATAGGTAGTGGGCATATACATCAAATCGCCCTCATCCAAATCTGGAATAAATTCACTACCAATTTTGTCAATCGGCCAGACACCAACGGCCAGGATAACAAGCGCTCCGCCAACTGCTGTCTTGGGGTATTTCAAAATGCCTTTTAAAAGCGGTTTATACCCGGCGATCAATAACCGATTAAGCGGGTTTTTCCCCTCAGGTGTTACCTTTCCTCTGATAAAATATCCCATCAACACGGGGATAACGGTAATCGCTAAGGCTGCACTGGCTGCCATTGCGTAAGTTTTCGTGAAAGCAAGCGGAGAAAACATCCGCCCTTCCTGGGCTTCTAAGGTAAATACCGGCATAAAGCTGACGGTAATAATGAGCAAGCTAAAGAAAAGAGCAGGGCCCACCTCTGAAGCAGAGGCGGCAACCACCCGCCAGCGGTTCTCTGCTGTCAGTGGCGTTTTTTCCATATGCTTATGCATATTTTCAATCATGACGATGGCACCATCGAGCATAGCGCCAATAGCGATTGCGATCCCTCCAAGTGACATAATATTCGCGTTAATTCCTTGCCAATACATGACAATAAACGCGGTTAAAATACCCAAAGGCAAGCTGATAACGGCAACCAGCGAGGAGCGGACATGGAAGAGAAATATCACACAGATAAACGCGACAATAGCGAGTTCTTCTATTAAACTTTTCCAGAGACTTTCCACGGCATCCGAGATAAGCCCCGAACGATCATAGACAGTGACTATATCGACACCTTCTGGTAGCCCAGACTTTAATTCTTCCAACTTTTGTTTAACGCCATCAATCGTTTTTTGGGCATTTTCTCCGAAACGCATTACCACAATACCACCCACGGCTTCTCCCTCACCGTTGAGTTCGGCGATACCGCGTCTCATTTGGGGGCCCACACCCACATCAGCAACGTCTTTAAGCAATAATGGCGTGCCATTTTCATCAACGCCAAGCGGGATACTCTCTAAGTCTGACACACTATCAATATAGCCTGAGGCCCGGACCATATACTCAGCTTCCGCCATTTCAACCACCGACGCCCCCACTTCCCGATTGCCTCGCTGGATAGCATTTTGTATGTGAGCAAGAGGAATATTGAATGCGCGCAGCTTCTCCGGATCCACTTTCACCTGGTACTGCTTTACCATCCCGCCGAGGGCGGCAACTTCCGAAACCCCCTCGACCGTTTGCAGTTCATACTTTAAAAACCAATCCTGCATACTGCGTAACTCACTCAAATTGTGGTTACCCGTGCGATCAACCAAGGCATACAAATACACCCAACCAACCCCTGTTGCATCAGGGCCTAATTGCGGTCTTGCATTAGAAGGCAGTTTCGGAGCAACCTGAGACAAATATTCCAGTACTCGCGAACGCGCCCAGTAAGCGTCTGTATCTTCGCCAAAAATGACATACACATAGGAGTCGCCGAAAAACGAATATCCACGGACGGTTTTAGCGCCGGGGACAGACAGCATAGCGGTTGTTAATGGATAGGTTACTTGATCTTCTACCACCTGCGGCGCTTGACCCGGATAGCTGGTTTTAATGATCACCTGGACATCCGACAAGTCCGGCAGTGCGTCTACGGGCGTATTCTTAACCGCAAAAGCACCAACACCCACGAGGATTAATGTCGCCAGAAGAACGAAAAAACGGTTACTCACTGACCATCGAATGACTGACTTAATCATGGTTATGCTCCTGCTCTGTCACTTGTTTTTGCTCAGGAATATGAATCGATGTGAGCTGGTACTGTTGCTTCCCGACTTGCGTTATTTCCGCATGCAAGGATAACCCCGTGCTAAGCTGAGAAAGTTCAACATCCGAAGCAACATCGAAGTCCATCGTCATTGCAGGCCAGTCCCATTCAGAAATCTCACCGTGCTCCAGCGTAACCATCGAGTGCTGAGGCATAACATTTTTAACGGTTGCTTCAACCCAGACAGCTTGAGCTGCTGTGTCACTTGACATACTGCCATGGCTCTCGTTATCAGCATCAGTGTCATGTTGCATGCGCTTAAAGTCAGAGGATTTACTGGACTCAGAATCAATCAAAAACTGAGCTGAAGTAACGATCTCATCACCTGCCATAAGACCCGATAAAATTTCAACTCGCGAGCTCCCTAACCGCCCAACGTCAACATTAACTGATTTAAATTTCCCATCACCCAGTGCCAGTACAACTCGGTTCGAACCACCCATTCGGATAAGCGCTTCTTTAGGGATGATTAAGTTTTTGTCGCCTAAACCAGCCTTAATGTTAAGTTTCGCAAACATGCCCGGTTTTAAAAAACCATCTGGGTTGTCGAAGTGAATTCGAACTTGTCCCGTCCGAGTTTTAGGGTTAAGTGACGGATAGACATAATCAACCTTTCCTTGCCACTCTTTACCTGGAGCATACTCAAGGTTCATTTGAACGTCATTGCCTACCTCAACCTGGTTCAATTGCCGCTCAAAGACTTCTGCAATAACCCAAATGTTATCCAGTTGAGCAATGGTCATTAAATTCATACTCGGCGTTACAAACGCACCTTCACGCACAGTCAGTCTATCCAATACCCCGGACTGCTTTGCTTTTACCGTGATTGTTTTCTGAATTTTACGAGTTTCTTTTAACTTCTTAATCTCAGATTCAGAGACTTGCAGAGCTCTTAAGCGTTCTTCAGCGGCATCAATTAGCACCTGATTACCTCTTTGCGAGGCCAATACAAGCTCCTCTTGCGCATTAACCATTTCAGGAGAGTAAATACTGTATAAAGGCTCGCCGGCTTTAACCGAGTTACCAACCGCTTTTACGAAAAGCTTCTCAATCCAGCCTTCAACACGGGGACTTACTGTTAATACTCGGTCCTCATCAAACTGAACATAGCCAACTGTTTCGATATCTAGGTTGAGTCTCGAGGACGTGACGGTTGCAGTTGTAACCCCAAGGTTATTAATAACGTCGGGATCAATTCTCACCGTACCAGGTGAACTCTCTTCTGCATCATCGCCATAGTAAGGAATAAGGTCCATCCCCATTGGAGACTTTCCTGGTTTGTCTCGACGATAATTGGGATCCATCGGAGCCACCCAATATAACGGCTCTTTTTCTGCATTGCCCGATGAACGGTCAGACACTTCAGTCGATTGCATTACATAGCCAATAGCGCCAGCGCCAACTGCAAAGCCTACAGCTAAACTTATAAGAGATTTGGTGACTGTTTTCATTTTACACTCCTGAAAGTAATAAGTAGTTTGCTTCGGCAATCAATTTTTGGCGGTTGATGGCGATTGCTAATGCATCAATTTTTGCGTCGATTTCCGCAATCTGTGACCGTACCGCCTCGGCAAAGTCGCCATCATCATTGTTGTAGGCAGTCAATGCGGCTTCAGACTGGGCGGACATTTGTGGAAGTAGCTCTTCGTGATATAGGGCAGCACGTTCATTCAAACGGTTCAGTTGTAAAAACGTACTGCGTAAATTGGCTATTAACTGCCTGGCAACCAATAACTTCTCAGTTTTTTTTGCTTCCGTTTTAAACTTTGCTGAGCGTACCTGCTTATCCTGTTTGTTATCAGTAAATAAAGGGACATCGAACGTAACCCCGACTGACAGCAAGTCGGCACGGTCATTGCCGCTTGGATCGTCGTTTCTATGGCCATATTTCAGATTGGCTGACCATTGCGGTTTATAACCTTGCTGAGCGAGCTCGACAGACGTCTCCGACGCCAAAATGTCTTGATCGGTCGCTTGCAAAACCGGGTGTTCTTTTATCAATTCGTACAAGGCTTGATTCGGTATTGTCGAAGGTGATAGCAATGTCTTCTTCAGTGTAAGACTCGGAAGGTCATCCGGTAACCTTGATTTCGCTATAACACCTATCCATTCCGACAATTCGCTTTGAAGTTGCTCCTCTTTTTGTCGCAGTGACGTCAACCTATCATCCAGGCGTGTAAGCTCAAGTTGGGCTCTAATAACATCTTGCTGCCGTGCTTTTCCCTCGGTACTGGTATAACTCGCCTTAGCGGTTGACACTAACTGTTCAAAAAGCGCTCTATCCGATTCAATCAAGCGAATACTTTGCTGAGAGAAAAAAACATCTAACCACAACTTGGTGACCGTTGTTTGGACCTTTGCAATACGATCCGCTCTCAAAAACGGTTGTTTTTGAGCTAATTGGTTTTTCTGCTTACGAGACAACGATAAAGTGTCTCCTCTGGGAAATGCTTGTGAAACACCGACGACTAACTGGGTCATTCCTTCCTGTCTTGAACTAAAACTGTCAACCGGGAAACTGGCAGCCGTGAGCGATATTTGAGGGTCAGGCAAACTGGAAGAGGCTATCGCTTCACTCGCGAATGCCTCTTGGGTTTGCTTACTTGCCGTTAACCAAGGATCTTCTTGTACAGCGATACTCACTGCTTCTTGTAAATTCAAAAGTGGCTCTTGCGCACTAACAACATTTGGCACTACTGCAGTCAGAACACCTAAATAAGCCATTCTTCTTAAAAGTTTCATATTGTTACTCTCAAAAACTGTGAATTTTTAGATTCAACACAGACCAAGCTATGAATCAGAGCGTAACGAGGACGACGAACGACGTCGTAACGACAATGACCGAACCAAAGCTTATAGCTGTGCTTTTACCTGGACGATAAACGCGCCAGGAGCGAGAAATTTAGTACTTTTTAAGAGTAGATTGGGGGCCGAAATAGCGCAAGAGAGTGCTTTTCTTTAATATTCGTATCTAAGAATGAGGAAGCGTTAAAAAGCAGCTTTTCAACAGGAGGAACGGTGGATTGCTCAGAATAAACGACAGTAATTGACGGGCTGTAACAATGACGCATCATTGAATCAGAGCAACAGTTATCGGTAAGAGAATGTGACACTTCGCAATCTGCAAGATCGCAAACTTGCTCAGTAGGATCGTGCATACATGCCTTTTCCGTACTGATAGTTTGTGAAAATGACATTGTTGTTACTGCTAATAGCAGTAGGGCAATGATTAAACGATACATGCGAAGCTTCACTATAAAAACATGCTTGCATTGTATCTCTTTTGGCTGATAAAGATCAATCAATTAAAGGAAGTACCCATAACGAGGTAGTCAACCCAGGTGGTGATACGACTTCTACATCACCACGCAGATTTATTGCTAACTCAGGCGCTTTCAAGCTCTAAATACCAAAGTCATCGAACCTTACTTGTTCTCGCGGAACGCCAAAGTCAGCAAGAGACTTTAACGTTGCTTTCAGCATTGGTGGAGGACCACACACGTAAACGTCCAATGTGTTTTTGTTTTCATCTGCCAACCATTTCATTGCGATTTCGTGCACAAAGCCAGTGTGCCCGGCCCACTCATCTGATTTAGCAACCTCTGAAAGTACCGGTATATAATATAACCGCTCATCTCTTTCGAACTCATCCCTATAACAGAGCTCTTTTTCATATCGTGCGCCGTAAAAAAAGATACAGCGACGAGGAGAGCCTGCTGCTAATTCACTTTGTATTAACGCTCTCAACGGTGCAACACCCGCGCCGCCCCCGATGAAGACTTGTGTATGAGAGTTTTGCTTTGCCAGTTGGAAGTCTCCAAATGGCCCAACGGCATCGACACGAGCGCCAGCTTCTAAATTACATAAGTAATTTGATCCCACCCCCGGCGGTACCCCTTCGCTTGGCGATGGCAGCTGCCTTATGTTAAACACAAATCGAGTCGGGTGAGGCCGCGTAGCAACCGAGTAGTGCCGTGACAATATTTCGTTTATATGTGGAATACGGAACTGCATAAATTGCCCGGCTTCATAACTAACGGGGTCTGAACTTACAAAAGTAAGCTCCATAATGGATGGAGTGAGTTGCCGCTTTGAATCAAGTGTTAAAGCAATATCATCGACTCCGACATTATGCAGCTTAACGTCATAATTGGATGACGTTCTGTGTTGACAAGATAGGCGCGTTCCTGCTTCTAATTCGTTGGCACTCAATAACGCTTTATCAGCTGCTTTCGGGCTGGGTATATTGCTGCCTTGCAGTGTCACTTTACATAACCCACAGGTACCGCCTCCGCCACAATTACTCGCAATTGGTTGCCCTTTCTGCTGAAAATATTCTAGCCACGTTTTCTTACGTTTTGGATTAAAGTCACCGTCAGTAATATTTCGGCCTAAGAGAATTAAACCGGATAATGAAAACCAAAGAGCGAATAATCCAGCACTCCATATCAATAGATGATTAAAACTTCGACCGCCCGTGTAATCCATAAAGTGCAGACGAAACGCCCAGTCAGCGATTGTCCATGGCGTATTACGATGTTCCACAACCCGGGATGACGCTTCATCGATATATATTCGGGTATTAAGATCATCCTCGATATCAATGCGGAATCCTGAGGCATTCCAGCCATTCACTTCATCGCTTCCCTTGACTCTTTCAACCCTTTCAACCTGGCCCGGTCCATTGTAGCTATTCAGCGCTAGCTGAGTCGCCAAAGCTTGGTCCGTAGACCACCGTTCACCGGTATCTGCGTTGAAGTAAAGCAAACGTCCATCTGGCAGAGACACCTGATACTGACCTACCCCGGCAACACTGACCAGTTCAATGGAGTGAGCTAAGGGGAATCGTTGATGCATTTCAGTAACATCGATTTGAGGCGCTATTTTTTTAAGTGGGGGTTCAGAGTTTTTTGAGACCATATATTGGTGGCCTGACATTTCGTGATGTCCGGTTAAGCTAAAAAATAACCCACTCACTAGCCACAAAGCGACTTGAATCACTAAAACCAAACTCACCCAACGATGAAGCCATTGCATAAACCTTATCATTGAGCACCCCCAGTCGATTTTCTTTTAAACGTAATCGTATAAAAAAGCAGGACAGTGCCCGTTATCATTAAAATAAACGTACCGATAATAAAGCCCTTTAACCACCAGGTCTCGATATCCACACGCTCGTCGTAGTCCATTATGTGTAACATCCAGGCGATATCAAACCCCCGCCAAAACGTATGTCGCTTTACCAAAAGCTCCCCGGTCGTTTCAGATAAATACAGACTGGTATTACCGAAATCGTCATAATTTACCTGCCAAATCGGTAACAAAGCACCACTCACTTCTGTTGGTGGGTTATCAGTCATGTAAACGACCGATTCAATAGCGTCGGGATCCTTCGTGTAATATTGATTCGCTAACTCTTTAATGTGTTGTTCGGTTATATCAATACGCTGCAGCGACTCCGCATTAACTAAAAACGCTCCCTCGTTCCTCTCTATTTTATACACCGGCTGTAACTTCTGATTCAGCCATACGCTTTTTAACGACGTTTTTCGTGTTTCTGGATAGCGGCTCAACAGGTCATTTAAGCTTGATATTTCAACACCTTTCGGTATTGGCTGGCTTATATCCTGAACTAAGTGATCACCATGAATATAATCCAAATCGAAGAATACCATGTAAGCGCCACTGATTGTCCAAACAACCATTTGCAGGCCAAAAATCAAAGATAGCCAACGATGCCAAACTCGCCAGCTACTGGAGCGTTTCTTTTGAGTCATACCCTACCTCAAATTTAATAAAACAAAGCTGGCGCTCCCAGGGAAAAGCGACAGCCAGTCTAGTCTTTAAAAGCTGTAACGTACCTTCAGATATAACTGACGGCCTAACAAGTCATATGTCATAGTGTCAGTATTGGCGTCCGTCCAACTTTTAAAATAAGCTCTTCAAGATGACTAGAAAAGTTATAAAAAAAGTTGTCCACTTTTTTCAAAATAAAAATAATTTTTCATTTTTAATGAATTTTTACCCTTTTTTGATTATTGATGCTTTTAATCTTTTGCCGACTATAATGCGTACACGAATACATAACTTTTACGTAAGGAACTTGGCTATGAGTCAATCAACTAAAAAAGCCACGCTTTACAGAATGTCGACACCTGACCACCAATGCCCTTTCGGTTTAAAAACCCGGCACTTACTTAAAGCCAACGGTTACGATGTGGACGACAACCTACTGGAAAGCCGCGAGGAAACCAACATATTCAAGGAAAAACACAACGTCGATACCACTCCACAAGTGTTTATTGGTGATGAACGCATCGGTGGGTACGAAGAGGTTCGAGCCTTTCTAGGAAAACCTCTTCCTGACCCTGACGCAACCAGTTACCGACCCGTTATTGCATTATTTATTATGACAACGCTCCTCTCTGTAGCCACGTCGTGGCTGTCTTTTGGTCGCGCATTTACCGTACAAACCATCGAGTGGTTCATCAGTTTCTCTATGGTGGTTCTGGCCTTGCTCAAACTCCAGGACGTAGAGAAATTCTCTACCATGTTTCTCAATTACGATCTTCTCGCCAAAAAATGGGTGCCTTATGGCCGTATTTACCCCTACGCCGAAGGCTTGGCGGGTCTGTTAATGGCAGCGGAATTTGCTCATGTCATTTCCATCCCTATTGCGTTATTCATAGGCATCGTGGGTTCTGTCTCCGTGTTTAAAGCCGTTTATGTCGACAAACGCGAGCTAAAATGCGCCTGTGTCGGTGGCTCCAGTAATGTGCCGTTAGGCTTCATTTCACTCACTGAAAACCTCATGATGGTCGCTATGGCTGTCTGGATGTTTTTTACAATGAACTAGAAAAAGAGCGCTATGCGCTCTTTTTCTTAACGCTTTTTACGTAAAAACAAAATCTCACCAGCGGCAATCAATGCCATACCGATAAGAGACGCCCAAATAACCAGCGGATCGCTTGTCCATTTCACCCATATAAAAGCGGCTAAAACGATGACATCTAGCGTGATTGCGCTGACAAGTATGTAAATATTGGCATTCACCTTTTGCCTTAGATGCCGTAATACGCCCCAGTGGATCGCAATGTCCATCACGATATAAAAAATAGCGCCCAGTGACGCAATTCGACTCAAATCGAAGAATGCCGCTAAGATCATAGCCATAACAATGGTGTAAACCAGCGTATGCTTCTGAATGGAACCTGGCATGCCAAAATGACTGTGTGGAACAAGCTTCATATTGGTCAACATGGCTAACATTCTTGAAACGGCAAACGCGCTGGCAATCACTCCTGATACCGTTGCTACAATTGCAAAAGCGACCGTCACCCATAGTCCGGTCTCGCCATAGACGGGTCTGGCTGCTTCAGCAAGCGCGTAGTCTTTCGCTTTCACAATTTCATCTATGGACAGGCTCGAGCCAACCGCCAGAGTGACCAGAACGTATATTAACGCGCAGATAATCAGCGAAATAATAATGGCACGCCCGACATTTCTCTTAGGCTCAACAATTTCACCGCCACTATTGGTTATTGTTGTAAACCCTTTGTACGCAAGTATGCTTAAAGCAATCCCCGCTAAAATACCGCCACCCGTAGCTTCTTCTGGAATAGCCGATATCGATTCAAACTGAATGCCTGAGGCCCACAAACCACCAGCCGCTAAAATGACCAACCCTAAAGTCTTAACAAAGGCCATAAAAAACGAGAACGTTTGAATAAACTGATTACTCAAAATATTGATAAAAAACGCAAAGACCAGCAAACCCACCGCCAACAAAGGGATAAGCCACTGCGCTTCAAAAGAAATTAACTGGCTGGTATAAGACGCAAATGTCCGAGCGACTAAACTTTCATTAATGACCATAGAAAAGTACATCAAGAGTGCGAATATCGCCGTCACACTTCCTTTTCCATAAGCTTTACTGAGGAACATCGCAATACCGCCCGCTGACGGATAGGCTTTCGCCAACTTAACGTAAGAGTACGCGCTAAAGCCGGCAATGATACCGCCGCACACAAACGCCAGGACAAACCACTCTCTTGCCAGCTGAGCAACTTGTCCGGTCAGTGCAAAAATACCAGCGCCAATCATCACACCAGTCCCCAGCGACACCGCCCCCCAAAGGCTCAGGCTGCTTTTCTGATAATCCTGATGTCCGTGTTCATGATCGTGTTCTGCCATAATCAGCTCCTGTGATTGAACTCAGTTGGACCAATGGATCCGGATAATTTTCCAGCCAGACTCAGTCGTATTTGATACGGTTACGGTTTCATTCATCGTTAAATCAACCTCACGCCCGTTATACTCCCCGGAAACGCTATACCGAGAAGTGATCACAGCAAGGCCATCGGCTTCTTGTACTGTCCTTTCAAGCAACTGTGAAGGAACCGCCTGGCTAAACTTAATATCTGACTTAAGATGATGAGCACTGTATTCAGCCAGGGACCGTTCAACGCCACCACCTTCAAAGATAAGCACATCATCGGAAAGCACGTCTTTAACGACCTCCGTGTCACCTTCAGTCAAAGCCGTTCGAAACCTATCAAGCACAACTGTCGGTTCAGATACTTCCTCGGCACTACTAGGCGCTGAAATAAACAGCACCGAAACCATAAAAACACTCATGAATAATTTCATTCTTCTTATTCCTTACATTAACCGGGGGAAAACGCGCTGCTTAGCGCTGAGGCCAGGGTAAAAATAGTGACAGCCAATACCATTTCCGCCGTTATGGAGTTTTTGAGTCGCTTGGCGGCCGCGTTATCATTTAATTGCGGTACGAACTTTAATTTATGCAATGCGGCAACAAGGAGAATCAGCGCCACAAACACAAGTTTCGCTAGTAGTACCGTGTCATACGACGTAAGCGGCAGCTCTGGCATCCATCGCCCTGTTGCACTACGATACATAACCAAGCCCGCAATAAGGAGTATTGGAACCGCTGCAGACATATGCACACCAAAACGCTCCATAATGGCTTTCGCTTTAGCAAGCGGTACCGACGTTGCCAGCTTTCGCAATGAGTTAAGACTGCCGAACCAAATCCAAGCGACTAACAAGTGTGTTAAAAGCGCTAGCTTTCCCCACCAGACGGCGTCACTGCCGTGACCAATACTTAAAAAGCTCCATCCCATGAGTCCAATGGCGACAACATATAGCACCCACTTTATACGTTTTAGCTTAACAACGGAGTAAACAATCCAAGCAATAGCAATCGCTATCTGAAGTTGGATGAACAACCCAACAGGGCCGGTCCATATAAACTGCATGTAAGTCTTGTCAATCATGCCGGCAAAGCCTTCAGCAGCAAAACTACCGACTTTCAGAAAAAAATACAGAAGGCTTGCCAGTAATAGAAGCAACGCAACAAGGCTATTCTTTCGTTCAGACTGCTTTTTTAAACCGGACAAATAAACGATATAAGGCGAGGCGGTCATCACCGCGTTAAGCCAGAATATAAAGGCCAACGTTAAAACGCTGGCCACACTCCAAAGGGTCATCATTTCACCTCAAAGCTAAAATCACCCGATATTTTATGACTGTCCCCACCCATTGCCGTCCAATAAACCGTATAACCACCTGACGCCAAATTGTTTTTAACAGCAATTTCGTACGCTGCTTTGGGAGTCATGCTCATCGAAAAGTCCAGCGGATGCATTTTACCGTCATCTGAGTGCAGCATAATTTTAGCCAGACGAACATCACCGGAAAAATTCATCGTAATTTCCGTTGGTGACTCGGACAAAGTCGCACCGTCCTCCGGGCTACTGGATGTTAGGCCGACGTGAGCGCTGGCCCATGCACTAAAAAATAACGTGGTACCGAAGGCTAACTTAAGTATGTTTTTCATGTTGTTTCCTCTTTGTTTATTATCAATTAAAACCAAACTCTGGCCCCAAGGACCACGCCTGTTTCTGTGGTGTCCTCTCCCATTCGTTTCATTTCATCTGCCGTGTTGCCTAACGCGCCGTTCCAATAAACACCAATGTAGGGTGCAAACTCACGACTGATTTCGTGACGATAACGCAACCCCACACGCAAGTTGCTCAAGCCACTTTGCCGTTCATATTTGTCTGAATCTGTCAGGTTGGCTGTAAACTCAATGCGAGGCTGTAAGTACGATGTTTGTGTGAGCTGCCACTCGTACTCAGTTTCGCTAACAAACTGGACATCACCTTCTTCGTTCACCATCAACGAGTTGTCCATTTCAAACCAATACGGAGCCAGCCCCATGAAGCTAACAACGGCATAATTTTCCATAGAGGCATTGGACGATAAGGAGCCTCGCGTACCAACACCGGCCTGAAACGACCAAAACGGAGACATCAGGTAGCCGTATAACAACTCAGCCCTTTCCAAGTCAGTGGGCTCTCCGTCATCTTGAATATTTTCCCCCTCACTTTTGAAGACAAACCGATGATAATCACCACCGTACCAAGCCATCATGTCCCAAACGGCAACGTTCTCTTCCTCGTCTGTTCGCGTTAATTCCAGCCGGTCAAATAATACCTGCCCGGTGTAATATTCTTTAACGGGCTCTGGCCAGCCTTCCTCTGCATGTCCCGCCATTGCCACTGCGGGTAAAAGTGCTGTAGTGAACAACAATGATTTAGCGTACATAGCCTTCCTCCTTATGCCACATTTACCACACGAAACATGCCCGCTTTCATGTGATAAAGCAGATGACAATGAAATGCCCAGCTTCCCGGTGCATCAGCGGATATCAGTAGTGACACTTTCTCGCTTGGTTTTAAACTAATGGTGTGCTTACGAGGACGAGGATACTGTCCATTTTCAAGTTCCATCCACATACCGTGTAAGTGGATTGGATGATCCATCATGGTGTCATTAACCATCACCAACCTTAAGCGCTCGCCGTGACGGAACTGCACAGGGCCGTCAACTTCGGTGTAGTTCTTCCCGTCAAACGACCACATATACCGTTCCATATTACCGGTCAAATGCAGTTCAATCTGGCGCTCTGGTTCCCGCTTATCTGGCCATTCTTGGGCGCCAATAAGATCGCTATACACTAAGACTCTATGGTCAACATTATCCAAACCTATGCCCGGTTCATGGAGACGACTGGTCGGATTCATAGCTATCATGGCGGCAGCAGCTCCGTGACCACCTTCACTGTGCTCAATTTTAATGTTTTCCACAGGAAGCTCTTTTTTATGCATCATTTCATGATTCATATGACCGTCTGTGCCGCTCATATTCATCATACCTTTCTCTTCCTTATTTCCTGACATCGCCATGGCCCCCATTCCCATCGCGGCCATCCCACGTTCAGGCACCGCGCGTAACTCAGGAACTTCTGCTTCAAGGCCAATTTCTGGTGTTAATGTGCCTCTGACATAGCCACTACGGTCAAAGCTCTCCGCAAAAATCGTATAAGCCTTGTTATGCTTTGGCTGAACAATGACATCATAGGTTTCAGCCACTCCGATACGAAACTCATCAATAGACACAGGCTTCACCGGTTGACCATCTGCCGCCACTACAGTCATCTCTAGACCAGGAATACGTACATCGAAATAGCTCATCGCAGAGCCGTTGATAATACGAAGTCGCACTTTCTCACCTGGTTTAAATAATGCTGACCAGTTCATTGCTGAATCGCGACCATTCATCAGGTAGGTGTATGTACTCCCTGTCACATCAGCGATATCGCGAGGACTCATCCGCATTTGTCCCCACATTTCTCTTTGCTTCCAGGTTTTCTCTAACCCATGCTGGCGCACGTCCTCGAACGTCTCAAATATCGTACGCTTTTGGTAGTTATAGTAGCCTTCCGCTACTTTCAAATTACGAAAAACCTCATTTGGATCTTCGAATGTCCAGTCACTTAGAATAATTGTGTGTTCACGATCAGCGCCTATATCTCCGTCTTTTGGGTCGATAATCAGCGGACCTAAGTGCCCCAGTTGCTCCTGTAAACCCGAGTGGCTGTGATACCAATAAGTTCCGTTTTGCTCGACATCGTAGCGGTATTTGAACGTTCGTCCTGGCTTTATCCCTTCGAAAGATACGCCAGGCACGCCATCCATATTCTCCGGCAAAATAATCCCATGCCAGTGGATTGACGTGTCTTCAGATAGTCTATTGGTCACATTTAGCTTGGCTCGTTGACCTTCTTTCAAACGAATTAGAGGACCAGGCATTTGACCGTTAATCGTTATAGGTGTGCCAACCTTATTCCCTACTAACAAAGGAGACTTCGCGATGGTTAAATCAATTTCATCTTTCGTCAAAACTTGATCTTTAAATTTACGCCCTTGAGGTGTTGCCCATGTTGGGGCTACTTTGGCAATTGCTAACGCGGACGCCACAGTAAATGCAGATTTAATGAATTTTCGACGCCCTTTATTAAACTCATTGTTCATGATGACGCTCCTCTTCTGAGGTTAAATTTTGATGACGTTGAATGTCCTTTTCCCTATCAGACGGTTCATCAGTAATCGATGATTTAAACCCTTTTATCGCACTACCAAGATCGGATCCCAGGGTTCGTAGCTTTTTGCTACCAAAAAGAAGAATGACAATAACCAGTAAAACTCCTAACTGAACCATACTCATGCCGCCAAATCCCATAGCTAAAGCCCTCCATTTGAGAGTGCTTGCTGCTGCTCTAAACTTGCTATCTGCTGATAAGGTGTAATTGAACCGTCCTTTTTGATTTCATAGACCGTATACGGTTGAAACCGAGTACCCATTTCCATACCAACAGACCCTACCGGCATGCCAGGAACAGTTAATCCAATGCCATTTTCTGACTTTTTCCCAGCTAAATAATGAGAAACCAATGTAGGAGGAACGTGCCCCTCAAAGACATAGCCATTACTAGAAATAGCGGTATGACAGGATTGGACCTCGGCACTAATACCGGAGTCACGTTTTCGTTGGGTCAGGTTGTTCGGATGTTGTACGGACACACTAAAGCTATCGGGTAAAGCTTGTAACCACTTTTCACAGCAACCGCAGTTGGGATCTTTTAGAACGGTTAGTTGCTGCTCTTCTACATCGGTTGCAGATACAGACACGGAAAACAGCATCGCCAAAACAGCGATATTGCGTTTGATAGACATAATTATTCACCGATTAATAAGTTTTAAGGAAACACGCCGAGCGTGTGTTAAATTTCTAGTAACTTATTAAGCGGTAATTATTGGGGGACGGAATAAATTAGACGCGTGTTTAGGACGAATTGAGGTGTCGATGGGCGCATCGACTTTGGCAGAGAGGTTAACTGCAGCGGCATTAACCGAAGAAGACTGTCCGACAAATAAAACCGAGCCGCCGGAGCAATGCCGAATGGTCATGTCAGCACAGCACGAGTTGTGCTTTTGCGTCTCATGCTCGCAATCGTTTGTGTCGGCTTCGTACATCATGCTGTGCTGCATTTGGCTGTTATCATGACATGCGTGAGCTTCTGCCGTTTGCGAAAACGACATCGACACCAATAGCACTGTCATTAATAACAGAATTCGAATTAGCACGAGCACCCTGCTTTTTGCAATTTAATAAACTTCAGTCTAACGTCATTTTAGCGCATGTCAAATATCATTCTTCTTTACTTTATAGCGTTCGGCCCATGGAAAAATGTTGATAAATAGCTAATTCACTTTAACCAAAGCAACAAGTATAGCTTTTCATCTCTGATCAGAAGCACGAATTTATTTGCCACTACACGTTCACAAGTTGCAGACCACTATAGCTATGTTCAACGTGTTAAGCGAGTATTGGGCATAGCCAAAAAGTTAAAAGATTCATTTGTGAAAAAGCTTTCAATCAAAAAACTAAAGCTGAAGTTTTAGTAACAAGGTAAGTAACACGCTTGAATCTTGATATTTTTTATCCACTATAAAACAATAAGTTATTAGATCTTATCGATTCCGCCTCCGGCACCATTATTGATAAGGCCTCGCTAGAAATAGCGGGGCTTTTCTTTTTCTGGCTTTGTACCAGATTTGTACCAGTTGTACCATCCAAATTGCCCGCCACCCGTTTCAAATGATGACTCGCAAGGTGAGCGTACCGCAGTACCATCTCATACGATGACCAACCGCCAAGCTCCTGCAACTCTTGTAAGCTTGTGCCGCGTTGAACATGCCAGCTTGCCCATGTATGGCGTAAATCGTGCCAACGAAAATTTTCAATACCCGCTCGTTTTAACGCTGCATACCATGCTTTGGTTGATGTGCGCTCAACTGGTTTGCCTTGATACACAAAACAATAGTGAACATCGTCGCCCTGCACTTCTTGCAACACCGATAAAGCATCGTTATTGAGTGGCACGTTTATCGCCTTTCCTGATTTTGATTGATCAGGATGAATCCACGCAAAACCACGTTCTAAGTCCACTTGATCCCACCGTAGATAACTCACATTCGACTGACGCAAACCTCTAGCCAGTGAAAATTGAGCCATCAACCGCAGATGCTTAGGTAACTCATTCAATAAACGTTGTGCTTCATTGGCTGTAGGAAAAAGATTACGGATAAAGTTAGCTTAGTATGTGCTCGTTGATTTAGGCTGCAAGGTTAACGTTAAACCAAGTGCAGATGCCACCTTAGCGATAGTTGAAAATGTCGGATCTCCATCAGATTCCTCCACGCATGCATCCAAGTATGCTTGAATGGCTTCGTCATTATCGAGGTGTTGTGTGTATGTAACTACCCCGGGGTTTGTCAACTGCAGTTAACAACCTGTGCGTTGACACGAGGTTTGAAGAGTATGGTTAGTTGGTAAAAGTGGCAAACGTAATATTGTGTAGGATAAAAACTTAATAGTTAAAATTCGACGAAGCTATGTCCGCTGTGTGCCATTAAGAGACATTCACTTAGCTCTTACAACAACTTTGGCCTTCTTGAATTGGTGGGCATTTCACTGTTCCATAAGAGCAGTATACACAACAATCGCCCTTCAAAGGCTTTAGGAGAACTTTGCAAGATTCACATTCATAATACCACTGGCAAGCGTTGGTTGACATTTCTTCGGTTTTACTGAAACCGCACTCAGGGCAAGTAATGGTAGAATTTAACTCTATACCTCGCATGTTTGCTCCTTCAAAGGTTTAACAATGTCCAATACGGACATTACAATCATCAAACAAATACCCACATAGAACAAATAAGTGCTCCAGTCATATTGCCATAGTGGATAGAGGGTTAACAAAACAGCTATAGGCCCAATAACTCCAAGAGTACCTCTCGTATGATTTTGGTTTTTATACCAGTTATACAAATTTACCAACAACGCCAAAGTTGCAAATATAGGTAACAAGGTATTTACAGCAATCCCCTCAAAGTGAGAGAGAAAGCCTAATCCCAATGCTGATGCTAATGAACCGAGAGCAGGGAAACACCCCGTACAACTGAGGGCTGCAAGCCAAACACCACCTGAGCCAACTTTATCTAAAATCTTATTAATCATTTTTAACGCCTAACATTATTTGAATGACTTGAGTGTAAACTCCGTAGATAGGTACGGAGTCAATGCTATTTTAGCGAATCGATTATTGGGCAGTGAGATTGGTCGTTATTGTTGCGGCATGAATTAGTCATTTCTTTTATGACGACTTCTAAGCGTTGAAGGTCAGCTATCTTACTTTGAATTAAGCTCAGTTTCTGCAAACCAAGAGATTCAACTTTGGCACAATCGCCATCCATTGACATCAAAGACGCTACTTCCTTTAGAGTAAAGCCAAGTGCTTTAGCCTTACAAATGAATTGTAATTGCTTGGTGATTGAGTCGTCATACACACGATAACCATTTTGAGGTTTTTGAGGTTGTTTTATCAAGCCTTCTCGCTCATAAAAGCGTATAGTTTCTACGCCTAAACCAAGTTCTTTAGCCAACTTGCCTATTGTTTTCATCGTATAACCACAAAATCAGCCTACTTCATGACATTAGTATATCAATACGATATAAAATTTCTCGAACTAATAATGACCGCTTCTCGCTCATAGCTGACTAACAGCAATATCCGCAACATTACCCATTTGATTAAAAGCCCTGAAGCGCCCTATTTTCATGCTCTGCCAATCAGTAGCGCCAAATTCGAAACATGCTAGCGTGGTTACGCATTAGTTAAATCAACCAACAAGGAGCCACAACGATGCACCACACCAAAACCGTTTTCGATAAAGCGTTTGCGCATGCTGAACATACCGAATGCCTGTTTGATATGCAGCATCAACTGATTGCTTTGATCGACAACCACCAGCAAATTTTAGGGGCACTTCAGTTCGATCTACGTGACGATAAATACGCTCAAATCGAAACCTTAGCCACTGCCGCCGAGAAAAAGGGTTATGGCTACCGGTTGTATCTAACTGCGCTTGCAGCTCTTGGCCCTGGCATGCAGCTTATTCCTCAAGCTTGCCAAGATAGTGATGTTTGTTTGGATATTTGGTACAAGTTTTACATGGAGCCAGACATCATCAAGACATCGTTAAACGGTACCAAGCATTATCGATTTGAATTTGATGCCACCTACTCTCACGAACTGGCGGGCCTTAACCCCGATATTATTTGTGAGCAATGGCGGGCTTGGGAAATCACCGACGATATCTATACCCATGTAAAATCCGGTGAATTGAATCCGCATCCATCGAATGTATCCTTTACGCTGCCAGAACAACGGCGCGCACACATTACCAAAACGGTAACACCTTATGTGTTCACCGCAGCACAGATTGACGCTTTGAATAAGTGTTTAAGTTTAGATTATGAAAACCTTGGAGCGCCCGCCGCCGATATTCTGCGCCAGGGTGTGTTGTTACCAATACCAGGGCAACTCGCAAGTTCGGCACAGGCCGCCTAATAAAAAACGGAGGCAGTCGCCTCCGTTTTGTATTAAATTCATCAACGAAGCTTTGACGTTGCCTTTTGCCGTTCAATGACTTCGTTCTGTGCCTCAATTGCTTTATCAATTACCCGAGCATACACACGCTTCTTCTCGCGCGATTTTGCATTTCGCACGAATTCTGACAGGTTCGAATTATAAGTAGTCCTCGGTTTTAGCATCCGACTAAACATGACGAAATCCTCCTTGTTATCGCTCAGGCTTGCGCTAATTATAGCACTCCACAACGAGTCAAACGCCCTCTAAAAACTCACTAAAATGCATATCTATGCAAACACCCAAATAGCATGAAATCATGCTTCATTGCCGCTCAAAATAGCATGATTTCATGCCAAGACCTTGTGACCAAGTTGGCGGTGACCATGCTAATTTACCTTAATGGATTTTAAGCGACGCTGAGATGCCGGATAGCTGAACCCCCTATGTAGCAAGGGCTGTAAAGCAATGCACATTGAGGTATAAAGATGAAAATTACCCCAGACTACCTTGACATGGTAGGGGTCGGTAGTTCGAGTCTACTCGGACGCACCATCTTCTTAAAGTTCCAAATCCATTGATTTTATTGACTTGCAGCCGTGATGGTTGGCTTGATGTTATTTATTTTTTTCTCGACCAATAAAACATCGCCAACCCGCCAACAATCATTATCAACGGAGCAATTAGCATCAATGTTGCCTACGTATTCGTCATAATAGTTCCCTCTGTTAACTTGGCTCGCGAGTACTACACCGTGGCTTCGAAATTACTGGGGGATTACACAAATAGTTGCCGATTATTATGACGCCTCTATAATCAGATCATGAATTGCTATCCGCTGGAGGTGCTATGAGCACAGTACAAACCATCTCACTGGTTATTTTGGTTACCGGCATTGCCGCTTTTTATGCGTTGGGGATTTGGGGGATTAAACGGATGACTCGAAGGAAATCAACCATCAAGAGTAGTTGCTAAGGATCATATTAGGCTCTAGGAAATACATTTGCATAATAAGATTTATCCAAGTATTTGGGCATCCAGTTGCTCAATCCGAACCTCTAGTACCTCGTCACTTTGCAACTAACTCATGACCAATTAATAGCTTCATCTTTGAAATAAAAGTATTAGCTTTCTCTTCAATTTCCTTTTTGTCTTCGACGGACAAAGCATGAAGATAGCCATTCCGCAATTGTCTTGCTGATTTACTGCCTCGTATACCTGGACCACCTTTGAAGAGTCCCGATATGTCGGCTTCTGACACGGAAAATCTAAAATGCTTAATAGCGGCCTTTAAAGTTCCTAAATTTAAGTCTTCCTTACCTGACTTACCGGTATCGGTTCGATAATAAGTCTGGAGCTTTTTTGCAAAAACTTCAGATTGAATATAGGTACCGATGAACTCACCAACGATCCCCTGACATGAAAAACCAGGATCAAGGAGTTGCACTGACCTCAACTCTTTATTTCTTTGCTTATTCAAGGCATCTTGCTGCTTTTTAGTTTTCTGCTTCATGACGACTGTTCCACTTGCTATATTCGGCCCTGATGCGGCTTCGGCTATTCATGCTATATGTCGGAATTTGTCTTCAGCAAACCATCACTTCTCTCTACCTACCTACATACCAACCATTCGCTGCATACTTTGTGTCCACGATGCTTTAAATGCTGAGTCACCAGCAAACAGCTTGTAAAGTTCCAGTTCATCCTTACGGCGCTGCAGCATAATTTCCTTGAGCATCTTTTCGAAGGCTAAATCTCTATTATGGGGATCTGGGTTATTTTTGTATTTAGATTCAAAGTCCGGGTGATTACGGATACTCTCCGCAATGTTTACAAACTTAACTCTTTGCTCTTCCGGTGTGGCGCTCCAGCCTTGGAACCAACGTTCGTTAAAAGTGCGGATAATCTCGTCTAGCGGATCGGTTTCTTTTTCGCTTCCGTGCGCACCGCGTGGGTTGGGGTTCTGCGGGTCCAACTCAGTTTCATCATCGCTTAGCTTAATGGAGTTATTCAGCTTTACTCGCTGTAACCCATAGGAGCTTAAATCTACGGACTCAAGCAATTCATCAATTGCATTAGCGTCTGGGTCTTGAACTTTTAGTTTCGGTATTAAGAACTTCAAGAACCAAAACAGCTTCTCCCACGTCACCATTTCGTAGGGCATGATTGAAGCCATCTGACCGTATATTTTTACGAACTGCTTGGCTTTGATTTTGAAGTCAACCTTTTCATCGTGTTCAAGTTCCAACTCTTGATTGAAGCGATCGGCAGCAACGTCGATAATTGGGCTTAAGCTTTGTGCGTCTTCTTCATTGAAGTAACGGGTAACGAAATCGTTTACTTCATTCCATTCATAAACACCAACATCGTCCAAGCTGTCTTTGAGCTCATGCAGTACGTTTATATCTGTCGCTTGAGTTAATGACGTAGCCGTATAGAACGGCTCGAATCCCGCTTGAATGTCATCAACCGAATTGAAAAAGTCGAGAACAAACAAATCCTCAGTTTTTTTACCTAATTTTGGCGCGCTGCGATTAAGCCGAGATAGTGCTTGAACACAAAGCACACCTGCGAGCTTTTTATCAACGTACATTGCGCACAACTTCGGTTGGTCAAAGCCTGTCAGGTACTTGTTGGCTACAACAAGCAACCGGTATTCGTCCGTATCAAACATTTCTTTGGTATCGGTTTCGGCAAAGCCGTTTATATCTGCTTCTGTATATTCGATACCGTCGACTTCTTTTGTGCCGGAAAAGGCAACAAGCACCTTAAACGGATTACCTTGCTCTTCGAGGATGCGCTTAATAGCCCGATAGTAACGAATAGCAGTCTCGATATTCTGCGTCACTACCATACCTTTGCCTTTACCTCGCAGTTTTTTTGCATTTACAACTTGAGGGATAAAGTGCTCGAGCATAATTTCGGCTTTGGTATCAATGGTCTGCTGACTTCGCTCGACATAGGCTCTAAGTTTCTTCTGCGCCTTCTTGGTATCGAACTCTGGGTTCTCAGCAATCGATTTCTTTATCTCGTAATAGCTCTTATAGGTTGTGTAATTGCTCAAAACATCAAGTATAAAGCCTTCCTCGATAGCCTGCTTCATTGAATAAAGGTGGAAAGGTTTAAATGAACCGTCGTTCTGGCGTTGACCAAACTTCTCCAGAGTGGTGTTCTTCGGTGTCGCGGTAAATGCCAAGTACGATGCATTCCCGCGCATCTTGCGCGACTTCATCGCCTGAAGGATTTTATCCTGAGCATCTTCTGCCTCTTCGATTTCAGACTTGCCCATCGCTCGGTTCATATTGTCATGCGCTGATCCAGATTGAGAGCTGTGCGCTTCATCAATAATCACCGCAAAGCGCTTGTCGCTAAGATCGGCTATACCATCAATAATGAAAGGAAATTTCTGAATCGTCGTGATGATGATTTTCTTGCCATTTTCGAGCGCCTGTTTCAGCTCAGATGACTTATTAGCCGGGGCAATAATGTTCTTAACTTCAGAAAATTCTTTAATGTTGTCCCGCAACTGCTTATCCAAAAGGCGTCTATCAGTAACTACAATCACCGAATCAAACAATGGCTGCTCTAGACTTTTGCCACCCGCGACATCAGATGTCGCTGGATAGGTCTCAATTAGCTGATAAGCCGCCCAAGTAATCGAGTTAGACTTACCTGAACCAGCAGAATGTTGAATTAAATAAGTGTGTCCAACGCCATGTGTGGCCGCGTGTTGCACTAACTTGCGCACTACATCCAACTGGTGATAGCGCGGGAAGAATAACGTTCGTTTTGCAAGTGGATCTTTACTTGAACCGTCAAGCCGCACAAAGTGTTGAATAATGTTAGCCAGACTTTCTTTGGTGAATACTTCTTGCCATAAATAAGCAGTTTTGTGCCCTGTAGGATTTGGAGGGTTACCTTGACCGAGATTATGACCTTTATTGAAAGGCAAGAAATAAGTACTTTTACCGGCGAGCTTTGTTGTCATATAAACTTCATCGGTATCAACAGCCATATGAACCAAGCAGCGGCCGAAGTTTAAAAGAGGTTGAGTCGCATCGCGATCATCACGGTACTGCTTTTGCCCATGGTAGCGGGCTGTTTGTCCGGTCCAGGCATTTTTAAGTTCTAAAGTAACCAGAGGAATGCCGTTAATGAACAGCACCATGTCAATCTCTTGTAGCGGGTTTGCGCGAGAATACCGTACCTGACGCGTACAACTGAAAATGTTCTCGTTAAAGTTCTGCTTGACCTTCTCACTGCTGCTAGCTAATGGCGCTGGGTAAAGCAGATTAAAATGGGCATCATCAACACTTAAACCTTTTTTGAGCAGGTGTAAAACACCATGCTTTTTAATTAGTCGGTCGTACCGTTCAAGCAATTTGCGTTGCCAGTCGTTCGGGTTATTGCGCTTAAGTTTCTCGAGCTCTTCCGTTTGAGTTTCTTCCAGAAATGCCCAAAAGCAACGCTCATCAATAGCATATTGGCTGTTAAAGTCAGAGGCGTGGCCAATTTCGTAAAACGCACCGATATAATCAGGCTCTGCAAATTGCACTCCTGCACTCAGTTCTTCTAAACAAGTTCCAGTCAGACTTTTTTCGATTGCCGCCTCTAGCGCTTGTTCATTCGTTTTACTGACCATAATTTTAAATTCCCTTAATCAAAATTCTTCTGTTTCATTGCATCAGCCGCGTTTTGCAGCGGTCCTTTCAAGGCTTTTTCTAACTTTGTCATATGCTCCAAGTGCCAAGCAATAGCTACGGGCCAAGTTTCTTCATTAAACCCATCAGCTTTGGTCGAAAACTGGATACGGCAAGATTTCTTCTCATCCAGCCTCATCCACTCAAGCTCTGCACCAAAAGTATGCTCAATGTCTTTTTTGGACTGACACAACAAGTCAAAAAGGTATTTATTCTCTTCGGTAACCCCACGGCTGATCCAAAGCTCTACTCGAAGCTCTTTTTGCAGAAATATCAGGTTATACGGACATCCACTTAGCCCTGAGCCTGCTGATAACCAATGATCTTTGCTTGGGCTAATGTTGTTATAGAGTTGGCAAGCGCTTTTCTGAAACGCCTCTAAGGCACGCTCCCAGTACTCGCGACGCACCGTATGGCGTTTTTTAAGGACCACTTCGGTGGTTTTTTCTTCCGCTTCCTTGGCATTAATACCGATCATCAACTCTTTCGCTTCTGGAGTTGGGATGATCTGGTCAATATTAATCAGTAGCTGTTCACTCAGTGAATAAGGAGTGATTTTGAAGCAGGCAATGCTAATGCCTTGACCCAATAACCACAGCGCGGTGCTGGTCACTTCTTTGCGAAAGTTTGCCGCAACTAGCATAATGCGCTGGCTATTACCCAGGTTGAGCTTTAACTCATCGAGATCGGGCGCATCTAAAAACTCACATATTCTCGCCGAAGCACTTGCAGGGGTATTTAACAGGTCAACCTCTCCTGTTACAGGCTCATAGCGGTCTAAATACTGCTGGTAAATTTCAACTATTTGCGCTTTGGTTAAACTGGCGCAGTACGAGGCATATTTAAGCGCCTGCCACACCACATCGCGGCCACTGTCGTCCAGCTTGTTTTCAATAATGACCAAGTTGCCATCTTTATCCAGCGCCAGCAGGTCGAGGCGCTCACGGGTATCATCAAAGCCATCGAACTCCTTTTGAACAATCAGTAGCTCTTCACCCAGTGCGGAAGGTTCGTGTGCCAACCATTCCTGAAGATGCTTGCGCTCAGTAAAGCCCAACTCACTGAACTTCTTTGTCCTAACAGGACTAATCCTGTTGGTTTGATGATTTACCGTGAACATAATCGCATCCTATTGCTCAACCATTTCTGGTGTGATTTTTATTTTTCCTGTCACGGCGCTGTTGATCAGGGTGGTTTTGTATTCTTTGAGCTTTTCGATTTGGAGTTCAATTCCACCTATTGCAATATTAATTTCATTAGAGATCTTTTCTATATACTTACAAATCTCAACCTGCTCTTTTTCAGGCGGTCTAATTGTTTTTATCATATAGAAATTTTGATTAGAAAGGTTTTGCAGACCAACTGTCATGCCATTTGAGGCTCCTGCATAAATCGCTTTATACGGTTCAGTATGATACAGGTGCTCAAAAAACTTAGTATGAACACCTTTTTGTGGTTCAAAAACACCATAATGAAAAGTCACTATCCCTTCATGCTCAGAGTTAAAAAATACTCCTAAATGGCCTTTAAAACGATTCACCACAAGATCACCAGGGAAACACAATTTAAAGTTATTTCTGTGGGAGGGGCTGAGCGAACGCTCTTTCATATCATTCGAGGGAATAACACCATCTACTTGTGATAATGATAGTGGCAGCTCATCTCCCTTAACCTTTCGAGAGTTCTCCCTAAAAACTCTTCGATTGAAAACAATGTCCCAATGTTCAGGAACTAGACCAACACCAATTATTCCTGATTCCTTGAGTGGCACATTAGGATTAAGCCCTTGGGTCACCGCCTGTTGGATGATGATCTGCTTACGCTCTTTGAGCAGGCTAATTTGCTGCTCTTTAATAGCAATCGCATCGTCGATTTGAGCGGTTTTCTTGTCTAGAAAGTTGGCAATAAGGGTTTGTTCTTCTAGAGGTGGAGATACCAGCAAGCTATTCGCAATATGGTTAAAACTTATCGTTTGTCGTACCCCTGAGCCCAATAGCTTCATATAAGCAACATCATATCTGTGCAAAAGATATTTGAAATACTGCTTTTGCAGTTCTTCCTTTTCTCTAATGACGATATATCCTGCACTAACAACCACATCGATTTCTGAAAGAGCAATTCTCAAACTGATCAAGTCGTAATTAAGATTTAACGGATTTATTAAAAACTCACCAGATAATACCTCCTGGTAAGAGGCTTTAGTGCTCAGTAATACCTTTTCATCATCTTTTGTAACCACTTTTCCAAAACTAATAGCACCGCAATTCAAGCTCATATTTGGCCGATGCTTCTTTTCATAAAAGAGATGCTTTAACTTTCTAATATCCCAGTGTTCCGGTACATCACCAATCCAGCCCTCGGTAGAGTCCTTGTAAGTTTGATATTTAGGCATTTCAGCAATATTTATCATAACTGCTTACCCCTGAACCTTTTCTACTGCGACGCCCAATATCTGCGCAATGAGACCTTCGGCTTTTTGTTCTAGGTTGATGATATCGGTTGCGACCTCTTCTAAACTACGCAGTGGTTTATGACGGTAGAAATACTTATTGAAGCTGATTTCATAGCCAATTTTTATCGTATCCAAGTTTATCCATGCTTCATCGACATGAGGCTTCACTTCGTCTAGGAAGTACTGGTAAATGCTTTGCGTCAGCGGGACAGATTCTGTGTCTCGCAGGTCTGAGTTGGTCTCGTAAGTGATGAACTCGCCTTTTTTACCGCCTTCTGTGGTAGGAATGGGGTAATAACCAAAATCTGGCAAATCAGCGACTTCACACTCATAGCGCTCCAGCAGGTCGTTTAATTTATCACCGCTTAACTTAACCACCTTTTTAACCACTTTCTTGGCGGTTTCGTCATACCAACTCACCGCGTTCAGGATGGCATTTTTCTCAGGTGCTGAAAGCTTAATGGCATGGGCTTTTAGCGATTGATCAACTTGGGTTTTAAAGCTATTGAAGTCATCAAATTCAATGCTACCTATGTCAGCCATCAGCGTTTGTGCAGTTTCAAGCAATGCTTTTAGCGCTAGCCAATGTTTCACATCGAGTAGTTTTGCCTTAGCCTTAGCATTGAGGCTGATGTCGTTATCTTCACACCAAGAAAGAATGTCCTTCTCAATGGATTTCAAGAAGCTCTTTTTCTTGTCAGAACCATAGCCAGTTTTTTCGTAAACACGTTCGCCGTGCTCTGCGTACACGTACTCCATCACTTCACTAAGTTGTTTATCAAAACGCAGTGGAGCTATTGCGTCTTGAGTGAACTTGGCTCTTCGGCGGTCTGGGCGCTCGATAGTGACTTTGTAGTAGCCAAAATCGTCATTGCTGAACACCTTGCTAGCAATGCCGATCGGATCATTGTTTGCATCAAGCGCTCTTTCAACATCCTCACATGCGAGGTAAGTCTCGGTAATTTCCGTGATGTGCTCAGGCGCAAATTCGCAGTTTTTGTTACCCAAGTTCTTACGCAACTTACGGTATAGCAAGCTGGCATCAATCAGCTGCACCTTGCCTTTTCGTGCCTCAGGTTTATTGTTGTTCAACACCCAAATGTAAGTGGTAATGCCGGTGTTATAGAACAGGTTATTAGGTAACTGAACGATGGCATCTAGCATGTCGTTTTCAATGATGAAGCGACGAATGTTACTTTCGCCACCGCCCGCATCACCGGTAAAGAGCGAAGAGCCGTTATGAACAGAAGCAATCCGGCTGCCTAATGGGCTTACGCTCGGATCTTTCATCTTGTTGACCATTTCCATTAAGAAGAGTAGCTGGCCATCACTTGAACGTGGCGTGGCATCCACCACTTCGAGATTTCCCCAATAGTCATTCAGGCTAACCTTAAAACGTGGGTCAATCACGTCACTACCATCTTTAATGTGCTTCTGTTCAGACGCCCAACTCTTACCATATGGCGGGTTAGACAACATAAAGTCAAAGCGAGAAGCCGCGAACTCGTCGGTAGACAAAGTTGAGCCTACTTTGATGTTCTCAGGGTTGTTACCTTTGATCATCATGTCCGATTTACAAATCGCGTAGGTCTCGTCGTTGATCTCTTTGCCGTAAAGATAAACATCTCGGCTATCGTTTGGATATTTCTCTTCAATGAAGTTTTGAGATTCAGTCAACATACCACCGCTACCACACGCAGGGTCATACACTGTCATGGTAAGCGGCAACTGGTCTTTCACTGGATCAAACACCAGGTGCGTCATCAGTTCAATAACTTCACGTGGCGTAAAGTGTTCGCCTGCTTCTTCGTTGTTTTCTTCGTTGAACTTGCGGATCAACTCTTCGAACACGTAACCCATACCCAGGTTGGTAAGGGCTGGCATCTTATTGCCATCTGGGTCTTCGACCACTTCAGGAGTTAGGTTGATGTAGGGCGAAACAAACTTTTCGACGACATCAAGCAGGACTTGTTTGGAGGCCATGTGACGAATTTGCGACTGTAGATTAAAGCATTCAATAATTTCTTTAACATTATCGCTAAAGCCAAGCAGGTACTCTTCAAAGTTAGCCAGCAATATCTGCTGGTTGTTCGTTGCGGTGTTGAATAGGGATTTCAGCGTCCATTTAGATGTATTGTAAAAGACATAACCACTGGCCGCCTTTAATGGTTCATCATCAAGCTCAGTGGCTTGCATCTCTTCTTTTTGGAACTTTACCTCTTCAAGCACGGCTTCTTTGGTGGGTTCTAGTAACGTATCTAAACGTCGTAACACCACCATAGGCAAAATCACATCACGGTACTTACCGCGAACGTACACATCCCGTAAACAGTCGTCGGCAATGTTCCAAATAAATGAGATGAGCTTGTTGTGTACACTATGATCCATTTTTTTCCTGCTCCGTGTTTGTTGCTGCCCATTAGACTGGTGCAACAGATTCACTATAAATTTAAAATTCTGTTCTTTATGTAACGCCTATATGGCCGCTACATCGTTCTATTAACTTGCTCTACCCGGTGCAATGCTTAAGTTTGTGACACCATAGAGTGCTTGGCTGTTGCGCAGCCAAAGCTGATATTCAAGGCCGTTCAACGCGTGTTCGGTAGAACAATCGACATGCCATTGTCGAAGTAAGTACCCTGCGGTTGCGGCCCTTATTTCTATTATCATCACGCCGTTAACCATGCCGTAATCCAGCTCAATGGCTTCTTGATGTTTAATTCGGGGGTGCGGCACTAATTGCAATTCGACAAAACGGTTCCATTGCCGGTCTTGTGTTTCGAGTTCTGTCTCGTGCAAGGTTGAGTTTTCTAGTACTTCGGCTGACTTAATTCTGGTGAGTACAAAGTCTCTGAATTCTGCTCGTCTACGGTCGAAGCAACGAACGTGCCAACGTAAACCATTATCCACCAGGGTATGTGGCACAATTTCACGTGTGGTTTCACCGCTCGATAGCGACACATAGGTGATGCTTAAGGCTTTGCCTTTGTGTATGGCCTCGGTGACTTTGGCGACGATTGATAAACTGGGCTTGTTTAGGTGATAAGGCGCTTCACAAGCTAGCGGTGGTTTTACTTCGCCAGTAAAACCGTCGCCGTAACCCTGGCTAATAGTGGCCAGCGTTCTAACCACGTCATAGTCAAACAAGGGCGTAAACGCCTTGCCACGCTTATGTACTTTGAGCTTTTGGTCATACTCTATGTTGTGCGGCGCCAGCTCTCGATACAAGGTGAAGTCTTTAGTGGTTTGTGCGGCGGTGATGCTAAAACGATTCACTACATCAGCGCGTATGGCTTCGCCTTTAAACAATAAGGTGAAGTCGATGTGAGCAATGCGATCACGCGTTGCCTGCGGCAATTTTGCTAGTTGCGCAGAACTGTTTGTTTTCGCCTGTGGATTTTGTGTCAGGGCCTTATGTATCATGCGGCTGATTGACCTTGTTCGAGCGATTGTTTTGTTTATTTCGCACTGAATAAATCTGTCCTAATTAAATTTATTAGGTCACATCGTATCACAAAATATTTACAAAGGAAGGTTTGAGGAATGGTTTAGCGGATTGAACTACTCGCGTTCGTTCGTTTCTTTTTCTTCGGAGTTCTGCCCTTTCGCCAAATAAACCATCGCAAGACCAATTGTAAATACCCCATTTATAACACAGTCATCTCGTAGAATATTTATGCCGCATTTCGCCGACAGCGGCGCTGTTGTTAGGCATTTTCTGGTTTCTTAGCCCAGGATGCGTTTTCAAAGTAACCGAGTTCCTTTTGTATTCCAGTTACTTGTTCTTCGAAATCATCATTCCATTCTGGGATGTCTACATAAACAATATCGTGAGAGTACCCAACCTCTGACGGCCCCAACTTATCTCTTGATATGCCAACTACAATTTGGACATCGGGAAGGCGACCTCTTACAACCAAGCACCTTAAGCCTAGCTCTTGAACCCTGGATTCTCGATCACTGCTTGGCCCTAGATGGAATACAAATGCCGTGTTTTTGTGCGCCAAAACTACTCTTGCAGCAATTTTTAACTCAGGCTTCTGTAAAAACTCAGAAAAGGCATCGACTAGATTTGCTCTGTGACCACGCGGCTGGAGGGCCATTTGAACAAGAGCCAGCTGATTATCAGTGACCTGATTTGTGCCATATTCAAACATTCCATCAGTAAGGAGATCACCCACAAAATGCTCGATCAACTTGTCCCAAAAATATGAATCCTTATAAGACTCTTGGATCGCTTTGTAGTCATCAGAGTCTATAAACCCTCGAAAAACCGTATCATCAATTATTAGTAAATTAGCTTCTTCGTAAGGGAACGAATGATTGTTTAATAAATAGATGGCCAATAAGTCTTCAATGCCACCGCCGCTGAAAACTATATTGGCCCGGTTTATTAAAGCCTCAACTTCGGAAAGAAAACCAACGAAGTCCGTGATCGTATCTAGAAGGCCAAAAATTGCTCCAAGGCTAAACTCATCGCAAACATGTACGATTCCATAACCTAGGTCTCCCGACTTTGTGGGTATTCTTCGCTGAGCCCCAAGTGATACAGATACACGATGTACGATTCGATCCTCTTTTGGTGGCAACTCGACCTTTCGGCCATCGTGCCTGGTGAACTCAACAGAAGAATCTAGCCATCGTTCAGCGCCCCATATTTGAGAAGCCGATTTATCTATTGCTGCTTTAGTCCACCTCTTCCAGCCAGCTTCATCACCTGTGTCTTTGTACTTAATATCCTTCACAGAAATAATAACGATATGGTTTCCGCAGACAATTAAGCAATCACAAAGCTCTTTTCCTTTCTTCCCAATCGGATTTGGATGAGTCCAAAGATTAAGAAAAGCTCTCTCACAAATAGAGTTCACAAATTTTTCTGATTCAGTCAATCCCTCGGACATGCAATCCTCTCTGCGTGATGCCTAACGCCGCAAACATGGGCTGGCAGAAGTGTCACGTAATTGCGAATGCAATTTAAGTGACGCTTTTGACAGTCCAGCGCAGCTTTGCTGTGCGACATGCTTTGCCTTGTTATGCGCTGACAGCATCTGTTCTGACTTTGGTTTTGGTGTAGTTTATTGGTGGGTACTCACCGTGATTCTGAAAGTACCACCACAAAAATTGTCCTTCAGCACCCAGCAGAGTGTCGCCAAACTTACGATAATCACAAAACGCGATCTCTATTGCCCCATAATTTCTTATTATCATATCAAATTTCAACGAGTTAGCCTTTGACGTGGCATGCAGGTTTGCGTGGCGGAAATATCTGGACTTGAAACTGGTCTTTGTTTGGCCTATGTAAAGTATGTTGCTCTCGCCATTGAGGCGAGGCACAGGTTTTGAGGACAAGAAAAAATAGATTATGTTTTTTGCCTGAGCAGCAGCTTCCGTGTCATAAACACTTTCAAAGGCGGACTTTGAGAGCTCATTGATTCGGCCCGGTAGACGCTCAAAATTGCTCACAAGAGATGGCAAGTCATGCTTTGTAATCAAACTTACTGCTCCTCACCTGAATGATCTGATAAATGGGTAGACCCGTCAGGCAACCATTCAATACTCAAGTCGCCACCACCAAAACGAACAATCCCTTCTTTTTTCGGCAACTCATTACATCGGCCTCGGTGTGCAATAAAATCATCGAGAAGCTCGAGCAGATGCAGCTTAAAACCAGACTCCGTAACCTGATCGAAAATATCCTCTTCAAGTGTCCAAGATGTACCACTCAAGCGGTCTTCATCATCTTCTGCACGGAAAACCACCTCACCTGTAACTTTAACAATGTCTGAATGCTGTTTGGCCAGCGAGGCAAGACGTGCAGCTTCAAAATTTTGATCGAAATTCGACATACCTTTTCCTTTATGATCATTGCTCTTTCAGCTTACGCGAGCTTGCGAGCGTCGGGCGACCGAAGGGAGCGTACTTGATGGCTTGGTTATGCATATTATAGGTCTCCTGCGTCCTGAACTATTTCAGACCAAGATTTATCGGAATGCCACTCGTCGTACTTTACCATCATTGGCAAGTAATGCTCTGGAATGTCTGATTCCGGTGCGTTGCTATACACATACGCCATACCTTCTCTAAACCATTCAGGTTTCATCATGGTCGAAACAGGGCCAATTTCATAAAATTGGAACCAATGAACCAATTCGTGCTGAGTGATGTAGCGCTGCCACGATTCAGGAGCTATAACCGTACCGAGAAACGGATAAGAAATCGCTCGCTCATTTCCTCCACCAAACGACTGGTAGCACTCTGCAGTAGAGCAATAAACAAACGTTGGGCTAGCTCTAAGTGGAAGTTGAGCTGCAGAGATGTTCGTTACCGCAGAGCCATAAAGCTCAATAGCTTGATACATCCCACTCGTATCCTCCACGCACACTGAGCCGTTGCACGTCACTCCATTTAAATGAGGCAGAAGTAACCTTAACGGCTTTGCATATGACCAAGCGAGCGCTGGAATTGACGCAATTACTAAAACCAGAAATAGTTTTCGTATCACACTGAGTCCTTATGCATAACGCCCGGCTCACGCGCCGGCTTGGAGCCGCAAAGCGGCGGAAAATCGGTCGCTGTGCAGCCGATTGTTATGCCAGAAGTTCCGCGAAATCAACGGCAAACTCCTGTTCCAAAAACTTTATAGTTTCTGGCTGACCATCCAACGAGGCTCGGATGAGCTGCGAGGTAAACAGCCCACTCTTTGATTTCCACTTTGCCTCGTTTCGCGGAACAGTCCTGATCCAGTCGACGAGTGCGACATACTCCGACTTATCGAGATCGTTCGAGTTTTCTGCAATATTTGGGCATACCAGCTCATGCTGCAAAAGTGGGATACCGCCTACCAGAACGTCACGCACCGGCCGAGCGCTTTGAGTAATTTGGCCAACCCCAACAAAACCGTGGCGCTTGAGATATGCTGCGACAAAATCCCCTGTCTGCAAACCTAGCATTGCATCCCGGAATCTTGGTGCCTGACCTGCGGAGATAAACCCATGGGAAACGTAGTCATCCCAGTTGCGATGCACACCTTCCCCTACGTTGTAATAATATAGCCCATTTTGAAAATCGAACCCCGAAAGGTATTTGTGTAGGGAGTCATGCGGACGGAAATTGTCTGCATAATGGCCCGAGGATATATTCGTTAACTGCTTACCCAACTTCCAGAGTAGCGTCTTCTCAACCAGCAGCGCATCGTGCTCAGATAGATTGCGAGCAATAACCCTGATTATTGGCTCCAACCCTTCTTTCTTGATGGCCTTTATCCGCCGGGATTTTTCGCTATCCGAGTCGTCATTCAGGTGAGCATGTTTACGGGAGCCTTTACCTTTTCCAAAGTAAAACTCCTCGAAATTTCTGGGATCAATGTAAACGTAGACGTAATAGTTACTCATAACACCTTAGGGCATAACGTCGTGCTAAGCCGACCGAACCGAGAGTGTAACACAGCGCGTACAATGGCGAAGCCATGCGCTGTGTGGAGCGTAGGTGAAGGTTCGGCTTGAGCACCTTGTTGGGTGCTTTGCGCACTAGGAACCACTGCCCCACCAAGAAGCCCTGAACTACCCTACTTTGAAGATGTACTACAATGGCCAAATTGAAGAAGGGGTGTACGCGCCGCTTGCCCAACTTACGCGAACCACCAGAAAAGCTTGATAAAATGGTTAACACTGAAAAAACCTACGCCCTCATTTCAAACTCTTCAAGCCGAGAATTTCAACGACAACCTTCCTTTAAAACGCGCCGGAAACGATATACCAAAGACCACAGAAATAATATCGTTCGCGC
This sequence comes from Pseudidiomarina sp. WS423, assembly GCF_050750165.1. NCBI lineage: Bacteria > Pseudomonadati > Pseudomonadota > Gammaproteobacteria > Alteromonadales > Idiomarinaceae > Pseudidiomarina > Pseudidiomarina sp. WS423. Next base: position 8,988 of record NZ_JBOJLN010000010.1, on the reverse strand, counting down.
AAAGCCTTCACTGAACTCTGACGACTAGAAAACAAAATTTAGAATGTTTTACCTACACCCAACGCCGTGCTAAGCCGGCCGAACCGAGAGTGTAGCACAGCGCGTACAATGGCGAAGCCATGCGCTGGGCGGAGCGTAGGTGAAGGTTCAGCTTGAGCGTCTTGTTGGGTGCCTGCCAGTTAGAACCTACCCACTTCCAGCGAACTAACTTAGCCTTGCAAAGACTGGCACGCTTTTAGGCTGCTTGCGATGTGAAACCCCAAGGACAGCTAAAGTATAGAACACCGTTTTTTGCGGGAACACCACTGTTTTGCAAATGAAAATAAACACGGCTTGTGAACTGGTACGACGACGATATTCGCCGCTCTAACTTAGGTTAACCCTGTTCCCCAACCTGCAGGAAAGATAGCTTTGGCCCTCTGACTTCCGTTATTAAAAACGTTCTCGCCTCGAACCACCACGATTAATAATGCCAGGCTTCTGCACATTTAGAACCAAGATGTTTTTTTACACCCAACGCCGTGCTAAGCCGGCCGAATCGAGAGTGTAGCACGGCGAGATATAATGAGCGAAGCGAACCAGCCTGCGCAACGTAGGTGAAGGTTCGGCTTGAGCACCTTGTTGGGTGCATACCACTAACGCTGATCCCAGTGACGCTGCATTTCGAGATAGAGAAACGAAGCTGTCCAAGTAATAAGTACCAACCCTGCTATTGACTCAATGCCTGTAAGATAGCGAATATACCCTAAAGGCTCAATATCACCAAAGCCGACTGTTGTGTAAACCGTAAACGAAAAATATACGCAGTCCAACAACGTACCATCAAAATTGCCTTCTAAACTACCCCAACCCGAACCTTGAGATTTAAAATAGTAACCTAAAGCAAAAATCCATATTTCTATAACATGAGCAATCAAGGCGCCAAAGACTCCGAAAACTATCCGTAGGCTATGAGCGAAAGTAAAACGTGGTAGGATTTTAACGATCTGGTGCAATATGCCGTAATGCACCATGACCACTACGGCGACAAGCAAACTATTGATTACAAACGCGAGAAGCAACTGCATTACAAATTTACCCAGAAATTACTGTGATCTACTTTAGCACCCAACATTTGTATATTGTGCGTGCGCATTTAGAAACTCGTCCAATTGACGGTTTTCGGTTCTTAACTTACTGATCAAGCAGGCATTCCTGACTTGAAAAGTCCCGAGTTAGCAAAGGCTATTTGAGAATGCTCAGTTACACTCTACCGAGCGCACAATATCCAACCTTCATTTTTTGTTATGTCACTGACAGTAAACGACTTAAATACACAACACAACAACAAAACGCGTAATATTGCCGACGTGAATGTGCCGTGCACCGCTAGCAACACCCACACTGACGAATAACGGAACGGCTAGTCACTAGTTGGAGTAGGCTGAAAGTCAGAAGGTCCGCTGTTCGCTCATTCGAGCCCGGCAAGCCAGAATTAGGAATGCATGATAACCCTAGCCATAACGTTCAAAAACGCAGTTAGATAACAACGCTATTAATCTTTAACTTTGTTGGCTTGTTAGTGATTATCGAAGTTATTGTGAGGGGTTCCTAAACTTACAGAAACGTACATCTCTAAAAGTGCCTGTCGCATTGGTTCCGGTTCGGAAACGTAGCGTACATGCATCTCCCTCACCCTCTTTTTCTGTTTGATAAATTCAGGACCAAACGTAGCATCTAACTCTAAATTCGCACGTGAGCCATCGGTAACATATGTCGCCTGTGTGATTCCGGTAATTTCTCGCGTAAGCCTAAAAGCAAATGTAGCTGAATTATGTCCTGAACTTGGCCGACAATGATTCTGCAAACGCTTTCTTATTGTATTTGTTCTGCCAACGTACAGATGTTTACCATTCTCTGAAAACAGATAAATACCGGACTGTGGGATTTCCTTTGGCAACGTTGCAACCGTGACTTGTTTCATATTTAGAAGTTGTTGGAAAGATGGTTCTAGTGAATCAATGTACTCTTTAAAAACTGGATGCATTTTTAATTATCCTAGCATTTTTAAAACAAAAGTTAGCACGAATATTGGAGGTCCGTTCTTCGCTCATTGCTGACCTTCAGCTAAACCCCGACTTTAGTAGTCGTTTTTAATTTAGCCACTCGAGAGTCTTCCCTTGCATTTCAGTCATTGTTTAGTAAGAATAACTGAGCAAGGATTAAGTACGTTTCGATTAATAGCCCGCCAAACTATTAGTCATTGAATAGGCACTCCAAATGGGCGCCTATTCAAATCTCCCCAAACCGCATTTCATTAATCAACCTAAGCAGTACATTACGACCATAGGTTGTTTGCATTAAAAGTCAAGGTTGTGTTTGCTCTAACGCTCTCGCCTCACTGTTTAACCACATGAGCAATATGTCGCGACGGCCATCAAAAAAAGCCAGTAATTTACACCATGTTCGCACAAGATAAAGCAACGTGTCTGATTGCGAAACGTTCAACTTTATCTGATTTGCCACTTTTAACTTAATTGTACGCTCAGTCAAACCGAGCGCATCAGCAATGAGAGTCAAAGGAATGAAATGTTGTAGCGAGTCAATCACGCAAGCATCAATCCCATCTCGCAACTCTTGCTGCACCTTGGATGCCGGAAGGGTGATTCTTGCGCAAGAATCACCTGGAGCAAGATTAACAAACCACTGGCTCAATGAACTCGTGTTTTCTTCCGTTGATACAGTGTTCATTCTATTCCCCCCGCTTAGCTTCTGCGAGATTGTAGCGTCAATTTTAAAATATGTTACTCATGTTAACCATAGCATCAATTTCTAAGACTAAATTTACTGAGTATCGATTGGAGAAATCACATGGGGATTATGATCACGGTTGCGTTTGTTATCATGGTTATTGGCTATCTAATTGGCAAAGGCGACGTTGCTGCAAAACGCTCGCCGGACCTGCTCGCTCCTGTACCTATCAAAAAAACTGGTGACCAGCTTAACGGTACGACCACACGCCTCTTAAGCTCGGATATCCTGAGGTTATACGATTGTGATGATGAGCCAACACCGCACCTTTGCCACTCTTATTGGAGAAACCACCGTTTCAGTCATCACTCAGTGATGCATCACGACTTACTCGACCCAGCCAACCTACTCTCGCCCTTCAATCCAGTAAATGTTCAGTCAGGGTTTCATGACGACATGTTCACGCACAGATTGAGTGATGACGGCATCTTCAATAGCAGTATCAATAATGACTCATTCAGCTCATTTGACTCACATAGCCCATTTGATTAACCGCCCTGCAGCGCCCTACTTTTTGGCCCTGCCAATCAGTAGCGCCAATATCGAAACATGCTAGCGTGGTTCTGCATAAGTTATTTTAATCACCAAGGAGCCACAACTATGCACTACTCAAAAACCGTATTCGATAAGGCATTCGCTAATGCTGACAATGTCCAATGCCTGTTTGATATGCAGCATCAACTGATTGCGTTGGTCGACAACCACCAGCAAATTTTAGGCGCGCTTCTGTTCGAGCTACGCGATGACAAATACGCTCAAATCGAAGCCCTTGCGACTGCTACCGAGAAAAAGTGTTATGGCTACCGTTTATACCTGTCTGCACTTGCTGCTCTTGCACCTGGCATGCAGCTTATACCTCAGGCGCTCCAAGACAGCGATGTCTGCTTAGATATTTGGTACAAGCTTTACATGGAGCCGGATACCATCAAGACATCGCTCAACGGCACCAAGCATTATCATTTTGACTGGGATGCCACCTACTCTCACGAACTTGCGGGCCTAAATCCCGATATTATTTGCGAGCAATGGGAGGCTTGGGAGCTCACCGACGATATCTACACCCAAGTGCACTCAGGTGAATTGAATCCACATCCATCCAATGTCTCATTTACACTGCCTGAGCAACGCCGCGCACAAATTGTCAAAACGGTAACGCCTTATGTGTTTACCGCAGCGCAAATTACCGCGCTAAACGGTTGCTTACAGCTCGACTACGAATCGCTTGGCAGCCCCAAAGCAGATACCTTACGACAAGGCGTGACACTACCTGGCAGCAGCGTTACTTCTGCGTTAAAAGTGTGTGCTGCTTAATTTTCGCCATCCGATACAAACAAAAAACGGAGGCAGTCGCCTCCGTTTCATATTAAATTCATGCACGCAACTATGACGTTGCCTCTTGCCGTTCAATGACTTCGTTCTGTGCCTCAATGGCTTTATCAATTACCCGAGCATACACACGCTTCTTCTCACGCGATTTTGCATTTCGCACGAATTCTGACAGGTTCGAGTTATAAGTTGCTCTCGGTTTTGGTAGCCAACTGAACATCACCAATCCCCCCATTTTATGTCGTCAACTGGTGCTAATTATAGCACTCAACAATGCACTAACAGATCGCAACTAACCCACAAATCTGCATACCTATGCAAACCCCAAAAATACAAATAGCATGAAATCATGCTTTTTCAGCACTCAAATTAGCATGATTTCATGCCAAAACCATGTGACCAAGTTTGCCGCGACCATGCTAATTTACCTTAATTGATCTTAACTGGCGTTCGGGGTCGATATCGCTGAAAGCCTTATATATCAAGGGTTGCAAAGCAACGTACATTAAGGTATAAATACAGAAATTACCCCAGACTACCTTGACATGGTAGGAGTTACTTAATTATTAAGGCCACTTCATAGCCGCATGTAGGATTCGTAAAATTCTAAGGGCGTCCTTACTGAAATCGTACACGACAATATAGTTTGCATGCACTACAAGCTCTCGAGTTCCAAGAACCCGTCCTTCACGGCCTATTTCTGGATATTCAGACAGATTTGCTACGCTTGACGAGACTTGATTATCTAGTTGAAGCGCCGCTACTGGGTTATCATTTTCGATAAAGTCATAAATTTGCTCACGATCCCGAATAGCTTAAGGAGTCCATTGCACAATCATCGTTGCTTATCGATGTTACGCTGCGTTAACGCTCTGCGTGCCGCAAACTTAGCCTCAACGTCACCCGCTGGAACCAAATTCCCAGCGTTAGCAGAATCAAGCCCTTGCTTCACTTGCTCCCTAAACCAGCTATCGTGCTCAGCCAACCGCTCTTGTTGCTGAACGTACTCACGCATAAAGTCACGTAGCAATTGCGCACTACTGCGATCGCGCGAGCGTGCGGCTTTTGAAAATTCACTTTTCAACTCATCGTTAACGCGGAACGTAAATGTTGCATCGCTCATATCACCCCCTTGTGTTACATTATTAGTACAATGTAGCACCCGATCTTTGCTCCGTCTAGCTGAAGTCATTCTTTCCTATAAAGCGGATGATTTTAGATAAAAAACTAGTTTGTTGGTTTTCGCGCCAACATAGTCGCAAACTTCAATCGCGCCCCATTGTGCATAGTGCCCAGATCTTCATTGTATTTAACTAGCTCCCAACCTTGGTAGGCATCCCGTAATTCGCTTTCGTCAAAAGTGAACGGAAACGGCATGGGGCACGGGTACTCGGCTGTGCTCATGGCGCATACAATTAAGTTGTAGCCGCCAGGCAACGTATGCTCTTGCATGTCAGCTAACACTGCCGCAACACGCTCTGGGTCTAAAAACATCAAAGTTACTGTGCACGCAATAAACCCGAAGTTATCGCTCAATTGCGCGTTGTTAATGTCGTATACCTGCGAATTAATGTTCGCAATGCCCTCTTCGGCTGCAATTTGCTGCAACATCGCAATGGCACTGGGGTTGCTATCTACAGCGGTGACATCGAAGCCAAGCTGACTCAGGAACAGCGCGTTACGCCCGTTAGAGCAACCCATATCAAGAGCTTTGCAAGGCTCTATCACCGAACAGGCTTCAACAACTTCACTATGTGGTGGGTTTAATCCATAACGGCTATTTAAATCAGCTGACATTCTATTTCCTGCCCTGTCTATTCACGAATAACGAATAACGCGCATTATACTTGCACTTTCAGAGTTAACAATCATAATAAATGCATGTTTAACAAGGAGCACGATCTATGCGTCAGTTATTACTTATTAGTTTTTTCAGTGTATTCATGATCGCGGCGGCTACGCCGGTACAAGCGCAAGACAAATCGCAGCCGTGGTTACCTAGTTTAATTACCGAAACCCCGCAGCAAGGTTTTGAGCTTGCCGTCAAACTGGCTCGCAAAGGGGTGACAAGCACACAGTCGAACAAAGAAGTGTTGTTTCGCGAACGCGATAAATATTCCAACAATGCAGTAGATTTAATGATGGCATCGCAGGTGATCGCCCTGCACTATCAAACCATCGCAGCGGCTAATAATTATTGGCGTTAAACGAGCTTGTTGTTAGTGCCCAGTAAAGGTGCGCCGCCAAACTGAAGGGCTTACCTGATGGCGGCGCTGAAAGTGCTGGCGAAACGACACGGTGTTATTAAAACCACAAAGCTCCGCAATCCTTTCAATAGAATGCGAGCCGGCTTCTAGCAATTCGCAACTGCGCTGTATGCGCTCATTATTTAGCCAGTTGATCAACGACTTACCGGTTGCTTTTTGAAAGTGACGCGTGAAAGTACGGCGACTCATCGACAAGCGTTCTGCCAACTCATCGATACGATGCGGTTGCTCAAGATGCTGACGCAGGTAGTCCAATAGCTTGTTGATGGTGATATCTTTAGTTGAATGAGCCACCGGCTGTTCAATATACTGCGCTTGCCCGCCCTCACGGTGCGGCGGCACCACCATCACGCGCGCAATTCGGTTTGCCGCCCGCACACCGCAGAATTTGCGAACAATATACAAGCAGCAATCAAGCCCCGCCGCAGTACCAGCTGAAGTAATCAACCCCGAATCTTCAATGTATAACGCATTGGTATCGAGTCTAACGTGCGGAAAGCGCTCCCTGAAATCCTGCTCGGCCAGCCAATGCGTTGCAGCGCGGCGATTATCTAGCAAACCGGCGTAGGCCAACGCATAGGCCCCATAACACAACCCCACCACCAAAGCGCCACGTTGGTGAGCTTGTTGCAACGCATGCAATAACTCAGTACTCGGTCGAGCATTCAAATCATGCCAGCCCGGCACAATCACAATGTCCGCACTAGTAATGAGTTCAAGCCCACCATCAGATGCCACTTGAAAACCATGGTTAGCGGTATCGGCAATATGCGCTTCGGCCGCTACTTTTAATTCGAACAATGGCTGCTCAGTAAATATTGGACTGAACACGGTATAGGGCACCGAATAATGAAACGGCGTTATTTCGGGGTAGAGCAATAAAGCAATGCGTGGAATAGTTTTCATGGCCCAATTATTTCGCTAAATGACATTTAGGTCAATCGTTTACCTAGTCAAAACCAAACATAATAGTTAGCGTTCAATCACTCAAAGGAAGCAACACATGAAACACAGTCTAAAAACACTTATTATGGCATCAGCCCTAATCGCCACAACTGCTTGCACCGGTGTTGGCGACACCACCCAACACCAAACGACTACAACAACCACCGAGGTAAGCGTTCAGCATATTCGCAACGCCACCGTAAAAATAGCCTATGGCGAAACCACCTTCTTAGTTGACCCCATGTTAGCGGGAAAAGGCGCCTACCCTGGTTTTGAAGGCACCTACAACAGCCATTTACGCAACCCGCTGGTTGACTTACCCATGCCAACCGAGCAGCTTTTAGCAAATGTTGATGCGGTAATCGTTACACACACCCACTTAGACCACTGGGACGACGCAGCGCAACAAGTGATACCAAAAGCATTACCGTTATTTGTACAAAATGAAGCAGACGCAAAAACGGTACGGGACCAAGGCTTTACCGACGTTCGCGTGTTAGATCAAAGCGCTGAATTTGCCGGTGTTACCCTACAAAAAACTGGCGGCCAACATGGCGAAGATAGCGTGTATGCGGTGCCTCCGGTTGCGCAAATGCTCGGCGAAGTAATGGGCGTATTATTTAGTGCTCCTAACGCCAAGCAAGTGTACTTAGCTGGCGACACCGTATGGCGCCCAGAAGTTGAGCAAGTGCTTAAGGCTGAACAGCCAGAAGTGATCATTCTGAACACCGGTGCGGCAGTGATAAATGGGTTTGAACAAGCACCTATACTTATGGGTACATCAGACACCTTGCGCGTTCATCAAGTGCTACCTAACGCCAGTATTGTTGCCGTGCATATGGATGCTGTGAACCACATGACTGTTAGCCGCGCTGACTTACAGCAGTTTGTGGACACCCAAGAAATTAGCGCAGCGGTTCGTATTCCTGCTGACGGTGAAACCTTATCGTTTTAAATAAACTTAGGCGCTGCGACACGCCGTGGCGCCTTCACTTCCATCCGTAAGACTATTGCGCCTTCAACTGCTGCAACATACCCACAAGCAACTGGCCGACAGTGTGAACTTCACTATGCAGCGAATGATTATCGTCAACAAGCACCAAGCGTACATTATGGCGCTGCGCCCAAGTGATAGCATTGTCTACCGGCACCACCTCGTCATGCCAGCCGTGCACGGCCGCAACTTGGCTAGCGACTGGGGCTGGGTAATGATTTGGGTAATCGGGTAAGCCAAACGCCGGCGCCATAAGTAATAAGCCATCGGGTTTTAAATGTGCTGATGCCGTGGTGCTGACGTAACCACCCATACTGGAGCCTACTAAAATCAGGCCGTTGTGTTCTGGCAGCTTGGTATTCAGCAGAATGTTCACGCGCTCGGTGGGATCATACGTTGAGGTATAATCCACGCTGATTGTCTGTGCGCCCTGCGCTTCGGCAATTTCTTGTAATTTCCTAATTTTACGGCCATGAGGGCCGGTTTCTTTACCGTGACTAAATACCACGAGTGGTTTGGTTGGCATGAGAAGTCCTTATCTAGTTATCGTTGAGTGGTGCCAAGCATTACGTCATTCGGCTTCATCGCAAGTCATCGCCCTGCACTATCAAGCGATTGCAGTGGCAAATAATGACAGAGATTAACCTTTAAACAAAGGTTCCCAAA
>NZ_JBOJLN010000009.1:0-84668 GCF_050750165.1 Pseudidiomarina sp. WS423 | reverse complement strand
GGCCCTAATCAGTTTCAGGTAGCGGCAAGCTATGTGTTTGCTGAAGATGACTTCGTTGACGATGGCATCTCGCTAAGCTTGGCTTATGGCGATAAAAAACTGAAACAAACCCAGTTTCATGCAGCCATTGCCGTAGACGATAGTGTTAATGGACGCGATATCGTGCGTGCCATGGGGATGACCAAAGTAGGCGATACTCAGCTTGGTCTGTTGTGGCAAGATCAAGAAAATGTCGATGGTACTGGTCAAGCCGATGGGTGGGTCGCGAATGTGATTCAGCCGTGGCAGAATTTCAGTTTTAAATTCCAATATCAAATGATGGATTTTGACGATGGTGAAAAATCAGCCATTGCCGCTGGCGCTGACTATAAACTCGGCGACAACACCACAGTTTACGCTTGGTATACCGGCCGTGATCTCGATAATATCGATGCACAGCAACGATACCTGGCGATTGGTATCGAGCACAAGTTTTAACTAGCAGCAAAGCAAGGTAAACTAATGCCATCAATTCCAACAGATGCAGATGATGGCGAACTTTATCTTTATCGCCGGCTACGTAGTCATTGGTCTACTGCTACAGCGTAGTCGGCAATTTCCACAAAATACCGGTCAAATTCTTAATGCCTACGTGATTTATGTGGCACTACCTGCCGTGGTGTTGCAGAAAATCCCTAGCCTAACCTTTGGCAAAGAGCTGCTTTACCCAGCCATTATGCCGTGGCTGTTATTAGTACTAACGGTGCCACTTATAATGTGGTTAGGTAAGTTGTTTAAGTGGTCACGCAATACCTTGGGTGCTATGTTAATTGTCATCCCGCTTGGCAATACCTCGTTTGTTGGGTTTCCTATGATTGAGGCTTTTTTTGGCCCCGAGGGGATCCCATACGCACTGCTTTATGACCAACTAGGGTCATTCTTTATTCTCTCCATTTATGCCACCATTATAGCTGCGGTCTATGCTCATGATGAGGGGCAAGCAGCACAGCGACCTTCCTTGGCACAATTATTGATGAAAATCGCCAAATTCCCGCCTTTTGTTGCGCTTGTTGCAGCCTTTGCTCTAAGGCCCTTTAGTTATCCAGAAGTAGTGAGTAGTTTTATTGATTCGCTCGCCATTACCTTGGTGCCAGTAATCATGGTAGCGGTTGGTTTTCAGCTGAAATTCAGATTGCCACAAGAAGATCGAGGGCCATTGTACTGGGCTTTAGGTATAAAGTTAGTGCTTACTCCAATGATTGCCTTATTAGCTTTGTGGGCGTTTGATTTGCAGCAACTGGCGGTTCAGGTCACCATCATGGAAGCAGCCATGCCGGCGATGATTTCAGCCGGCGCGCTGGCTATTATGGCCGGCTTAGCGCCGACCTTATCAGCCGCAGTGGTGGGCTACGGAGTATTGCTGTGTTTTATCAGCTTGCCACTCTGGTTTTATCTGCTGCAATGGCTGGCTCAATCAATTTAGTCTCCAACTTTGGTGGCCTTAAACTCACCTTTGGCGACACGGACGTTAAACACCTGTTGTGGAGCAAGCTCAGCCGGGTCACGAATCACTTGGCCTTGGTCGTTCTGCAGCACCGCATAACCACGCGCAATAGTCTCTAAAGGGCTAACCACTTGCAGTGTTTGAATGGTGCTTTGTAGTCGCAGATGGGCTTGTTTTAGCACGCTGCGCATGGCGGTTTGTTGGCGCTGCTGCAATTGTTGCAATTGTAATTGCGCAGGCGCCAGTAACCGTTTTGGATGAGCTGCTAGCAAACGTTGTTGCAGTTGTTGTTGATGTTGCTGATGCAATTTAGATTGCCGCAGCAGGGCAGATTGGGCACGATTGCTGAGTTCATCTAAGCGTTGACTATTTTGCTGTAGCTGACGTTGGGGGTGTTGTTGCTGTAAACGTTGCTGTAAATACCGTTGCTGGTGTTGCCAACTCGTCATTTGGGCCTGCCAAACGCGGGCTAAACGATGCTCTAAGTGAGTAATTACTTGCATGGTTTCGCGCTGATCACGGGTTACTAACTCAGCCGCTGCCGATGGTGTAGCTGCGCGTACGTCGGCGACAAAATCAGCAATAGTAAAGTCGACTTCATGCCCGATTGCCGCAATGGTCGGAATCGGGCAGGCAAACAACGCATGAGCCAGTTGTTCGTTATTAAAACACCATAAATCTTCTAAGGAGCCACCACCGCGACTCACAATGAGTACATCAACCTCGTTCCGTGCGATTGCCCGTTGCAACATCTGTAGCAGCTCTTGCGGAGCACTTTGGCCTTGTACGCTAGCAGGGTAGATGATCACCTCTACCGCTGGGTCGCGGCGTTTCATTACGGCTAAAATATCGCGCACGGCCGCTCCTGTGGGGGAGGTGATCACGCCTACCCTATTAATGCGGGGCGGCAGTGCTTGCTTGGTTTGAGGATCGAACAAGCCAGCTGCTTGGAGTTTGGCTTTAAGTTGTTCGTATTGTTGCTGCAGTAAGCCGGCCCCAGCGTCTTCCATATGTTCTATGATCAGCTGATAATCGCCGCGCGGTTCATACACGGTCAATTTGGCCCGTACTAAAACCTGCATGCCTTGTTGCGGCTGTATCCGTACCCGTTGATTAGCATTGCGAAACATCGCTGCTTTAATTTGCGCACGTTCATCTTTTAAGGTGAAATACCAATGGCCAGAGCCAGGAGCGGCAAAGTTTGAAATTTCGCCAACCAGCCAAACCGAGCCAAAGCCCTGCTCTAATACTTGCCGAACTTCGCTATTAAGGCCATGTACGGTAAAGATGTGCGACTGCTGCATGATAAAACCCACTGGAAAGTTGAGAAATCAGTTTACTGAAAAGCGCTTTGCGAGTAAAATCTGCACGCAACATTAAGTCAGCCAGTGAGATGTTGCCATGCTACGAATTGCCCAAGAAGCTCTTACCTTTGACGACGTTCTTCTCGTCCCAGGACACTCCACCGTTTTACCCCATACAGCCGATTTGCGCACGCGTTTAACGCGCTCGATTGAATTGAATATTCCCCTTGTGTCAGCGGCCATGGATACGGTAACCGAAGCAGCATTAGCCATTGCTCTAGCGCAAGAAGGCGGGCTAGGCTTTATCCACAAAAATATGACCATTGCTGAGCAAGCCGCACATGTCCGTAAAGTTAAAAAATACGAAAGCGGTGTGGTTTCAGACCCAGTAACAGTTACTCCCGACACTACTTTAGGTGAAATCAGAGCGCTAGCCATCGAGCATGGCTTTCATGGATTTCCTGTGGTTGCAGAAAGTGGTGAGCTAGTAGGTATTATCACCGGTCGAGATACTCGCGCTGAAAAAGATGATAGCCGCTTAGTTAGCAGCATCATGACCCCTAAAGACAAATTAATTACCGTGAAAGAAAATGCTGGCAGTGATGAAATCTTAGGTTTGATGCATCAACACCGCGTAGAAAAAATCTTGGTCGTAAACGACGACTTTCATATGCTTGGCATGATTACCTTGAAAGATTTCACCAAAGCTGAAAACAAGCCTAACGCCTGTAAAGACGATTTAGGGCGGTTACGAGTGGGTGCTGCGGTAGGTGTGGGGCCAGGTACAGAAGAACGCGTAGCGGCATTGGTTGAAGCCGGGGTAGATGTACTGTTGATTGATACCTCTCATGGCCATTCACAAGGGGTTATTGACCGAGTGATGTGGGCACGCAAAACTTACCCAGACTTGCAAATCATCGCAGGTAACGTGGCAACGGGTGCTGGGGCGAAAGCCTTGGCTGATGCCGGGGTAGATGCGGTAAAAGTTGGGATTGGTCCTGGCTCTATCTGTACCACGCGCATTGTTACCGGTTGCGGTGTGCCGCAAATTACGGCTATTTCAGACGCCGTAGACGCACTTAAAGGAACCAACATTCCGGTTATTGCTGATGGCGGGATTCGCTTCTCTGGAGATATTGCTAAAGCTATCGCTGCTGGAGCTGATTGCGTGATGGTTGGCAGTATGTTGGCGGGTACTGAAGAGTCACCTGGTGAAGTAGAGCTTTATCAAGGCCGCTATTACAAATCCTATCGTGGCATGGGCAGTATTGGTGCTATGAATCAGCGTCACGGCTCGTCGGATCGTTACTTTCAAGCAACGAACGAAGCAGAAAAACTGGTGCCTGAAGGGATTGAAGGCCGCGTTGCGTACAAGGGGCCGATTGCCACTATTATTCATCAACAAATGGGCGGTTTACGTTCAGCCATGGGCTTAACCGGCTGTGCCACCATGAAAGAAATGCGCACCAAACCGCAGTTTGTCAAAGTAACAGCGGCGGGTATGGGTGAATCCCATGTGCACGATGTGCAAATCACCAAAGAAGCACCTAACTACCGGATGGGATAAGCAATCATGCAAGATATTCATGCGCATAAAATATTAATTTTAGATTTTGGTTCGCAGTACACTCAGCTGATTGCTCGCCGTATACGTGAACTAGGTGTCTATTGTGAACTTTGGGCTTGGGATGTGAGCGAAGCTGATATCCGCGAGTTTAAGCCGAACGGTATTATCTTGTCAGGGGGGCCCGAATCTGTCACTGCAGCTGACTCTCCGCGCGCACCTGATTACGTGTTTAACGCTGGGGTGCCGGTATTTGGTATCTGTTATGGCATGCAAACCATGGCGGCCCAGTTAGGTGGTCAAGTGCAAGGCTCTAGTGAGCGTGAATTTGGCTATGCGCAAGTAGAACGTATTGCGCCCTGTCCACTGTTTCATCACATTGAAGATAGCGTTCACGAAAGCGGCAATCCTAGCATTGACGTCTGGATGAGCCACGGTGATAAAGTGATTGAAATGCCACCGGGTTTTACCCTTGTGGCGCAAACACCAACCTGCCCGATTGCGGCTATGGCCGATGACACCCGCGATTTTTATGGTGTGCAGTTCCACCCTGAAGTAACTCATACGCGCCAAGGGATGCGGATGCTAGAGCACTTTGTGGTAGAAATCTGCGAGTGTGAACAAAACTGGACGCCGGCACACATTATTGATGATGCAGTTGCTCGAATCCGCGCCCAAGTAGGAACCGGAAAGGTGGTGTTGGGCTTATCCGGTGGGGTAGATAGTTCGGTTACTGCCATGCTGTTGCACCGTGCCATTGGTGACCAGTTAACCTGCGTCTTCGTTGATAACGGTCTGTTACGCTGGCAAGAAGCAGAGCAAGTTATGGAAATGTTTGGTGACCACTATGGTCTAAATATTATTCATGTTGCTGCCGAAAATCGTTTCTTAGATGCCCTTGCTGGTGAGCAAGAGCCCGAGGCTAAACGTAAAATTATTGGTCGTGTGTTCGTTGAAATATTTGATGAACAGGCGAGTCTAATTAAAGACGTATCTTTCTTAGCCCAAGGTACGATTTATCCGGATGTGATTGAATCGGCTGGCTCGAAAACGGGTAAAGCCCATGTGATTAAATCTCACCATAACGTAGGTGGTTTGCCGGCCGATATGAAGCTGAGCTTGGTGGAGCCATTACGTGAATTATTCAAAGACGAAGTGCGTAAAATTGGTCTTGAGTTAGGGTTGCCATATGACATGCTTTATCGTCACCCCTTCCCAGGACCAGGCTTGGGCGTAAGGGTCTTGGCTGAAGTTAAGAAAGAATATTGCGACTTGTTGCGTCGTGCTGACCACATCTTTATTTCAGAATTACGCAAAGCTGGTTTGTACCATGAAGTAAGCCAAGCTTTTGCGGTCTTCTTACCGGTACGTTCAGTTGGCGTTATGGGTGATGCTCGAAAATACGATTGGGTGATTGCACTACGCGCCGTAGAAACGATAGATTTTATGACCGCACGTTGGGCACACTTGCCATACACGCTGTTAGAAACCGTATCTAATCGTATTATTAACGAAATTGATGGTATCTCACGGGTGGTATACGATATTTCCGGCAAGCCGCCAGCTACCATCGAGTGGGAATAGGCTAAGATGCTGCGAGTTCTGCTTAGCTGTTGCTGGTTGTTATTGATAGTTGGCTGTACGCCAGCTCCAGAGCCCAGTCAGCTAGAGCAAATCAAAGCCCGTGGCGTATTAAAGGTAGGGACCTTGATGGGGCCCTCAACCTATTACCTTGATGCCAATGGCGAAGCAGGCATTGAAGCGGCCTTGGCGCAGCAATTTGCTGATGAACTCGGCGTAGCCCTAGAAATGGTGCCGCGCTATAACGTCAAAAACTTACTCGATTTACTGGCTAACAACGAAGTAGACCTGTTGGCAGCTGGGTTAGATCGTACTCCTCAACGCGACCAACTGTTTCGTTTTGGCCCTCCTTACCTTGAGGTAAGCCAGCGAGTCATTTATAAACAAGGCTCGCGTGATCGGCCGCGCAGTTTAACCGAGCTAGATGGTGAACTGGTGGTGGTGGCTAACAGTAGTCACCACGATTGGCTGCAAAGTATTAGTAGTGATTATCCTGAGCTGAAATGGCGCGCCACGGATGATCAAGACACCCAAGAGCTTCTGCGCCGCGTCATGTTAGGTGAGATCGACTTTACCATCGCGGACAGCAATACACTTGATATCCAACGTCGTTATTACCCCAATCTAAGCGTGGCCTTTACGGTACGAGATCGAGTTGATGTGGGCTGGATGCTAGCATCCCAGGTGGATGGCTCTCTTTATGCTGAAGTGATTGATTTTTTTGGTGAACTGCGTGCGTCAGGCCAGTTGGCACAGTTGATGGACCAGCATTTTGGCCATGTTGCTAACTTTAATTACGTGGATGCTAGTTTGTTTATTCAAGCAGTAGAAACTACCTTACCGCGTTACCGCGAGATGTTTGAACGCCATGCAGGTAGTCTCGATTGGCGTTTATTGGCCGCTATCAGCTACCAAGAAAGCCATTGGAACCCGCGTGCTTTGTCGCCAACTGGGGTTCGCGGCATGATGATGCTGACCCTGCCTACGGCTAAGGCTATGGGCGTAACCAGTAGACTTAACCCAGAGCAAAGCATTCGTGGCGGAGCACGCTATTTTGAGCGAATGCTGCAGCGAATTCCGGCCCGTATTCAACATCCTGACCGCATTTGGTTTGCGTTGGCTGCCTATAATATTGGCTTTGGCCATCTTGAAGACGCACGGATTTTGACTCAGCAGCAGGGCGCCGATCCTGATCGCTGGATAGATGTGAGAAAACGTCTACCTTTATTACGACAGAAAAAATATTACCGACAAACCAAGTATGGTTTTGCTCGAGGTGATGAACCGGTGCGGTATGTAGGAAACATCCGTCGTTATTATGATACCTTGATTTGGCTTGATAGTCGTGGACGCATTCCAGCCAAACCCATGCAAATTCTGCTTCCGCAAGGTAGTGGTGACGAGATGAACTAATGCGTAGAAACCGTCGGTTGGTGTCGCCTGAAAGACGCCGTGCTTTGCTAAGAAAACGTCATCGATTACAACTGGAGCGCCGCCAAAAGTGGTTCCGGTTGTGTGAGAAAACTGATAATTGACCCTCGATAATTTGGAGAGAGATCTGTGGAAATAGTACGTGGCGCTCCGGCCTTGTCAGAATTTCGTACCGAAAAGCTATTGCAACGATTACAGGCTGCTGAGCTTCCGGTTACTGAAGTTTATGCAGAGTTCATGCATTTTGTAGATGTAGCCCAAGCGCTCGACGATGCGTCGCGTGAGGTATTGGGGAAATTACTCAGTTATGGCCCTTCGATGGCGCAGCACTTGCCTGAGGGTAGCTTACAAGTGGTGGTGCCACGCCAAGGAACTATCTCACCTTGGTCTTCAAAAGCAACGGACATTGCGCATAACTGTGGGTTGACCCAAATTAAGCGCATCGAACGCGGTATTGCCTACTACCTCAGTGGTGAGCTGAGTGTTGAGCAATTAGCTCAGGCAGCCGCTTTGTTGCATGATCGTATGACCGAAATGGTGTTGGCAGAATTGCAGCAAGCAAGCATCTTATTCGAACATGCCGAGCCGGCTCCACTGCAAAGTATTGATATTTTAGCTGGTGGTCGAGCAGCCCTTGCACAAGCCAACGTGACCATGGGGCTAGCGCTTGCGGATGATGAAATTGATTATTTGTTTGAAAATTTTAGCGCGTTAAAGCGCAATCCAAACGACATAGAACTCTATATGTTTGCACAAGCAAACTCTGAACATTGTCGTCATAAAATCTTTAATGCTGACTGGACTATTGATGGTGAGCAGCAGCTTAAATCATTGTTCAAAATGATTAAGAATACCTACGAAACGCACCCTGAAAACGTATTGTCGGCATACAAAGACAATGCTGCGGTGATGGTAGGGTCAGAAGCCGGTCGTTTTTACCCATACCCAGCCGGCAGCGCCGCCGCAGGCGAATACAGCTATTTCCATGAGCCTATTCATATTTTAATGAAGGTGGAAACTCACAACCATCCTACTGCCATTTCACCTTATCCGGGTGCCGCCACGGGGTCTGGGGGCGAGATTCGTGACGAAGGTGCAACGGGGCGCGGCTCTAAACCTAAAGCCGGTTTGGTTGGCTTTACCGTATCTAACCTGCGTATTCCAGGCTTTGAACAGCCATGGGAAGAAGACTTTGGTAAACCAGAACGGATTGTTACCGCACTGGATATTATGCTCGAAGGGCCCTTAGGTGGCGCTGCATTTAATAATGAATTTGGCCGCCCAGCTTTAACAGGTTATTTCCGTACCTATGAAGAAAAAGTAACCAGCCACAACGGCGAAGAAATCCGTGGTTATCATAAGCCTATTATGATTGCCGGTGGTATGGGTAATATTCGCGAGCAACACGTTGAGAAGGGCGAGATTCCGGTCGGCGCCAAGCTTGTGGTATTAGGCGGTCCGGCCATGAATATCGGTTTAGGTGGTGGTGCGGCATCATCGATGGCATCAGGTACCTCTACCGAAGATCTCGACTTTGCTTCGGTTCAGCGTGATAACCCAGAAATGGAACGGCGCTGCCAAGAAGTGATTGACCGTTGCTGGCAACTGGGCGACAAGAACCCGATTGCATTTATTCACGATGTGGGCGCTGGTGGTTTGTCGAATGCCATGCCAGAGCTGGTGGGTGATGGTGGCCGTGGTGGTATTTTTGATTTACGCAAAGTGCCCAACGATGAGCCAGGTATGTCGCCGCTCGAGATTTGGTGTAACGAATCGCAAGAACGCTACGTGATGGCTATTGCGCCAGAACATATGGATGTTTTTGAACAGATTTGTCAGCGTGAGCGGGCACCATTCGCAGTGATTGGTGAAGCCACCGAAGCGCAACATCTAACCATGACAGATCCGGTATTTGCGAATAAGCCCATTGATTTGCCACTGAACGTGCTACTTGGTAAACCACCGAAAATGCATCGTGACGTAAGTTCAGCGCAAGTTCAGGGACAAGCGCTTGAAACCAGCTCAATCAAGCTTAACGACGCCGCCAAGCGCTTGTTACGATTGCCAGCGATTGCAGAGAAAACCTTCTTGATTACCATTGGTGATCGGTCTGTGACTGGTTTGGTTGCGCGTGACCAAATGGTGGGACCATGGCAAATACCTGTAGCCGATGTGGCGGTAACTGCTGCTAGTTACGATACCTATGCTGGTGAAGCTATGGCCATGGGGGAACGCACACCACTGGCGTTATTAAACTACGGCGCTTCTGCACGGATGGCCGTGGGCGAGGCTTTAACTAACCTTGCTGCCGCTGATATCGGCGATTTAAGTTTTGTAAAATTATCGGCAAACTGGATGGCTGCTGCTGGTCACCCAGGCGAGGATGCTGGTCTCTATGAAGCAGTCAAAGCGGTCGGTGAAGAACTTTGTCCAGCGCTTGGAATCACCATTCCGGTGGGTAAAGATTCGATGTCGATGAAGACTCGCTGGCAGGATAGTGCCGGTAATGAACAAGCGGTAACCGCACCGCTGAGCCTAGTCATTACTGCCTTTGGTCGCGTACGTGATGTGCGTCGAACGCTAACCCCGCAGCTGCGGATGGATAAAGGCGACTCTAAATTAGTCTTGATTGATTTGGGGCAAGGACAAAACCGTCTGGGTGGTTCAGCGTTAGCCCAAGTTTATCGTCAGTTAGGTGATGTCACGCCTGACGTGGATGACGCCGCCTTGCTGAAAGGCTTCTTCAACGCCATCCAACAACTGGTGCACAACAAGCAATTACTGGCCTATCATGATCGCTCTGATGGTGGTTTGTTTGTGACGGTGGCAGAAATGGCCTTTGCTGGTCATTGTGGGGTTGAAGTAGCCCTTGATGAAGTTGGTACAGACGATCTTGCGGCACTCTTTAGTGAAGAATTAGGCGCTGTCATTCAGGTAACTGTTGAGGACTTGCCGGCAGTGCAGGCAGTATTTGCTGAACATGGGTTAGCTGATTGTGTGAAGGTTATCGGTCAGCCTGTGCGCGAAGATGTGGTGCGATTTAATCGCAATGGACAAGAAGTGCTGTCTCATTTGCGTAGTCACTACCGTGCTGTGTGGGCAGAAACTACCCATCAGATGCAGCGTTTACGAGATAACCCAGAGTGCGCTGACGAAGAGTTTGAAGCTAAGCAAAACCTTAATGATCCTGGTTTGTTTGCCGAACTGACGTTTGATGTGGCTGAGGATATTGCGGCTCCGTACATCAATACAGGGCGTGATCCTGTGGTGGCTATTTTGCGTGAGCAAGGGGTGAACTCGCACATGGAAATGGCCGCAGCTTTCGATCGCGCCGGCTTTGCTGCGATTGATGTGCACATGAGTGACATTTTAAGCGGTCGCATCAGCTTAGATAAGTTTGATGGTTTAGCTGCTTGTGGCGGTTTCTCCTACGGTGACGTACTAGGTGCTGGCGAGGGTTGGGCGAAGTCGATTTTATTTAATGGCCGTGCCCGCGATGAGTTCAGTGCTTTCTTTGAACGCCAACGCACGTTCGCGCTAGGGGTGTGTAATGGCTGTCAGATGTTATCCAATCTGAAAGAACTGATTCCTGGTGCAGAAGCTTGGCCACGTTTTGTTACGAACCGTTCAGAGCGGTTTGAAGCGCGTTTTAGCTTGGTTGAAGTGCAGCCTAATGACTCGTTGTTCTTCTCTGGTATGGCTGGCTCGAAAATGCCAATTGCGGTATCTCATGGTGAAGGGCGGGCTGAATTTAGTGGCAACAACCTAGAGTTAGTACAGCAACAGCAATTAGTGACCTTGCGCTACATTAATAATAAGGGCCAAGTTGCTAGCAGCTATCCGGCTAACCCCAATGGAACCCCAGCAGGGATCACCGGGTTAACTACCAGCGATGGTCGAGTGTCTATTATGATGCCGCATCCAGAGCGGGTATTCCGAACTGTGGCTAATAGCTGGCATCCGGAAGAATGGGGTGAAGATAGCCCGTGGATGCGTATGTTCCGTAATGCTCGGGTCTATCTAGGCTAAGATAGTCCTGCGTAGGACACCAGCAAAACCCGAGATCATGTAAGCAGCTGTAGACGCTTACTTGGTCTCGGGTTTTTCGTTATTGGATCGGTGTAATTTCTCAGCCGCTTGTTGCGCGCGGCGTTGTTTAAAAAAATCCTTTAATTGCTGCGCACAGCTATCTGCTAGTACGCCACCTATAACCTCAACCTGATGATTCATACTGCTGTGGTTTACTACTTGGATGGCGCTACCCGTTGCGCCTGTACGCGGATCGCTGGCGCCAAACACGAGAGTTTTGATGCGGGCATGAGTGATCAGCCCAGCACACATTGCGCAGGGCTCTAGGGTCACATATAAAGTCGTGTCTACCAGGCGATAATTATTTAGTTTTTGACCAGCTGCGCGAATCGCCATCACTTCTGCATGGGCGGATGGGTCATGCAAATGAATCACTTGGTTAAAGCCTTCACCGATAATTTCACCTTGTTGTACTAAGACAGCCCCCACGGGGACTTCACCCAAGGCTTGAGCCTGCTCGGCTAGTTGGCGTGCACGTTGCATAAAATGCTGGTGCTGTTGGTTGGAGTCGAGCATAGATAGAAAGACGCTTCGTTGTAAAATGATGGCCTATCATAAAAAAAAGCCCCCGCAGATGCGAGGGCTTGTTTCAACTATAGCGTTATTAGGCTTAGAAATCGTATTTAAAGCCTAAACGGATGCTCCACAATGATGGTGCACCTGAACGACCTTGTACGCCGTCAATACGTGAGCTCAATGACTCAAATACATATTGGTTTTGGTCGTTAATTGATACGTTAGCTACGCCAATTGAACGAGGGAAGCTTGCTTCATACAACACGCCCCAATCATCGTTTAACAGGTTAGTTAAGTTATCAACCACAAAGTACAGGCTTGATTTGTGACCATCGGCAAAACCAGGTAGGTCTTGTTCGAATTTGAAGTCAACTTTGTGCCACCAGCTGCTGTAGAACTCGTTACGAGGTGCAATACCACCAGCGTACTTGTCTAAGCCAGCTTCTTCGATAAAGGCAAAGAATTTGTCAGTATCAAAGCCAGCAGCAAAGATTGCATTCGGGTCAGTTAAACCCGTTGGTACGTATAACAATGCACGAGCAGAGCTAGTGATATCACCGAACACGTTACCGTTCATAGTGTAGCTGTACGGACGACCTTTGTTAGCGCTACCGAATAAGCTGAACTTAGTATCGTAACCATCTAACCACTCAGTGGTGTAGGTAGCACGGAAAGTAAAGCGGTGTGGAATTTCGTAGTTAGAAGTTGCCACGCCTGGGTTTTGTAAATCAGCAGCCGCTACGTTGGTGTAGTTTGAGTAAGCTACCGAGCTGGTCATTGGGTTAACGTCTTCAGCTTTGTTCCAAGCGTAAGCCAAGGTCCAGTCTAAACCAAAGTCATGGGATTTGCTTACCGCCAATGACAATGAGGTTTGCTTACCAGAGTCACCATCAACGTTGGTTAACAAGAAGGCATCAGAGCCTGAACCAGCATAGATTGGACGACCGTCTGGAGCTGTATCCACTTGCGTACGGCGTAAGTCTTTGATGATTGCAGCATTGTCTTTTTCAGTGTGCAACAAGTCAGCCATGAAAACATAGCCGTTATCAAAGGCGTAGGTGGCACCAATGGCATATTTCCATTCTTTAGGTAATTCAAAGTTAGGATCTAATGCGTTAACCGGGCCAACACCAGCAGCGTTTGCTACTTCGTCATACATGGACTGTGGAATGTCGATTAATGGATTACCAGAGCCAGTGTGAGGGATATCAAACAGGCTGCCACCATTTAAGAACAGGTTTGATTCGTACAAGCTCACGCCGTTGTTTGAGTAGTTGTTAGACAACCAAACGTTCGGGTTACCGCCAGAATACAAACCAATACCACCACGTACTTCAAGCTCTGGGCTTACTACCCAGTTCACGCCTAAGCGCGGCTGTACTAAACCTTCACCGTCTAAGGTAGCGGTGTTGGCGTAGCCATAAGTGCTTTGGAAGTTAGCGTTCAGCGCTGGCTCATCACTGGTGGTGTACCAGTCATAACGTAAACCAGCAGTTAAGGTTAAATCTTGGTCGATAAAGTAGTATTCATCTTGTGCATACAAGGTGTTTACTGAGTACTTGAATTGACCAGCACCATCATTTGGATCGTTACTACCAGCGGCGTTTTCATAGATCACGCGGCTAGGAGTACCAGCTTCAAAGGCATCGATAGAGGCAAACCGGAACTCACCTTGTGCTTCTTGAATAAACAAGTTGTACACATCGTAACTTTCGCGCTCATAACCGAAGGTGAAAGTATGATCTTCATACAAGTAAGTACCAGCAACTTTGAAGAAAGTTGTGTCGTAGTACAACTTGTTGGCATGACGAGAATCGTCAGCACCAAGATAAATGGTGTTGCCATTGTGGCTAATTTGAACTTCACCTACTTCAGTACCGCCAAGTGGGTTAACGCGAGCGTCTAACTCAGAGTAACCAGCACGAATTTCGGTAGAGAAGTTGTAGGTCCAGTCTGAGTACAACTGTGCTACATAAGAAGTGAATTTAGAACCGCGCTCATAGTAGTGGTTAGAGAATTCTAGTTCGTTGTCATCACCGTCAGACTCAGCGATAGAGTAACCATCGTTGTAGTTGTAGGTAAAGGCCGCACGATGCTGGTCATTAATGTACCAGTCTAATTTCGCTAAGAACTTCTCGTCTTCTACTGGAATGCTAGCTGGGAAACCGCCTGGCTCGAAGCCGTAAACATCACGGGCGATGTTAGCAATTCGGTCAAGATCTGCTTGCGTAACGCCTAGTACTGGCGTGGCTGCAGAGCCATCTTCTGGGCCGCGATCGAACGTATCAGCGCCTTCTAGTTTTTCATAAGCAATGAAGGCGAAAAGTTGGTCATCAATTAACGCGCCACCACCGTTGAAACCGTAACGACGTTCGTTGAAAGCACCCACGTTAATCGAGTCACCTTCAAGCTTATCGCCTTGCAGGCTGTCGTTGGTGTAATCAAAGAAAACGCTACCAAATAGCTCGTTTTCACCTGATTTGGTTACGGCGTTGATGTTACACGCAGTAAAACCACCGTATTGCACGTTAAAAGGAGCTAACTCTACTGCTACCTGCTCAATAGCATCATAAGAGAAAGGCATCCGCTCGGTAGGGTAACCACTTGAATTCAAACCAAAGTTATCGTTCATGCGCACGCCGTCAACAGTCAAGCTGTTGAAACGCGGGTTCGCACCGGCGCACTGAATGTCACGTGCGTTGGTTTCGTTGATATAGATACGCGGGTCATTACGTACAATATCTTTGATATCACGGTTTACTGTAGGAGCGCTTTGCAAATCAGCTAGGCTGAAGGTTGCAGTTGGACCATTAGTACCAGAAGTCGTAGTGAGTTGCGAACCCGTTACAGCAATACGTTCTACGGACTGCTGCGGCACTGCCACGCTTAAGTTTTCGGTCTCGCCCAAGGTTAAGAAGACGTTCTCAATAACCTCGCTGTTACCCATCGCATCGGTCACAGTTAACGTGTATGGACCACCTACGGCAAGGCCGCGGGCAGAGAACAATCCATTGTCGTTAGCTGAAAGTGTACTAGTAGTACCGGTGCGTTCATCCTTTAACGTTACCGTTGCATTGGCGATAGCTTGTCCGGTTGCTTCGCTCGTTACCACACCACGAATACTTGATGTAGTTTCTTGCGCAATGGCCGCTGAGGAAATCCCGATAGCCAAGGCAACTGCGGCGGCTATACGGCTGGGTTTACTATTGAACATGATGTTGTTTCCCTAGTTGTGTTAAACAAACAGTTTTATCAATAAAAAAGTTGGGTTGCGAAGTGTAGGTAATAACTATGACAAATTGATGACTTTGTCGTTTAAAAAAAGCCCCCGCATTGCTGCGAGGGCTTCTGTATTGCTAAATTAGAAACGATAGCGAACACCAATCTTGGCCTGCCATGATGAGCGAGTAGGCTCATAACGGGTAGGCGATTGGTTCAATACGTCCCAGCCGTCGCCACTGTTATATGGCTGACCATAAACGTAACGGCCTTGATCGTCGATATTAACAGAGGCGATTTGACGCGCGTTATCACCGTAAGGTAAGACGTGCTTTTGGCCTGCATCTTTATCGAACAGAGCAATCAGGTTACGAACGTTGATGTAGAACTCGCCCTTATGGCCGTCAACAAAACCTGGAATCTCTTGCGAGAATTTAAAGTCTAGGTTGGTGGTCCACGGAGCACGACGGGTGTTACGTGGAGCGTAACCGCCAGCATATTGGTCAAGACCAGTTTCTGCTAAGTAACCAGCAAAAGTGTCATAGTCTAAACCGCCGGTGTATACCACGTTCGGGTCATCGGCACCTGTTGGAATGTACGGCAAGTAACGAGCAGTACTTTCGAAGGTTGATTGGTCACCAAACTTGTTGAAGCGGAAAGTGTCTAGCACATAACCCCATGGACGACCTGAGTAACGTTCCCAGAACAAGCCAAAGGTAGAGGTGTAGCCACTGAACAATTCAGTTTTGTAGGTGATATCGGCCATCAAACGGTGTTCAACCATGTACGATGCAGTACCGGCTTCAACATTGTTCGGGTCGATAGCAACTGGGTAACGGAAGTTAGATACCGCAGTGCTTGAACTACCTGCTACTGCTTCTTGTACGTCTTGGTTGGTGTAGCTAGTACGTAAGCTTAAACCGTTGTCCCAAGCTTTACCAAGAGTTGCAGTAAAGATACGGCTGTTACCACCGTCACCATTGGTCAACATCAGGTCATAACGCTCAACGCCGTTATCATCGCCTGGAGCCATTGGTTCGTGGTCATCTAATGGATCGTCAACAACATAAATTGGACGGCCGCCGTCAGCAGTAGTTACCGGGTTACCGTTTTCGTCAAGTAATTGACGACGCGCTAAATCTACCCACTGCACGTCATCTTTACGACGGCTGTAGATGTATTCTGCACTCGCAAACCACTCTTCTCCCATGAATGGGATATCGAAGCTTTCGAAATCAACTGCTAAGCTGGCGCGCCAGTCGGTTGGTAACTCGAAGTTTGGATCGATAGCATTTACGTAACCGTCTTGAGTTAATGATTGTTGTACTAACTCAGGAACAGTCGTTGGGTCTACGTTGTTGCTGTAAACCGAAGATGGCAAACTGCTGGTATTGAACTGCGAGAATGCCATACCGCTGTTGGTATACGAGTTGGATACCCATACGTTTGGACGACCACCGCCGTAACGACCGAAGCCACCACGCACTTTGATATCGTCAGCTGCTTGGTATTTGAAACCAAAGCGCGGCAAAATTAAGTCTTTACCGTCTAAGTTTTCAGTGTTGGCGAAGCCATAACGCTCAGCGAACAATGGGTTATAAGTTGGCTTATCTTTTGCGAAAATACGCTCGTAACGCACACCAAACGTTAACTCAAGATCCCAAGTAGGAGCCCAAGTGTCTTGCAGGTATAGCGCTTGATAACCTTGAGTAAAGTCAGCAGCAGCGTCGTTTACGTCACCGGTTAAGCTGCCCGCGTAATAGAAACGGTTAGCAGTTTTGTTACGGAAGTTATCTAGGCTCCAGAATTCCCATGAACCCAACGCGTTCTGTACGAACAAGTTGTAGATATCAGTAGAAGAGTACTGGTAACCAAATGACAACGCGTGGTCGCCAATTAAGTATTCACCGTTTAATTGCAATTCTAGGGTGCTGTTTTCACCATAGTTAGCGTGGCGTGAGTAGTCAGGACCAAAAGTGATTTCGTTACGGTCGCCATCTACTTGGACAGTAACAGAACCCATGGTGCGGCCGTTCATTGGCTCTTGCAAAGCTTCAACATCTTTGTACGACAATTTCATGTCAGTTGAGAAGTTAGAGCTCCAGTTTGAGTACAGCTGCAACGCGTAAGCATTTAAGGTTTGCTCGTTGTTGTACCAGCTAGAAGATAAAGCTAATGAGCTATCGCTACCGTAATGGCCACGAATTGAGTTACCTTTGGTAGCCTGATAAGTAAAGGCTGCACGGTGCTCATTGCTGATGTTCCAGTCTAATTTCAACAACAATTTTTCGTCGTCTTCTTCAGCTGGCATGTTCCAGTCGCCAAGTTGGCTATCGGTTAAGCCGTATACGTCACGAGCGATAGATAAAACTTCTTCTAAAGCTTCTTGAGATACATTGGCAATGTTAGATGCATTTGAGCCGATAGGACCACGATACGGGCTTTCTGATTCGCTCGATTTTTCGTAGTTAGCGTAGAAGAATAAGGTGTCTTCGATGATTGGACCGCCGATACCGATACCGTAGGTTTTCTCATCATAATCTACGTTTGGTACGCCAGAGCCTGGCTCATAAATAGATTCGCTAGGGTTACCAGCTAAAGAATCGCTAGTGTACTGAACGAATACGGAACCTTTTAATTCGTTGGTACCAGATTTGGTTACCGCGTTAACTTTAGCACCAGTAAAGTTGCTTTCTTTTGCGCTAAACGGCATCACATCAACGTTAATTTGTGCAATAGCGTCGATTGAAATAGGTGAACCTTGGGTTGGGTAACCGTTGTTGTTCAAACCGAAATCATCGTTCTGGCCGATACCGTCGATAGTGATTGAGTTGTATTTTGGGTTGTTACCAGCAACAACTAATTGGTCGCCGTCGCCAAGCTGAGTGGCTAATGGGTTCAAACGAACGATTTCTTTTAAGTCACGGCCGTAAGTAGGCAGTGATTCAATTTGTTCTTGACCAAACGAGCTTGAAGAACCGTTGTTCATTGAAGCATAGTTGATGGCGCGACCAGTAACGCTGATACGCTCAGCAGCTTGAGTCTCAAGTTGCGCATTCAAACGGTAAGTTTCGCCTAATTTCAGGTAAACTTCTTCGTAGGTGGCGTCACGGTATACGTCTGAGTCTAAGGTTACACGGTAAGGACCGCCAACACGCAGACCACTGGCAATAAATGAACCTGATTCGTCAGTCGTTACTTCTAAACGACTGCCTGAAGGCATGTGTTCGATTACTACTTTGGTGTTGGCTGCGCCAGCACCTTGTGGACCGACAATAGAACCACGCATTGCTGCAGAGGTATCTTGTGCAATAGCAGTTGCTGAGACTAAGCCCAATGCAACGGCGATAGCACTGGCGGTGCGTGTTAATCGCATAGATGTACTCATCTTTATTTCCTGGGTTGGTTGCTTTTAATAAAAATCGAGTTAAGGCATAACCGCTTGTTTTGACGCCTTAATGACATTCGTGCGCATTTATAGCACGCAGATATGTCAAAAATGTGACAATATTTTACGCAATTTTCTTTTCAATTGCATCGTTAAATTAGAACCTTTATTGTTTTTATTTGTCTCAGTTCTCCCACTAACGGAAATCATCAAGTGAAAAAGTCAATCTTAGTGCCTGTTATAGCGGCATTTGCAGTAGTTTTGACCGGATGTGATATGGCCAAACCAGAACCTGTTGAACCGGTAAGCTTACGCGTGGCAACCTTCAATGTCAGTATGGATGCTTCCAATTATCTACCGAACGACAAATTGGTCGCGGAAGGGGCCGGTGCATTAACCCATGC
Organism: Pseudidiomarina sp. WS423; assembly: GCF_050750165.1. Classification (NCBI taxonomy): domain Bacteria; kingdom Pseudomonadati; phylum Pseudomonadota; class Gammaproteobacteria; order Alteromonadales; family Idiomarinaceae; genus Pseudidiomarina; species Pseudidiomarina sp. WS423. The sequence goes on along the minus strand of NZ_JBOJLN010000009.1, from coordinate 65,689 downwards.
GCTTGCTGCCCAACATCCACAAATTCAAGCAATAGCCGAGATCATTCAACATGTTCGGCCTGATATTTTGGTACTCAATGAATTTGACTATGTGCCAGCTGAGCAAGGCATAGAGGTATTCTTAAAAGACTATCTGGCGCATAGCCAGCGTGGTGAGTCTCCGATCGATTATCCATACTATTTCATTGCCCCAGTGAATACCGGTGAACCAAGCCCCTTTGACTTGGATCAAGATGGCCATGCTAGCGGTGTAGGCAACGATGCTTGGGCGTATGGCAATTATCCAGGACAATACGGGATGGTGGTGCTGTCAAAGTATCCTCTTGCGGATGATGCGATTCGTACGTTTCGCAATTTCAAATGGAAGGATATGCCGGGCGCGCTGCAGCCGCTTAAACCCGGAACTCAAGAATCTTGGTACCCAGCCGAAGCTTGGCAAGAGTTTCCGTTAAGCTCGAAGTCTCATTGGGATGTGCCGGTTATGGTCGGTGATTTTGCGTTGCACCTATTGGTGAGCCATCCTACGCCGCCGGTGTTCGACGGGCCTGAAGATCGAAACGGCCGTCGCAATCATGACGAAATCAGATTCTGGGCTGATTACCTCCAGCCGCACCTCAGTGATTACATCTACGACGATCAGGGTCGCAGCGGCGGTTTAGCTCCACAACAGCGGTTTGTGGTAGCGGGCGATTTAAATGCGTCAGTGGAGAGCACCGATAATTATCCTGGCACTATTGCGCAGCTGTTGCAGCACCCGGCGGTTCAAGCAGAGCCCACGCCAACCAGTGCTGGCGGCAGCGCTCACACCCCGAACAATCCTCATGCCGCAACTCATACGGCCGGATGGCGTAAGCGCGCTGATTACGTGCTGCCATCAGTTTACGGTACGCGGGTAATTCAAAGTGGCGTGTTTTGGCCGACAGTAGGACAACCCAAGGCAGATTTAGTGAGTGAACGGCAACGCTCTTCAGACCATCGATTAGTTTGGGTGGATCTGCAACTTATTGCCGCAGAATGAAATAAATGTCATCTATTTGCAGCATTTTCATAAAAGTGTCATAAAGTATCTGAATAATTGGCGCTGTTGGAAAATAACAGGTAACGCACATGTCTAGAAAGATACTGATTGTTGAAGATGAAGCTCCGATTCGCGAGATGCTGAGCTTCGTCATGGAGCAGCACGGCTATCAAGCTGTGGAGGCGGGTGACTACCAAACAGCCCTAGAAAAAGTGGTTGAGCCCTTCCCTGATATGATTTTGCTGGATTGGATGATTCCTGGTGGGTCTGGTATTCAGTTAGCGAAAAAGCTAAAAGGCGATGATTTTACCCGCTCGATCCCGATCATCATGCTAACGGCACGAGGCGAAGAAGAAGATAAAGTACGTGGGTTAGAGGTGGGTGCCGATGACTACATGACTAAACCTTTCTCGCCAAAAGAGTTAATGGCCCGCATGCGGGCGGTGTTCCGCCGTGTCGCGCCAACTGCGTTAGATGAGCCGCTCGAGGTAGAACATTTGAAGTTAGACCCAGTATCGCATCGCGTGAGTGCTTTTAATGACCGTTTAGAAATGGGCCCCACCGAGTTTAAATTACTGCACTTTTTTATGACTCATCCAGAACGGGTTTATAGCCGTGAGCAACTGCTAGACCATGTGTGGGGCACCAACGTTTATGTCGAAGACAGAACCGTTGATGTGCATATACGACGTTTGCGCAAAGCGTTAGAATTGCATGGTCATGATCGCCTCATTCAAACCGTACGGGGCGTAGGTTATCGGTTTTCAAAAAACTAAACAGCGATAAACAAGCGGATGCGCACCAATGGATAGACGCTACTCGGTTTTCTTTATTCTACGGGGCTTACTGTGGTATGTGCTGCCGTTAGCGGTCGTTGGTGCGTTGTTTGATGTGTTTTGGCCATTGATGGCCATCGCTTTGTTTATGCTGGTGGCTTGGCATTATTATTATCAATACAAATTGGTGGATTGGCTGTGGCATCGACGCACCTTGTTACCGCCAAATGCTCCCGGCAGCTGGAGCTATATCTACGATGGCATTTATCGAACCCAGCGTCGTAGTCAGCAACGCCGCCGCGCCCTCGCTAGGTTACTGCGCCGTTTTCGTGAAGCCTCAGAAGCCATACCCGATGCTGCTATAGTGTTTCGTAAAGATGGTAGCCTCATTTGGTGTAACAAGTTAGCGCAATTCTATTTCGGCCTGAAATGGCCGGCCGATACCGGTATCCGTTTACCTAACTTAATTCGTCATCCTGAGTTTGTTGCTTATTTGCAAGCAGGCAACTTCAACGAAGATATGCACCTTGCCTCGCCTGTTCGTGAAGAAGTTGAGTTAGAAGTTCGCATCATGCCGTACAGTGATGATCAGTACTTACTGATGGCGCGCGATGTAACTCAAATTAAGCGCTTAGAACAGATGCGTAAAGAATTTGTCGCAAACGTATCGCACGAACTAAAAACGCCACTGACCGTATTGCAAGGTTATCTCGAGATGCTTGAGCAACCAGAGGCAATGCCGCCAGCCATGCTTAGTAAAGCTGTACGAGACATGGACGCGCAAAGTACGCGCATGCGCAACCTAGTTGACCAATTGTTATCGATGTCGCGCTTAGATGTTCATCGGACGGATATTTTTGAGCGCAAAGTGGATGTTCCAGCCATTTTTCGGCAGCTAAAACTCGATGCCGAACGTCTTAATCAAGACAAGCAGCACAGCATCGAATTTGATATCGCAGAGGTGAGCATGTTTGGCATTGATGATGAGATGCGCAGCGCCTTTGCCAATCTAGTCACCAATGCTATTCATTACACCCCACCGGGCGGGCACATCAAAGTACGTTGGCAGCCAGTGGCTAACAGCATGGAGTTTAGCGTCACCGATAATGGTCCTGGGATTGGTGGTGAACATATCCCGCGTTTAACCGAGCGCTTTTATCGAGTAGACAAAGATCGTAATAGCAAAAAGGGTGGTTCAGGGCTAGGTTTAGCCATAGTGCAGCAAGTGCTTGAGCATCATCACAGTAAGCTTCAAATAGATTCGCAGCTAGGGCGAGGGTCTAAGTTCTGGTTTCGGATTTCAGAAGAGCTTGTCATAAAAGCATCATAATTTCGTCATAGTTGTCATTAAACTGTCACATTGACGACTTAAACTCTCCGGTATGAACTCAAAAAACTCGTGTCACTTAGATTGACTAAGATGATTACAAGACAACTCTCGGAGTTATTATGAAACTTAAATCTGCAATGATTGCCCTTAGCCTAAGCGCTGTTGTGAGTGCTGGAGCTTACGCACAAAAAGCAACAGATGACCTACCTGAATATGAAAAAGTAAGCGGCCTATCAGGCAACTTATCATCGGTAGGGTCAGATACGTTGGCAAACATGATGACCTTTTGGTCGGAAGAGTTTAAGCGCATGTACCCTAATGTAAACATGCAAATTCAAGCGGCCGGATCTTCTACTGCGCCACCAGCGCTGACTGAAGGTACCTCAAACTTTGGTCCTATGAGCCGCGCTATGAAGGCGAAAGAAATCGAGGCCTTTGAAAAACGTCATGGCTACAAGCCAACCCCAGTGCGCGTTGCTATCGATGCGCTAGCGGTGTTTGCGCACAAAGATAACCCGATTGAAGGTTTAACCATTGCTCAAGTTGATGCGATTTTCTCAAGCACTCGTTTATGTGGTGCCAACGAAGAAGTTCGCCGTTGGGGCGACCTAGGTTTAACTGGCAGCTGGGTGAACCGTGATTTGCAAATTTACGGTCGTAACTCAGTATCAGGAACCTACGGCTACTTCAAAGAGGTTGCCTTATGTGATGGCGACTTCCGCAATAACGTTAATGAACAGCCGGGTTCTGCATCGGTAGTACAGTCGGTATCAACATCGCTTAATGCCATTGGCTACTCAGGTATTGGTTACATGACCTCTGGTGTTAAAACGGTGCCTTTAGCTGTTGAAGAAGGCAGCGAATATGTGGATGCAACCACTGAAAATGCATTAGCCGGTAAATATCCGTTAGCACGCTTCTTGTATGTTTATGTCAACAAGCATCCAAACAAGCCGCTTGACCCAGCAACCGCCGAATTCTTAAAAATGGTTCTATCTAAGCAAGGCCAAGAAATCGTTGATAAAGACGGGTACATTCCAGTACCACGTGTGGTGGTAGAGCAAGAACTTGAGCGTTTAGGCTTAAATTAAGCATTGCCCAAAAATCCCTCAGCCAAGGCTGGGGGATTTTTTTATGTCCGTAACAAAACTCCCTTTTAAATGGAAAGGTTACGCATGATGGGTTGCTGCAGAGAGATTAACGTTTCAGTGGCTTGAACTTCCGCGATGGCCTGAATTTTATTGATCAATAAATCTTGCAGTTCGCTGATGGATGGCACCATCACTTTAATAAAAATACTGTATTGGCCTGTGGTGTAGTGCGCTTCCACCACCTCCGGTAAAGCCTGTAATTGCTTTAATGCGCTTGGGTAATCGCCTGCTTTAGCTAAATTAATACCAATAAAGCAACAAACATCAAAGCCCAACTGTTTGGCATTAACATGCACGTGAGTGCCACTAATAATGCCGGCTTGGCGCATTTTTTCAACGCGTACGTGCACCGTTGCAGGGCTCACCTGTTGCTGCTTAGCGATTTCCGCATAACTGGTTTTGGCGTTCTGTTGCAAAGTACGCAAGATGTCTTTGTCTAAATTGTCGATCATTTATTTGGCTCTTAGTTAAAGTATGCAATATTAGATAATATCTATTAAAAATGGCTTTTAATCAATGCTATCTATCACCTAATGCAACTTTGATTAAAGGCTATTGAGCTTTGTGAGTTTTGTGGTGATTATTGTTTACCTCTCTCATGCTTAGCCGAAGGGTTAATGTAACTAGGATAAATAAAATGACCGGATATTCAGAACAACTCAAATTACAACAGCAAATTGCTAAGCTATATGCCTCTATCACAACTGCATTGGCGCAAAGCTTAAGTTTAACTGAAGTGCAGGCGCCGCTGATGGTTGCTAGTGGCTCTGGCTTGCAAGATAACCTCAGTGGGATTGAGCAGCCGGTGCGGGTCTTTGTGAAAGCGCAACAGCAAGATTACGAGGTAGTGCACTCCCTAGCCAAATGGAAGCGTAGTGTGTTAGCGCTACTCGAGTGCCCGGTTGGTACCGGCATCCTAGCTGATATGAAGGCCTTAAGGCCGGACGAAGAGGCGCTGACAGCGCGGCATTCAGTGTTGGTCGAACAATGGGATTGGGAGCAGGTGATCCTGCCACAGCAGCGTTGTGTTGCTTATTTACAGCAGTGTGTGCAACACATCTATCAGGTGTTGCGCAAGGCGCATCAGGCGTTTGCACCCAGCCCGATAAGTCTGCCCGAACAGGTCACGTTCATTCATGCAGAGCAGCTCCGCCAAGCCTATCCGCAGTTAACACCGAAGGCCCGCGAGCGAGCTATCACGCAGCAACATCAGGTGGTGTTTATTATGGGAATCGGCACCACTTTAGGTGATGGTAGTCAGCATGATAAGCGCGCTCCAGATTACGATGACTGGAGTACGGTCGCCAAAGATAGCCAAGGCTTGGCTGGGCTTAACGGTGATTTATTGGTGTGGCATCCACAGCTAGATGATGCGTTAGAATTATCATCGATGGGAATACGGGTGGATGCTAGCGCGTTGCAGCAGCAGTTAAGCCTGCACAGTTGTGAAGAGTATGCGCAGCAGGCTTGGCATCAACAACTGTTGCAAGGTGCTTTACCCTTGTCCATTGGCGGCGGTATCGGACGTTCTCGCGTAGCCATGTGGATTTTACAGCAGCATCATATCAGTGCGGTGCAGGCTCCAGCTATTGAACTGCTGCCGTTATGCGGTACCCAGGCTGCATGACAGAAAAGTGTCAGTTATATGACAGCGCTGTAACATAACTGTCATAGAAGCCGTCTATACTATGTCGTAGATAAAAATGGTAGTTAACCTAAATCAACGAGGCAGCAATGGCGGCATCACCACGCGGACAGTTGGGAGCCAGTAATGTGCGTTTATTTAAAGACCGAGCAGCACGCTGGGGGGTAACCTTTGGTGGCGGCTTGGTGTTAATCGCACTTCTCCTAATTTTCTTTTATCTCTTGTATGTAGTCGAGCCCATTTTCCGTGGGGTTGATATAGAACAACAGCAGTCTTTTGCAATTCCTGGCCAAGGCGAAACCGTGGCAATGGGCATGGAAGAACAATCTGAAATAGGCTATCGCTTTGATAACCTGGGCGGCTTGAGCTTCTTTGCGTTAAAGCAAAAACCAGGTACTGATTGGCAGCCAGGGCAAGTGTTGTTGCAGCAGCAGGTGGCGGAGCAGCCCACCGCCTTTGCGGCAACACAGCCACAGAATAAGCGTTACGTCTACGCTGTTGCCGATGGCAAGGCTCGCGTCATCGAGCCGAAATTTCGTACCCAATTCAATAATGGCCGTCGCTTAACCACTCCGGTCGTTGATTTTGCCAATGACGGTGAGTTGTATCAGGTAGATCCGCAAGGGCGGCAGCTACAGCAAATTGCCTATGAGTACGACGGCGATTCATCGCTGTTTGCAGCGGTCACCTCAGATAATGTAGTGGTCGTTAATTACTTACAAGCCACCAAGAGCTTCTTGACGGGGGCAGTAGAGTTAAAAGCAAAAGTGAGTGAATTACCAACCACAGGTAACGTAGATAACCTGGTGGTAACGCCCGATTTGCGCCAAGTATTTGTGCGCCAAGGCAACCGTTTTGCGGTTTATGATGTGTCGCGCACTGGTAGCGTGAGTGAGCGTCAAGTGCTCAATGTTGATAAACGGCGTTACGGTGCTATCACCAGCATGCAGTTACTAGCTGGTGCTAGTTCTGTGTTATTTGGCCATGACCAGGGGTTAATTACCCAGTGGTTTGAAGTGGCTGGAGAAAATGGACGTCAGTATCAATACATTCGCGAATTTAAGGCCGGCAATAGTGCTATTACCGGTTTGGTTGCTGAGTATTATCGTCGTACTTTTTATGCGCTCAATAGCGAGGGACAAGTTGGCGTCTTCCATACCACCTCGCAAGCGGACCTTTATTTAGCAAAACCAGAACAGTTGCATGCTGAACAGCTGGTGATAGATCCTCGAGCAAACACCTTGCTGATGCAAAGTGGCAACCAACTGCACAGCTTTAAACTCGATAACGAGCACCCTGAGGTGAGTTGGAGCGGAGTCTGGCAAGAGGTGTGGTACGAAGGTTACCCAGAGCCGCAGTATGTGTGGCAATCCACCTCAGGCTCAGATGACTTTGAGCCTAAGTTTAGCTTGGTTCCTATTTCTTTCGGTACCATCAAAGCCGCCGCCTATGCGATGTTATTTGCCGTACCTATTGGTTTAGCTGCCGCCGTCTACACTGCCTATTTTATGTCGCCAGGGGTGCGCAAAGTGGTGAAGCCAACGGTTGAAATCATGGAAGCGTTACCCACGGTTATCTTGGGCTTCTTAGCGGGGTTATGGCTAGCGCCGCTCATTGAGACTTATTTGCCGGGTATTGTGGCGACCCTGATTTTAATTCCTACATCGATTATTTTAATGGCGTTAATCAGCTCCAACTTACCTAAAGCATGGCGCAGCAAGTTTACCGATGGCAGTGCTGCCTTAGTGCTGATTCCGGTGGTGCTATTAGCTGGTTGGTTATCATTTGAATTATCGCCATGGATAGAGTCCACCTTCTTTGGTGGTAACGTGCGCCAATACATCACCAACGAGTTAGGCATCACGTTTGATCAGCGCAACTCGCTTGTTGTGGGTATCGCCATGGGCTTTGCTGTGATCCCAACGATTTTCTCGATTGCCGAAGATGCGGTGTTCAGTGTTCCTAAGCACCTGTCTAATGGTTCGTTAGCCCTAGGTGCAACCACCTGGCAAACCCTCACCAAAGTCGTGTTGTTAACTGCCAGCCCAGGTATTTTCTCGGCGGTCATGATGGGCTTAGGACGCGCAGTAGGTGAAACCATGATTGTGTTAATGGCAACCGGTAACACGCCCATTATGGATTGGAACATCTTCGAAGGAATGCGCACCTTGTCGGCCAACATTGCGGTAGAAATGCCAGAGTCTGAAGTAGGTAGCTCGCACTATCGCATCTTATTCTTGGCGGCATTTGTGTTATTCATTTTCACCTTCGCGTTTAACACGGTGGCAGAGCTCGTGCGCCAGCGGTTACGCGATAAATACAGTTCAATGTAAGTATGAGGATTTCCATGAATACTTGGTTTAAATCAGGAAAACCCTACATTTGGCTCACCGCTGGTGCAGTAAGTGTGAGCTTAATTGCGGTCTTAGGTTTGCTTGCATTGATTGCTTGGCGCGGGCTTAGCTTCTTTTGGCCAGCGGCCATTCATGAAGTAGAAGTGCAAGCCAATGACGGCTCGAAGCGGGTCATCATTGGTGAAATCTACGACCGTGAAGAGGTGAGTCTGGAGCGTTTGCAAGAATCAGGCGTGGCGCTAGATGGCTATCAGGAAGATACGTTAGAGCGATTGCTGTTTAAAGTAGGTAATCGTGAGTTTGTCTCCCTTGATTTTATGTGGGTGATGGAACCTCAAATTATTCGTAACGAGACGCCTAGCGATTTAGCCGTGATTGAGCGTTCAAAAGATGGCAACTTCTATGGTTATGTGGTTGATGTTATTGAAAATGGCCAATCAGTAGCCACAGCTGAATCCATTCGTACGGTATTGTTCGAGCGAATTGAACGAGCGGTTGCGTTAAATGAGCAAGCTGCTGATTTACAGCAAGGCGAGATTGGTGCCATCAACTATGAGTTGAACCGATTACGCTTAGAACGTCGAGCGTTAGAACTCGAAGGCCAGTTAACCGCAGCTGAAGAACAGCGCATAGCAGCAGCCGAAGAAGCCCAGCGAGCGGCGTATCAGGAACTGGAGCAGCAACTCTTTGCTTATCGTGATCAAGCAAGCCGCGATAGCGTAGTGATGCGCGACATGCGCGGTGAAGAAGTGACCATCCCTATGTATCGGGTGCTGGATGCGACTTTCCCCAACGATATGGGATGGTTTGCAAAAGTAGCGCACTTCTTTACTCAGATCGGTAAATTTATTACTGAAGATCCACGTGAAGCCAATACCGAAGGCGGCGTCTTTCCAGCTATTTTTGGTACCGTATTTATGGTGCTATTAATGTCGGTGATTGTGACCCCGTTTGGCGTTATCGCAGCGGTTTATTTGCACGAGTACGCGGGCAAAAATGCTATTACGCGTTTGATTCGTATCGCCGTGATCAACTTGGCGGGTGTGCCTTCGATTGTGTATGGCGTATTCGGCTTAGGCTTCTTTGTATACATGGTGGGTGGTTCACTAGACCAAATCTTTTATCCAGAGGCCTTGCCTAGCCCCACTTTTGGTACTCCAGGGGTGATGTGGTCTGCTATTACCTTGGCTATTTTGACGCTACCTGTGGTCATCGTTTCTACCGAAGAAGGTTTATCACGTATTCCTAGTACCTTGCGTGAGGGTAGTTTGGCCCTTGGAGCCACCAAGGCAGAGACCTTGTGGCGCATCATTTTACCGATGGCATCGCCAGCGATCATGACCGGCTTAATTTTGGCGGTAGCGCGAGCGGCCGGTGAAGTCGCGCCATTGATGTTAGTAGGGGTAGTAAAATCAGCGCCAATGTTGCCCGTTGATGGAAACTTCCCGTATTTTCATTTAGACAGAAAATTTATGCACTTAGGCTTCCACATTTATGATGTTGGCTTCCAAAGTCCAAACGTAGAAGCGGCGCGACCGCTGGTTTATGCAACCTCATTTTTATTGGTGACTGTGATTGTCGGTCTCAATTTGACCGCTATCAGTGTGCGTAACCACTTACGTGAAAAATATCGTTCGCTTGAGCACTAATTAGTGTTTGTAGCCATAAAATTTAAGCGCAGAAGGTTGATATTATGATTTCGGTAACTCCGACCAATACCCAAGCAGGCTCGTTAGATTTAGCTAATTTGAGTGCTGCAGATACTGCTTTAGAAATTCAAAATTTAAATTTGCACTACGGCGAAGCTCAGGCTTTGTATGATATTTCAATGAAAATCCCGAAAAACCGTGTGACTGCTTTTATCGGGCCGTCAGGTTGCGGTAAGTCAACGCTGTTGCGTTGTATCAATCGGATGAATGACCTTGTTGAAATTTGTAAAGTGAGTGGTGAAATTCGCCTCCACGAGCAAAACATCTACGCTAAAAATGTCGATGTTGCAGCTTTGCGCCGCCAAGTTGGCATGGTGTTCCAGCGCCCGAATCCGTTTCCTAAATCTATTTATGAAAACGTGGTTTACGGGATGCGCCTACAAGGGGTGAACGATCGTCGCCGTTTAGATGAAGTGGTAGAGCGTTCGCTAAAAGGAGCGGCGCTCTGGGATGAAGTGAAGGATCGTTTGAACGAATCAGCGTTCGGCTTATCAGGCGGTCAGCAACAACGTTTAGTGATTGCTCGCGCGATTGCCATAGAGCCAGAAGTGTTGTTGTTGGACGAGCCAACCTCAGCCCTAGATCCTATTTCTACGCTCACGATTGAAGAGCTTATTACCGAGCTTAAAGAGCAGTTTACGGTGGTGATTGTTACTCACAATATGCAACAAGCGGCACGGGTGTCTGATCAAACTGCCTTCATGTACATGGGTAAGTTAATTGAATATGCTGATACCAACACCTTGTTCACGACCCCACAGAAAAAACAAACGGAAGATTACATCACTGGACGTTACGGTTAATTAGGAGCAGCCCATGGATAAAGTAAATATGAGCCGGCATATTTCCGGCAAATTTAATGAAGAATTAGAAGCTGTTCGTAACCAAGTATTGAGTATGGGGGGGCTGGTTGAGCAGCAACTGCGCGACTCATTGATTGCCATAGAAAAATCAGATCATGATATGGCGCAGCAAATTTTGCAGCGCGACTATAAAATCAACGCACTCGAAGTGCAGATTGATGAAGCCTGCGTACAAATTATTGCAAAACGCCAGCCAGCAGCGAGTGATTTAAGATTAATCATCGCAATTTTTAAAACCATTTCAGATCTTGAGCGAATTGGTGACGAAGCAGAGCGCATTGCGCGTGTGGCACTAGAAAGCTTTAACAATGACCAGCAGCAATTTTTGGTGAGTTTGGAAAATCTTGGCCAGCAAGTATTGTCCATGTTGCATGGGGTGCTTGATGCCTTTGCGCGGATGGATCTAGACTCGGCCTACGAGGTTCACCAAATGGATGCCCAAGCCGACCGTCAATACGAGGCTCTTACGCGGCAGTTGATGACCTATATGATGGAAGATCCGCGCGGTATTCCTAAGGTCATGAATGTCCTTTGGTCAGCCCGTTCACTCGAGCGTATCGGTGATCGCTGTCAGAATATTGCGGAGTACATTATTTTCTTCGTGAAAGGAAAAGACGTGCGCCATGTGTCACCCGAATCAATGGAACAAACGGTTAAAGGAACACGTTAACTCGTTTCTTAAAGACACAAAAAAGCCGGTGGCAGTGATGCGACCGGCTTTTTTATTGAATAAAGCTTGTTAGTAAAGAACTCGTGCCTTAATGGTGCCATCGATACTGCGGATCGCAGCGAGGAGGTCGTCGGCGATACTGCTCTTAGGCGGCGTTTCTATGTCAATGACCACGTAACCTACCTCACTGTCGGTTTGTAAGTATTGACCCGCCACGTTGATATTGTTGTCCGCCAAAATTTGGTTGATGCGGGTTAGCATACCTGGGCGGTTGTGGTGAATATGCAACAAGCGGCGCGCCTTGTCATGAGTTGGTAAAGCAACCTCAGGAAAATTAACGGCAGACAACGTAGAGCCATTATCTGAGTAGCGGACTAGCTTTCCGGCAACTTCAATACCGATATTCTCTTGTGCTTCTTGGGTTGAGCCACCAATGTGCGGGGTTAAAATACAATTGTCTAAGCCACGCAAGGGCGACTCAAACATTTCGTCATTGCCTTTGGGCTCCACCGGGAAAACATCAATCGCAGCACCTGCGAGGTGACCGGATTTGAGTGCATCAGCCAAGGCGTTGATTTTCACAACCGTGCCTCTGGACGCATTAATTAACACCGCGCCAGGTTTCATCTGCGCTAATTGCTCAGGGCCGATCATCCATTGTGTTTGCGGTGTTTCGGGTACGTGTAGGGTTACCACATCCGCTTGCGCTAACAGCTCGGATAAACTGGCTAGCTGCAGGGCATTACCTAAGGATAATTTGGTTTCGATATCGTAATAACGTACTTGCATGCCCAATTGCTCGGCCAGCACACTTAATTGGCTGCCAATATGGCCGTAGCCTATGATACCAAGAACTTTTCCGCGCGCTTCAAACGAGCCTTTGGCGGCTTTATCCCAGCCACCGCGATGGGCCGCTGCATTTTTCTCAGGAATACGGCGCAACAGCATGATCATTTCTGCTAGCACTAATTCGGCAACACTGCGGGTATTAGAGAAGGGCGCGTTAAAAACCACCACCCCATGCTGGCGCGCAGCAGCTAAATCAACTTGATTGGTGCCAATACAAAAACAACCGACAGCTACCAGTTTTTCTGCTGCTGTGAAGACTTTGGCGGTGAGCTGGGTGCGCGAACGAATCCCAATAAAATGGGCCTCTTGGCATGCTTCAATTAGTTCAGCTTCAGCCAGTGACGTTGGCAGCGCACGAATATTGGTATAGCCATGTTGCTGTAACACTTTGATGGCGCTGTCGTGCACGCCTTCAAGCAATAAGATATTAATCCTATCTTTCGCCAATGACACCTGTGGACTCGCTAAATTAGACATTGTTACTCCAGAATTTGTAAACCGTCGCTACCGGCGATAATGGCAATATTAGCGCCACGCTTAGCAAATAAGCCGTTGCTAACAACGCCTACGATATTATTCAATTGTAGCTCTAGTTGAACAGGGTCTAGGATATCAAAGTTGTGAATATCCAGAATGATGTTGCCGTTGTCAGTGACAAACCCTTGACGCCAGACGGGGTCACCACCTAGTTTCACTATTTCACGTGCGACATATGAGCGCGCCATGGGAATCACTTCAACGGGTACCGGGAACTGGCCAAGTCGGCCTACTAACTTGGATTGGTCGGCAATACACACAAACTGTTGGGCAACTGCGGCAATGATTTTTTCGCGGGTAAGAGCGCCACCACCCCCTTTAACCATGCGTAAGTGCTGGTCAAGTTCGTCGGCACCATCAACATAAACGGGTAAATCTACACAGTTATTGAGTTCAATCACCTCAATGCCGTGAGCTTTTAAGCGTGCTGTTGAGGCTTCAGAACTAGATACCGCAGCTTCAATATCATGTTTAATTGTAGCGAGAGCATCAATAAAATAATTAACCGTAGAGCCGGTGCCAACACCAACCACAGTATTGGGTTGAATGTACTTAAGTGCTGCTTCGGCGGCTTGCTTTTTGAGGGCTTCTTGAGCGGTAGACATGGTAGATTCCATAGTGAGTTAGCTATGGCTTTTCAGTATACAGTTTTACCGCAAAAAGTCCCAAACTTTTGCTGCAGTGATCACCTTATTTAAGGGGATATCCCAAGGGTTAACCGGCAGCTTCGGGGTTTGCTGGCAGGTCAGCGCTAGCCCAATCACTTGCAGGTGCGGATATGCTCCGCGATGCCAAGCCGCAAGGGTACGATCGTAAAAGCCACCGCCCATGCCTAAGCGATTGCCTTGGTGGTCAAATCCCACCAGTGGCACCAGCAAAATATCTAAGTGAGCAAGTGGGGTGATATCTGCTACCTGCAACGCGGGTTCGGGAATGTGGTATTTATTGGGAACCCATAAGGTCTTCGGATGCACGCGTAGAAACAATAAATGACCGGTGTTGACTGGATGCAACACGGGCACCGAGAGTTGGTGTCCCATGCTTATCAAGCGTTGGTTCAGTTGAGGGGTCGGCAACTCCGCTTTAACACTGATGTAACTACCGATACGCTTGGTTTTTTGCAGCTCTGGTAGCGCCAGTAAGTGCTCGCTTACTGCAGCAGCTTCTGCAGCTCGATCGGGAGCAGAGATAGCTGCACGTTTAGCCAGAAGTTGTTGACGTAATTGCTGTTGTTGCACGGCACTGATATCCTTGGCTTCATAACTAGAGCTCAATAACTAGCCAACCCATAACTAGCCAATCCATAACATAACAAAAAGAGTTATATCATGAAGCCTGTTCTGTTCGCCACGTTACTTACTTGTTTCTTGTTGGGAGCTACCGCTGCTCCTGCCCAAGCTGATTCAGCGAAAGCACCACCGCGCGCAGAGCAGGGCGAGGGGCCATTCCAGCGCTTAATTTTACGCGGAGTGACGCTCGTTAACGGTGAAGGCGCTCCGGCCCAAGGCCCAGTTGATATCGTGGTGGAGCAGGACCGCATCGTGCGTATTGTGAGTGTTGGTCATCCTGGCGTTCCGATAAAAGCACAGGGCCGACCGCAAGCACAACCGGGTGACCGTGAACTGGATTTAACCGGCAAATATGTTTTACCGGGCTTTATTGATATGCACGGGCATATTGGTGGATCTGCTGACGGCATACCCGCGGAATATGTGTTGAAGCTGTGGTTGGCTCATGGCATTACGACGGTGCGTGAGCCGGGCAGCTTTAATGGTCTAGCCTGGACTAAATGGCATCAACAGCAAAGCCAGAGCAACCAAATCGTCGCACCGCGGATCATTCCATTTGTTGGTTTTGGCATGGGTGCCGAAGAGCCTATCTTTACCGCAGAACAAGCGCGTAACTGGGTGCGTCAAATCAAACAGCAAGGTGCTGCTGGCATCAAGTTTTTTGGCGCCACGCCTAAGGTGATGGCGGCTGCACTGGATGAAGCTAAACAGCAACAGCTGGGTTCGATGATGCACCATGCGCAACTGAATGTGGTGCGCACCAACGTGGTGGACTCGGCGCGTTTGGGTTTAGGAAGTATGGAACACTGGTATGGCTTGCCGGAAGCGCTCTTTAGCGGACAGACCATTCAGGATTACCCAGCAGATTACAATTACAACGATGAGCAAGATCGGTTTCGGGCCGCGGGACGGTTATGGCAGCAAGCCGCACAGCCAGGTTCAGAGCGATGGAACCAAGTGCGCGACGAATTGATAGCCCTAGACTTTACTATCAATCCTACCTTAACCATCTATGAGGCTAGCCGTGATCTGATGCGTGAGCGTCAAGCTATCTGGCATGAGGAATACACCTTGCCGCAATTGTGGGACTTCTTTACCCCAAGCCGTTATGCCCATGGCTCTTATTGGTTTGATTGGACCACCGATGATGAAGTGGCATGGCGCCAAAATTACCAGTTGTGGATGACTTTTCTCAATGATTTTAAAAACCATGGCGGTCGTATCACCACGGGTTCTGATGCTGGCTATATTTATAAAATTTACGGGTTCGGGTTTATCCGCGAATTAGAATTACTGCGTGAAGCCGGCTTTAACGCATTAGAAGTGATTCAGGCTGCAACCTTAAATGGTGCACAAGAACTGGGTTTAGATGACGAGATTGGCAGCATCGTGGTTGGCAAAAAGGCCGACATGATCGTTGTGGATGAAAATCCATTAGCTAACTTTAAAGTGTTATACGGTACTGGGCACTATCAGTTAGACGACAATAATCAGCCGATGCGCACTAAGGGCATTCGCTACACCATTAAAGACGGCATCGTCTACGATGCCCAAGAGCTGCTTGCCGACGTTCGCCGTATCGTGCAAGAGCATAAACGCACGAACAGCATCGCGGATGAATAACGAAGCGGACGAATAACGAACTATCTTTGAGAAGGGTGACTACCCAAAATGCCGCTGCGTGCCTTGGCCCTTGAACCCACTGGTTCAAGGCGGGGCGCAATTGAATCGACCGCAGGCTTCTCGATACGAGTCGAGCTTGCACAATAGCCGCTCAGTGAGCCCCTATACTACTAGCATCGGCTCAGGGACATCGGCGTGCTGGCGAACATTCCAGGTAGTCATTGTCTTGCATGCTTAACTGCACTCATCGAGTCAGCGAAGCGAACTTGGGTATTCTAACGTTTTGGGCCTTGCTCTGTCATGACCTGTTCTAAGGTTTCTTGCAGTAATTTTAGCTTTTCTTCCAAATCTTCGACCTGTTTGCGCAATTGTTGTTCAACTTGTGCGCCTTCGTGCACAAGATTGAGCGCAGCCATCACGGCAATTTGCTCCGCATGGGTTAAGCGCTTGTTGCTACGAATTTGCTCAAGTTTGTGGTTGAGTTTGTCGGCGGCGCGCTGTAACGCAACTTCTTGCCCAACTGGACAATTAATTTTGTAGTTGCGATCCATTAGTTTTATTTCCATTGCACGCTGGCTCATGCCTCTTCCTCATTTTTAATGCTACTGCGTTAGAGTGATTATGGCATGCCGACCGGGGTTTTGTCAGCTAGCCTGAAAGGGCCTGTGGTGATAGGATGGCAGCATAAATCATGATAGAGATGACGCTATGACAGATCAAAGCAGTGGTGCCAATAATCCATTCGCCTACGAAACTTTAACAGAATATTTTGAAAGCCAAGGTTTGCTCTCTAATGCCGCCGAAATTCATGGCATTTTAACCGGTATGATCGCTGGCGGTGCCAGTATTGAAGGGCAAGACTGGTTGTTGTTACTCAGCGACTTGGTTAACGAAGGGCAATCCTTTAACCCGCAGTTACGTGAACGCTGTACCGAGCTGGCACACTCCATCTGCGCCAGCTTGCGCGACCCCGATTTAGGTTTTCACCTGTTGTTACCAAGTGATAACGAATCTTTATACGAACGCTTAACTGGTCTAATTAACTGGGTGCAGTCGTATTTAGTAGGGTTTGGTATTAATCAAACCAACCTGGCTGGCTTATCGGAAGACTTGCGTGAAGCCATTGAAGATATGGTTGAAATTGCCAAGTTAGATTTTGAAATTGAAGATGAAGAAGAAGCAGAGCGAGCTTACTTTGAAATCGTTGAGTATTTACGAGTATCAGCCATGTTGTGCTTTGGTGAATTAGGCCAGGCCAGTGGCGGCGCTTGTAAAACCAACAAAACGCTCCACTAAATGAGCGTTCACCTCAGTTCGTTTTACCTCATTCAAGTATTGAGAGCGAAAACCTTATATGCAGCAGTCTATTAGTTTGGCGGAATATCAGCAACGTCGGCAGCGAATTTTAGATCATGTCAGCAGCCATGCAGAGCATGGGGTAGCAGTGATTGCCGCCGCTAGCCTACAAACACGCAGCCGTGATACCGAATATCCATTTCGGCAAAATAGTGATTTCTTATATCTCACGGGGTTTAACGAGCCCGACGCCTTATTGATTTTAGCGCCGGGTAGAGCGCAACAAGTGATTCTGTGTTGCCAACCTAGCGATCCGGCTGCCGAAGTATGGCACGGTCGTCGCTTAGGAATTGACAGAGCTGTAGCCCACTTAGGCGTTGATGTGGCGCACAGTATCGAAGATGCTGAAGAAGTATTATTAGATGTGCTTAATCAAGCCGATGTGGTGTTTTCCAGCCATGAAGATAGCAGCTTGTTAGAGCAGCTACATGATGTTGCCAGTGCTCTGCGCCAAGCGCCAAAACAAGGCTATGTTGCGCCCTCTAGCTGGCAAGACTTGAGTCCATTCATGGCCGATATGCGTATCATTAAAAGTGCCGCAGAGCTCGATTTAATGCGTGCCGCAGCAGCCATTAGCGTAGCTGCCCATAAGCGCGCGATGCGTTTTACTAAACCGGGCTGCTATGAGTTTCAGGTAGCGGCAGAGTTGCACCATGAATTTGCGCGCCAAGGCGCTCACCACCCAGCTTACGGCAGTATTTGTGGGGGTGGCGCCAATGCCTGTATTTTGCACTACACCGATAACGCCGATGAGTTACATGATGGTGATTTAATCTTGATCGATGCTGGTGCCGAATATCAAGGTTATGCGGGCGATATTACCCGTACCTTCCCAGTAAACGGCCGCTTTAGCGAAGCCCAAGCTGCGCTCTATAACGTGGTGTTAAAAGCGCAGTTAGCAGCCTTAGCAGCGGTAACCCCAGGGTCATCGATGCCGCAGGCAACCCAAGCCATGGCACTGGCGCTCACGGAAGGCTTGGTCGAGCTCGGCCTATTAGCGGGCACGCCAGCGCAGCTAGTCGCTGAGGGCGCTTATAAAGCCTTTATGATTCATGGTCTGGGCCATTGGCTGGGTTTAGATGTGCATGATGTGGGCACCTATTCAGCTGCCGGTAAGAACCGTCCGTTTGAGCCGGGTATGGTATTGACCATAGAGCCTGGGGTGTATATTCCGCACGGCATGGCTGGGGTAGATAAAAAATGGCATGGTTTAGGCATTCGGATTGAAGACGATGTGATTGTAACCGCCACCGGGCACGAAAATATGACTGCAGCGGCACCTAAAACCGTCGCTGAAATAGAAACTTGGATGCAAGGGTAACAGCAATGGCAGCAGCGCCACGACCAGCTGACACACTAAAACCTATAGTGATTGCCGGCGGCGGCCTCGTTGGGGCGTTAACGGCTTTATTAGTAGCACGGCAGCGGCCGGATTGGACCGTAACAGTGCTTGAGCCACAGGCCAGTGGGCCGGCGCAAGATAAACGTACCATAGCGCTGGCGGCCGCTACCATTGACGTATTACAACAACTGCAAGTGTGGCCAGAAGTAGCGTCTGCCGCCTGCGCAATTGAGCATATTCATGTGAGTGATCGAGGTCATCTGGGCATGACACAACTGCATGCTGAGCAACAAGGCGTGCCTGCGCTTGGCTATGTCATCGCGGCGGCACAACTCAACCAAGCGCTTTATCTGGCTTGCCTAGCGCAACCTAATATTGAATGGCTAGCTGGCGCTTGGTTTAGTCATTCACAACCAGAACAAGATAGTATTGCAGTGCACTACCATGTTGCAGATCAGTCGCATGTTTGCCATGCACAGTTGTTAGTAGGTGCAGATGGCTCACGCTCACAAGTGCGCAGCGCGGCTGGTATTCAGATGCAGCAAACGGATTATCAGCAGGTGGGCATTATTGCCATGCTTGAACTGTCTGAGCCGATGCAAGGCTGGGCTTATGAGCGCTTTACTGATACTGGGCCACTGGCGTTGTTACCGGTTAGTGACCAAGTCGCTTCGTTAGTTTGGAGTCTGCGTCCAGCAGAAGCCGAACAGATGATGGCTGCTAGCGACCATGAATTTATGGCCAAGTGCCAACAAGCCTTTGGCTATCGCGCGGGGCGGCTGCGTAAAGTCTGGGACAGAGTGCAGTACCCATTGCAATTGCATTTAGCCGAACAACATATTGCTCAGCGTTTGGTGTTAATAGGTAACGCCTCGCATACCTTGCATCCGATTGCCGGGCAGGGATTTAACTTGGGTGTGCGCGATGCAATTAGCTTAAGCCAACAGCTAGCGACGGCAGCCGATGCCGGGCAGTATCGTGTGTTGGCAAGTTACCAGCGTGAGCGCCAGAGCGACTATAAAGCCATTATTGGCTTAACTGATAGCTTGGTTCGAGGCTTTTCTAATCAACTGTTGCCACTGGTGATTGGGCGCAACATCGCCTTAAGTGCCTTGGCGTGGTTGTTGCCACTGAAGCAGCAATTTGCCCGTAAAACCATGGGTTATAGAAATTAACGAGAAGATAGGATAACCATGCAGCCATTTACCTTTATTGTCGCTGGGGCCGGTATGATCGGGCTGGCTACGGCCATTGGCCTGCAACAAGCTGGGCATCGGGTTATTGTGATTGAACGCGGTGAGCGGCCCGAGTACGGCAGCGCGCCAGAACTGCGGGTAAGTGCGCTAGCCCACAGTAGTAGGCACTTACTTGAGCGGTTAGGCAGTTGGCAGCGGATGCCAGCGTCACGCCTTGGCCCTTACACCGGGATGCGGGTGTGGGACTATGATAGTTTTGGCCGAATCGAGTTTGATGCCAGCGAACTAGCGCTGGTCGACATCGGCGCCATTGTTGAAAACAAAGTGCTTGAACAAGTGCTGTGGGACCAAGCTGTGGCGGCAGGGGTGTCGATTATGGCGACCACCGAGTTAGTGCAACAACAGGTTGATGATCAGCGAGTACAGGTAACCCTAGCCAATGGGCAAACATTAACTGGCGATTATCTGATCGCAGCCGATGGTGCTCGTTCTACCGTGCGTGCACAAGCAAACTTGCCGCTTACTTTTTGGGACTATCAACAACAGGCCCAAGTAGCGGTGCTTACTACCGAGTTACCGCATCAAGGCATTGCACGCCAAGTGTTTTTGCCGACCGGGCCGTTAGCCTTGTTGCCTTTAGCGGATGCCCATCAAGTATCGATCGTGTGGTCGGCGGATACCGAACGAGCGCAGCAACTGAGTACCCTTAGCGACAGTGATTTTATTCGGCAGTTACAAGTAGCCAGCGATAATTGCTTGGGGTTGTTGCAGCTGCAATCGGCGCGAGCTACTTTTCCGCTGCGTATGCAGTACTGCCAACGTTGGGTGCAGCAGCGTCTGCTGGTGCTAGGTGATGCTGCCCATAGTATTCACCCCTTGGCCGGTCAAGGAGCTAACTTGGGCTTTGCTGATGTGGCTGACTTATTGGCTATTTTTGCGCACCCAGAGCTTCAGGTCGCAACCCTGCCAAAACAATTACGCCAATGGGAGCGGCAGCGTAAGGCCGCAGCGGTAACCATGATTGGAGCAATGGAAAGCTTTAAACGTGGGTTTGCCGGCAGTGCGCCTTGGGCCAAGTTAGGGCGCGGCTTAGCGTTGCAGCTCGCGCATCGAGTGACGCCGTTAAAGCAACAACTGATGTGCGCAGCTCTGGGCGCATAAGCCTATATACGTTCTTGAATAAACTGAGCCAATTGAGTGGCGGCCGGGTTATCACTATCGGCCTGCCACATCACGACGCTCACATTACCCAGCTCAGGCAAAGCATGTGATCCCACATGGCGGACGTGAATGAGATTGTCGGGCAACGTACTTTGCGCTAAGACCGTAATCCCCAAACCACTATCGATGGCCGCAGTCAGCCCAGAAAAATCCGCATTGGTGTAGCTAATACGCAAAGGGATGGTGTGCTGGCGCAGTACTTGTAAGGCGCGACGCCGATAAATACAGCCTTCTGGCGCGACCACCAGCGGCACTGCTTCGGCGGCGCTATCGGTTACCGCCGCTAATTGGTTGCTGGCAATACTACTCACCCACACCAGTGAATCTTGCTTGAGCAGCACTAAACCAGCACGGGTAAGTCGCTTCTCAGGTTCCTTGAGGGCAATCACTAGATCAAACTGCTGCTGTTCTTGGGCGAGTAATTCTTTGCTTAGCGCAGAGGTCACCGACAAGGTTACGTGGGGATAAGATTGTGCAAATTGTCCTAATACCTGAGGCAATAACTTACTGGCAAACTCACTGGGAATACCAAGCCGTACCACGCCGGTCAGCGATGGCTCAGCGATTTTAGCAAAGATTTGGTCGTTAATATTAAGCAGATGTTTAGCTTGGTCCCAGAGCTCACGACCGGCTTCGGTAAGATGAATGCGACCACCGCTGCGCTGCAATAGCTGGCTTCCAAGCAACTCTTCTAGTCGTTGCAATTGCAAACTAATGGCGGGCTGCGAGCGACTGAGCTGTTGCGCAGCGGCAGTGTAGCTTTGCAACTCGTACACGCTGATAAAGGCGCGCAGAGCTTCTAACGATAAATGTTGCATGATGATCAGCTCGGCTGGTTGATACGTATTAATAAATAATATTAATAGCTAGTTTAACCATATTAATATTTTAAATAAATGTATAAGTAATATTCATTTGTTGCCTTGCCCTTAGGGTCTTATAATTAGGGCCACAAATTTTAAGAAGTAACTAACCCAACAGGATACTTTGGTCATGGCTCAACGCACTCCTTTGTACGACGCACATGTGAAAGCAAATGCGAAAATGGTGGATTTTCACGGCTGGGATATGCCGCTTAACTACGGCTCGCAGATAGAAGAACACCACGCTGTACGTAATGACTCTGGCGTTTTTGATGTATCGCACATGACGATTGTGGATGTTGCCGGTACCGAAGCAAAAGCTTTCTTACAGTACTTACTAGCCAACGATGTCGCTAAGCTAACCGTCTCAGGTAAAGCTTTATACAGCGGTATGTTAAACCAAGCTGGTGGCGTGATTGACGACCTGATTGTGTATTACTTTACCGATGAGTCTTACCGTTTGGTGGTTAACTCTGCCACGCGTGAGCAAGACATGGCTTGGATTAACGCGGTAGCTGCAGACTTTCAAGTAACTATTACTGAACGTCCGGAGTTGGCCATGCTTGCGCTGCAAGGTCCAAAGGCGGAAGAAAAGCTAAAATTGGTGATGGGTGCTGACAAATTTACAGGTGTAGCCAGCATGAAGCCCTTCATGTCGTTGCAAGTAGGCGATTATTTTATTGCAACTACGGGCTATACCGGCGAAAAAGGCTACGAAATTGCCTTACCAGCTGAACGGGTAGTTGCACTTTGGGATGCGCTGCTGAATGTTGGTGTACAGCCTTGTGGTTTAGGTGCTCGTGATACCTTGCGTTTAGAAGCCGGCATGAACTTATACGGCCAAGATATGGATGAAACCGTTACTCCGCTTGAATCCAATATGGGCTGGAGTGTGGCTTTTGAGCCAGCTGAACGCAATTTTATTGGTAGAGCAGCACTTACTGAACAAAAAGCACAAGGCCACGCCAAGTTGGTGGGCTTAGTGATGAAAGAGAAAGGCGTTCTGCGGCATGGCCAAAAAGTAATTGTAGGTGATGGTGAAGGCGTGATCACGTCAGGTACCTTCTCACCTACCTTAGGTTTCTCGATTGCATTGGCGCGAGTGCCAGCAACCGTGGGCGCTACCGCCGAAGTGGAAATTCGCAAAAAATTAGTTACAGTAAGCGTGGTTAAACCAAGCTTTGTTCGTAACGGTCAATCCGTACTTTAGTCAGTTTTACAGAATCATCGAGGACACAATAATGAGCAATATCCCAAAGGAATTAAAATACGCATCAACCCACGAGTGGGTTCGTAACGAAGGCGATGGCATTTTCACGGTTGGTATTTCTGAGCACGCGCAAGATTTGCTAGGCGACATGGTGTTTGTAGAACTACCTGAAGTTGGCGCTACAGTTGCAGCAGGCGATGATGTTGCCGTAGCTGAATCAGTAAAAGCGGCCTCAGATATCTATGCACCTATTGCTGGTGAAATTGTGGCGGTAAACGAAGAGCTAGAAGACGCTCCAGAAACCGTTAACAACGACCCGTACGGTGACGGCTGGTTATTCAAAATTAAAGCTGACGATGCCAGTGAAGTTGAAAGCTTGCTAGATGCAGAAGGTTATCAAGCAGTTATCGATGAAGAATAAGAAGAGATAAAATGCTCAAGCCCCGGTTGTTCGCACCGGGGTTTTGCGTTTCTTATCATCTGTAGTAACGCGCAATTTACCTGTAATCGCGTAATTAACCCGTAATTAAACCCGTAACTAGGGGATTTGAAGTAAATGACTACGACCACGCTGAAGCAGTTAGAAAATCATGGTGAATTTATTGCCCGCCACATTGGCCCTAGCGCTGATGAAACTCAGGCTATGTTGGCTGAGTTAGGGGTGAGCTCATTGGCTGAATTAACCACAGACACAGTACCTGGTGCGATTCGACGCGAGCCGTTTTTGTCGATTGGTGAGCCCATGACAGAACGCGATGCGTTGGCCAAATTGAAAGCCATCGCCAGCAAAAACAAGGTCTTTAAGTCATTTATCGGTATGGGTTATTACGACACTCTAGTTCCGAACGTGATTTTGCGTAACGTGCTAGAAAATCCAGGTTGGTATACCGCTTACACTCCGTATCAGCCAGAAATCGCGCAAGGCCGCCTAGAAGCTATTCTTAACTTCCAACAAATGACCATCGATTTAACGGGCCTAGAGCTAGCTAGTGCGTCTTTGTTAGATGAAGCGACTGCAGCAGCAGAAGCTATGGCAATGGCTAAGCGCGTCAGCAAAAGCAAATCAAATGCATTCTACGTAGCGGATAACGTCTACCCGCAAACCATCGATGTCGTCAAAACACGAGCAGAAATGTTTGGCTTTGATGTGATTGTTGGGCCAGCTCGAGAAGCCGATAACCACGATGTGTTTGGTGCTTTGTTACAGTACCCCGATCGTAACGGCGAAATTCATAACATCGAAAAACTAATTGCTGACATTCAAGCCAACAAAGGTGTGGTTGCCGTTGCCGCCGACATCATGAGCTTAGTGTTGCTGAAATCACCTGGTGAGATGGGGGCAGACATGGTGTTAGGTTCAGCCCAGCGCTTTGGTGTACCTATGGGTTACGGTGGCCCACACGCCGCATTTTTTGCAACCCGTGACAAATACAAACGGTCGTTGCCAGGTCGTATTATTGGCGTCTCAAAAGACAGCCGCGATAACCAAGCATTACGTATGGCGATGCAAACGCGTGAGCAGCATATTCGCCGCGAAAAAGCCAACTCAAACATCTGTACTGCACAGGTATTGTTAGCCAACATGGCTTCGTTTTATGCCGTGTACCATGGCCCGCAAGGCTTGAAAACTATTGCTGCACGCATTAACCGGTTAACCGATATTGTGGCTCTTGGCTTACAAGAAAAAGGCGTGAAACTGGTCAATAGCCACTGGTTTGATACCTTAACCTTCAAACTAGAAGGCGACGTCAGTGGCGTGATGGCACGTGCTGAGCAAGCCCAAGTAAACCTGCGTATTGATGGTAATGGCCAGTTTGGGGTAAGCCTAGACGAAGCTAAATCACGTCACGATGTTGATGTGCTGTTTATGGTGCTCTTTGGTGCCGACCACGGCCTAGAAATCGAAGTGTTAGACTCACGAGTTGCTTCTGGTGAAGTCGAGTCTATCCCAGCTGCACTGCGCCGTGAAAGTGAGATTTTAACTCACCCAGTATTTAACAGTTATCATTCTGAAACTGAAATGCTGCGTTATATCAAACAGTTAGAAAACAAAGATTTGTCATTAAACCACAGCATGATCTCGTTAGGCTCGTGCACCATGAAGCTGAACGCCACCGCAGAGATGATTCCAGTCACTTGGCCAGAGTTTGGCCAGCTGCACCCGTTCTGCCCAGTAGAGCAAGCACAAGGTTACGCTGAATTACTAAGTACCTTATCAGGCTGGTTAGTGGACATTACCGGCTATGATGTGATGTCAATGCAGCCTAACTCAGGCGCACAAGGCGAATACGCCGGCTTGTTAGCGATTCAAAAATATCACCACAGCCGTGGCGACGTGCACCGTAACATTTGCTTAATCCCTAGCTCAGCGCATGGTACTAACCCAGCCTCAGCACAGATGATGAGCATGCAAGTGGTGGTGGTAGATTGCGACAAGAACGGTAACGTAGATATTAACGACCTGAAAGCTAAAGCAGCTGAAGCCGGTGATAACCTGTCTTGCATCATGATCACCTACCCATCTACCCATGGTGTGTATGAAGAAGGTATCAAAGATATTTGTGAAATCGTGCACGCTCACGGTGGTCAAGTGTACCTAGACGGTGCCAACATGAACGCCCAAGTAGGGGTAACCTCACCAGGCTACATCGGTGCCGACGTATCGCACCTGAACCTGCACAAAACCTTCTGTATTCCACACGGTGGTGGTGGTCCTGGTATGGGCCCGATTGGTGTTAAACAGCACTTAGCACCTTTCTTGCCTAACCACAGCGTGATTAAAATTGACGATACCGCGGCCGATAACGGTGCCGTATCTGCTGCGCCTTATGGTAGCGCCAGCATTTTACCTATCTCGTGGATGTACATTGTGATGATGGGCTCGCGTGGCCTGCGCGAAGCTACCGAAGTAGCCATCTTAAATGCCAACTACATGGCGAAGCAGTTGAGCAAGCACTACCCAATCTTGTACAAAGGCCGCAACGACCGTGTTGCGCACGAGTGCATCATTGATTTGCGCCCACTCAAAGATAGCTGTGGCATTACCGAAATGGACGTAGCAAAACGCTTGCAAGACTACGGCTTCCACAGCCCAACCATGAGCTTCCCAGTAGCCGGAACCTTAATGGTTGAGCCAACGGAATCTGAATCTAAGGCAGAGCTAGACCGCTTTATTGAAGCCATGATCAGCATTCGTGAAGAAGCCAACCGTGTTGAGCAAGGTGAGTGGCCAGCAGATAACAACCCGCTGCATAACGCACCTCATACTCTAGCTGACATCGTTGACGCGAACTGGGACCGTCCATACAGCCGCGAGCAAGCCGCTTACCCAGTAAGCGCGGTGAAGGTAAACAAGTTCTGGCCAAGCGTGAACCGTATCGATGACGTGTACGGTGACCGCAACTTGATGTGTAGCTGCCCAGCGGTGGATAGCTATCGGTAATTGGTGTTGATGGGATGAGAAAGGCGAGCTTTTTAGCTCGCCTTTTTTGTGGCCAATAAAGTCGTATTTTTTAAAATGTCACTTTCCGTGGTGGATTATTGAATCCTTAGATCAACAAGCAGCCCGTATCGGCGTCACGTTGTCTTCACTGCATTCCCTTCAAAAAAGCGACCACGCTGCGGCCGAGCGAGCTGTGTTCATAACCACCTTCAAGCATGGCCACGATGCGGCCCTCACAATGCTGTTCGGCGAGTTTTTTAAGCTCGGCGGCCATCCAGTGGTAATCGATTTCCGTGAGCTTAAATTGTGCCATGTCGTCTTCTAAGTGCCCATCAAATCCCGCTGAAACTAAGATCAGTTGGGGGGCGAAAGCATCGATGGCTGGTAACCAGCGATCGCGCACGGCCGCCTGCCACGTAGGACCATCACAGCCCGCTGGTAGTGGAATGTTGATCACTTCGTGGCTGATGGTTTGGGTACCGGTGTTGGGGAAGAGCGGATGTTGAAAAGAGCTGCAAAATAGCACGCGCTCGTCATTCAAAAAGATGTCTTCGGTACCATTGCCGTGATGCACATCAAAATCGACAATGGCCACGCGTTCTAAGCCGTATTGCTGCATGGCGTATGCGGCGGCAACAGCGATGTTGTTGAAAATACAAAAGCCCATTGCGGCGTCCCAACTGGCATGATGGCCTGGGGGGCGAATGGCACAAAAGGTGCTTCTATTGTCGGCGGTCATCACCTCGTCTACAGCACAAATGCCGCTACCGGCTGCGTACAGGGCAGCGCGTAAGGTACCGGCTGTCATCATGGTGTCGGGATCTAACCAAATGTGTTCACCGGGCTCGGTTGGAGCGCGCTCAAATACGTCATTAATGTAATTGGCTGAATGCACGCGATAGAGGTCTTCCTTGGTGGCTGGTTTGGCGTCTTTTTGAGTGAGCGCAAATTCCATCCCCGACCGAATGATCTGATCGTTAATGGCGGCAATTCTGGCTGGCTCTTCTGGATGCACTTCAGAAACCCGATGCAGACTGCAATAATTGTGGCTAAAAACCGTGATCGACATACTAAGCACTACCTAAATCTAATTGTAAATAAACTTCACCTGGTTCTTCGGAGGGCTTGCGCACAAACCCTGCTTTTTCAAACACGGCTAACATTTTGCCATTTTCGGCTCGTACGTAAGCTAACATGCGCTCGAGCCCGCGCTGTTTGGCTATGTACTTCATTTCACTTAATAATCTGCTGGCCATGCCCTTACCGTGTTGGTTCTCACGGGTTACAAAGGCCACCTCGCAGCTTTTTTCATCATGCAGTAAATAGTATCTGCCAACCGCCTGAATTTGTGCCATTGAGCCTTTTTGCCTGACGATACAAAGAGCTAAGTCGCGAGATTGATCGACGCTCACCAAGGTACAGGATTTTTCCCGGCTCATTTGCGTGGGCACCGTGTTGTAGCGCATCTGTAAGGTTTCTTTGGTATGCGAATAAAAAAACTCTTGTAAGCGGCGTTCATCACTGGGGTTGAGTGGTCGTAAATCAAAAAACTCGCCATTAATGGCAATTTCTTTAAAGCCTACGGCACCTAATTCAGGTACTTCTACCGAGTGCAGCACCTGGTAATGAGGCACCCAGTAGTGTTTACGAATGTCTTCTAATAGCTGTTGGCGGAACTTCGGATGCGCCACGCGGATGAGTTCTAGGGCGCGTTCGCGAATGCTTTTACCGCGCAGTGATGCTACGCCAAATTCGGTAACCACATAGTGTACATGAGCACGTGAGGTGGCCACGCCGGCACCTTGCGAAATATGCGGTACAATGCGCGACACGGTGCCGTTCTTAGCGGTTGAGGGTAGGGCAATGATGGGTTTACCGCCGGCACTCATGGTAGCACCGCGGGTAAAATCAACATGTCCGCCAATGCCGCTATAAAAATGATGGCCAATTGAGTCTGAAACCACTTGCCCGGTGAGGTCCACCTCGATGGCGCTATTGATGGCCACCATTTTATCGTTGCGGGCAATATTGGCGGGCGAGTTCACGTACTCAGATGGATAGAATCCGATATGTGGGTTGTTATTCACAAAATCGTACAGTTGTTTACTACCAATGCAGAAACTAGTCACGGCTTTATGTTGGTGATAGGTTTTCTTGCGATTGTTGATCACGCCACTTAGCATCAACTCCATAATACCGTCAGTAATAAGCTCGCTATGCACGCCAAGGTCTTTGTGATTCACCAGATACCGTAAAACGGCGTCGCAGATTTTGCCAAAGCCAATTTGTAAGGTGGCGCCATCTTCTACCAGTAAGGATACGTACTGGCCAATCCTCTCGGTTACAGCATCTAAAGCGGGCGCTTTGATTTCAGGTAAATCTTGCTCGGCCTCAAAAAAGGCATCAATTTGCCCTTTGTGAATAAAAGCTTGGCCAAAAGTGACGGGCATTTTGGGGTTCACTTGGGCAATCACTTTTTTGGCTGATTTTAAAGCGGAAGAAACAATGTCTACGGATACCCCAAGGCTATGATAGCCGTACTGATCCGGTGGGCTGACCATAATTAAGGCGGCATCGAGCGGTAAAATATCATCACTAAAGAGCGACGGGATATCCGACATAAAGGCTGGCGTATAGTCGGCACGGCCTTCGGCTACTGCTTGACGAACTTTTTCACCACCGATGAACAGGGTATTCACCTTAAAGGTTTGCGAGAACTCAGGATTCACCCAATGGTTATCGCCGAGTGCGTAAATCTGTACGATTTCGATATCATGCAGATGTTGGCTTTGGTCGGCGAGGTGGTGCATCAAAGCATGTGGCACGGCAGCATGGGTACCAATAAAAATGCGGTCGCCTGATTTCAGCAACTGGTTCCATTTCACGGGTTTACCATCAACCAACAGCTGTCGATTGAGTGGCGGGGTAACGTTGGTATCGATAGTGTCCATCTGCGACTCCTTCTGCAGCTATGCTGGCAAAGTAACTCACACAAGGCTATGCGCTTTTAGTCTAATGTGCTGGCGGTTGATAGGTTTTAACGCAATTGCGGCCTGCTGCTTTGGCTTGATAAAGGGCTTGGTCAGCTTGAATTAACAAACTGCTGGCGCTACTGAGTTCTGCTTGTTCTGGGCTGTAAGTGGCTAAGCCAATACTGATGGTGATAGAGCGGTCAATAAGATCAGCCGGTGGCGTGGCGGCAGCAATACTTTGCCGTAGTCGCTCGGCAATATCTAAGGCTGCTGCAGCTTCGGTTTGTGTCATTAACAGGGTGAACTCTTCGCCACCCCAACGCGCAATTTTGTCGCCAGAGCGAAGTTCTTGCTGCATTAATTTGGCAATCCAGCGTAAGATTTGATCGCCAACAGCGTGCGAGTAGGTGTCATTGATGGTTTTAAAGTGATCGATATCAATCACGGCTAAACTCAAAGGTAACTGATGCTGTTGGGCGGTTGCTACGGCTGCTTCAAAATCGCGATTAAAGCTGCGTCGATTAGGTAGCTCGGTGAGCTCGTCGTATTGCGCTAAGTGAGCAAAACGCTGGGCTTGCTGTTGCAGTGCTTGAGTTTTTTCAGCGACCTGTTGCTCTAACTGTTGGGCACGACTTTGTAGCACCCTAACGCGCATGCGAACAAACAGCCAAAGACTAAGTGCTAACAGCACCGCTAAGGCTACCCAGAAGCTGGCGCGCTGATAAAGTTTGGGCGGCACGCTAAAGTCAAAGGTCGCAGCTGTTCCCTGCAGGTCTGAATTGCCGTAATAGGCGGTGACCACAAATTCATAGGTGCCCGGTGGTAAGTTGGTGAATTCGGCGAAAGTTGCTTGAGTATGACGTGGTTGTTGCTCGTAGCCAATCAGCTGGGTACGGTAGCGAATTTGATTGTTCATACTAAAACCCAAGCCGGCATAATGGATGCTAATGCGATTACCATCGAACTCAGCTAGGCTCACGGTGTCACTGAGTGAATTGCCATTAATAACGACCTCTTCAATGGCTGAAGGGGGAGCATACTCATGAAAACGTCCCAGTTGGGCAGGGTCGATCACTGCGACGCCATAAGCTGTGGGTACCCATACATGACCTTCGTCATCAAGCAGTAAGGCTGGATTAGAGCCACCGTTCGCTTGGCTACTCACCAACCCGTCAGCTTCTCTAAACGTATCAAGCACAAGAGGTTGCGGCGCTGGGTCAGTTGCTGTTAGTACTAGGATCGAACTTAATGAGGTGCGCATGATGCCACGATTAGAGCTCATCCAGACGTTGTCATAGGGGTCTACGGTCACTTGGAAAATTTTTTCTGCGCTTAGGCCATGCTTACGCCCTACCACCTGTCCAGTCTGGCTGGCAGGATCATAGATAATTAAGCCGCGGTCGGTGGCAAACCAAAGGTGACCTTGATAAGGGAAAATATCAAACACATATTCGGCTTGATTAAAGGCGCTTAAATCTACTTTTTCGAAGCGATCGTCGCTCAGCACGAAAAGACCGCGCGCAGTACCTAGCCAAAGCCGCCGCTGCTGGTCTTGGTACAAGCTAACACTAAAGCGGGCTTGGTCAGCTTGGGGCGCAGCTTCAATGCCTGTAGCAGGGTGATAGCGGTTGAGGCCATTGGGCGTCGCAATCCATACGTAGCCATCGTGAGTACCAGTGATAGCCCGGATTTCATTGGCCAGCAGCCCGTCGTCACGAGTCCAGACTTGTTGTATTTTGCCATCGCGCCATAAGCCTAAACCATGAGTATAAGAACCAATAAACACGCCGTATTCAGGATGCTCATACAAACTGAGAATAGAGTGGTGAGTAAAATCGTCGTTAAAGCTTTGCCATTGGCCCTGTTTAAAGCGATTGAGCCCACCAGCCGAGCCCACCCAAATACTGCCATCACTATGCTGGATCAGCGTGCGAACAAAATTATCAGCGATGCCATTGGCTTGCGTGAAGGTATCGAATGGGGTATCACGCAGCCTCACCATGCCACCATTGGTGCCAACCCAGATGCTGCGTTCATGGTCTTCATAAATACTGATCACGCGTGCGTTGGGTAACCCATTGTTGGTGCTGAGATGTTCTAGGCCTCGAGAACTTAAGCGGTACAGGCCATCATTGATGGTGCCAAGCCAGAGGTTTGCGCTACTGTCGGTATAAAGCCGAATGACATTTTTATTGAGTAGCTGAGGATGCAGCGGCGCAAAGGTGTTACCGTCGCCAATAAAAACGCCTTGTTCACCGGCTACCACCACTTGGTCTTGGTACTGAGTTACCGCAAACATACTGGATTCGGGTAAGCCGTGCTGTTGATTCAAATAGATGACTTTGGCTTTGGTGACACTAATGAGTCCGCGATCAGACGCGACAAACAGCTGAGTTTGGTCTTTGCGCAAAATATCGTAAGCGTGCATGGCTCGTGAGCCACGAGTCTCTAAATAGGGTTCGACTTGGCCATTGGCTTGCTGTTTCAGCAAACCGAATTCTTCGGTGGCTAGCCAAATGGTGTCATCAGGATTAGCCACAGCTTTGTTGATGAGGGTCGATGGTACCTCATAGTTTTGCCAGTAATAACGGCCTTGTGCATCTTGTTTGCGCATCACAAAGGTACCGCGGGCACCTACCACCACTAACTCACCCGCATCGGTTACAGTGACGTTCTGTACCCCTGCGTCAGCTAAACCTATGTCACTGTATAGATCGTAAACTTTAAATTCAGCGCCGTTAAAGCGTACCAGACCTTCCCAGGTGGCTAACCAGAGATAGCCGTCAGGTGTTTGCGTGATGCCATTGATGGTGTTGTGGGGGAGGCCATCACGACTGGTCCACAACTCTTGAAAATAGGAACTGAGCGCTGGCGTGCTCGGTGCATGAGCTGTGGAAGTTTCGGTTGCGGCGCTAATAGGAACCCATGCAGAAAAGCATAAGCTGCACAGCAACATGACCATACGCATGATGCTAGTAGTACAAGATCTATGTTGACCTTTCGTTGGGAACACGGCGACTGGCTTTAAGCGTATTAGCATAGTTGTTAGGCTTTTAGCTCGTTAAATGCTACTAGCTTTTATAGCACAACTAAGATACTCGGTGCCATGACCAAATCGATATTATCGCCGAAAAGATAAACTTGGTCGCAGGGTGGTTGTAGTTTGGTCATAGATTGCTTTTAATGGGGGTAAGTCTAATACAATCAAAATCAAGGACTACCTATGAATCCGATGAAACATCTCCTATTGGCCTCGGCGCTGGCGGTAAGTTCAGCCGCTCTGCTGCCAACCGCTGCAGTGGCGGCTACAGCAACAGAAAGCAGCGTGCAGGCAAAAATTGCGGCAGACCAAGTGGTGGTTACTGAACATCGTGCGCAAATTAATGGCGAACGCTTTAAATACACGGCAACCACAGGTACCCAGCCGGTGTTTAATGAGGCTGGAGAGGCTACTGCAGCTTTATTCTTTACTTACTACGAACGCCAAGATGTTAAAAATCGTGAGCAACGGCCGTTGCTGATCTCTTTCAATGGTGGTCCTGGCTCTGCATCGGTATGGATGCATATTGCCTATACTGGGCCCAAAGCGCTGCGAGTAGATGATGAAGGTTTTCCTATCATGCCGTATGGCGTGAAAGATAACCCTCATTCAGTATTAGACGTGGCTGACATTGTATTTGTGAACCCAGTGAATACCGGTTATTCACGGGTGTTGCCAAAGGCCGATGGCAGCATGCCGTCACGAGATGAGCAGCAGCGGATGTTTTTTGGCGTGAACAGCGACGTAAAATATCTAGCCGATTGGATTAATACTTTTGTGACTCGGCATGAACGCTGGCGCTCACCTAAATACTTAATTGGTGAGAGCTACGGCACCACGCGTGTATCAGGTTTGGCGTTAGAGTTGCAAAACCGTCAGTGGATGTATTTAAACGGCGTGATTTTGGTGTCTCCAACGGATATCGGAATTGAGCGTAATGGTCCGGTTAAAGCTGCTAACAGACTCCCTTATTTTGCTGCTGCCGCTTGGTATCATAAAGCTTTAGATGCAGATCTACAGCAGTTAGATTTGTTGGAGTTGCTGCCACAAGTAGAGCAGTACACGCTTGATACTTATTTGCCTGCGCTAGCTAAAGGAGCCATGTTATCGGGTGCTGAGAAGCAACAAGTTGCTGAACAAGTGGCGCGTTTCGCTGGTTTAGACACGCAAACGGTATTACGAAGCAATTTGGATATTAGCACTAACTTTTTCTGGAAAGAGTTACTACGCGAGCGCGGTCAAACCGTCGGTCGCTTAGACTCACGCTATTTAGGTATTGATAGAAAAGATGTAGGTGATAGCCCAGACTACAATGCCGAGCTTACTTCGTGGCTGCATTCGTTTACCCCGGCTATTAATTATTACCTGCGTGAAGAGCTCAATTATAAAACCGACGTTAAATACAATATGTTTGGGCCGGTGCATCCGTGGGACCGCTCGAATAACAATACCGGTGAAAATTTACGTCAAGCAATGGCACAAAACCCTTACTTGAATGTCTTAATTCAGTCTGGCTATTATGATGGTGCCACGAATTACTTTGATGCCAAATACAATATGTGGCACATTGACCCTAGCGGTAAAATGAAAGATCGCATTGGTTTTAAAGGTTATCGTAGCGGTCATATGATGTATTTACGGGCAGAAGATTTGCGTTTATCGAACCAAGATTTACGTGAGTTTATTCTGCAAACTGTGCCTGCTGCAGGGCAGGCTGCTAAATATTAATCCTTTACTTTGGGTAATCCACAAGGAGTGTTGTGATGGGTGATTTATTAAGAATTATAATCGCGATTTTGTTACCTCCACTGGGTGTATTTTTACAGGTGGGGCTGGGTAAGCACTTTTGGATAAATATTGTTTTAACCCTGCTTGGCTATATTCCTGGCATCGTTCATGCGGTGTGGGTTATTGCTAAAAAGTAAGGCGCAGTTGTAATTGGCTCCTTGTATTCACTCGGTGGATACAACTAATGTCGCATGCAACAAAAAGTGTAAATCAGAGCAATCCTGTCTATAATCCCGCTATATTTTTTTAGCGGGATTTATTTTTTCTATGAATAATATAAAAGATATTGATCTGAACCTCTTGGTTTACCTCGATGTGCTGCTGCGCGAACGTAATGTTACCAAAGCGGCGGCTCAGCTCAATATTACCCAGCCGGCGATGAGCAACGGCTTGAAGCGTTTACGGACGCTGTTAAATGACCCCATTTTAGTACGTACCAGCGAAGGCATGTTACCCACAGAAACAGCGCTACGGATGCAAGAACCAGTACGCCAAATTCTGTATTCGGTAGAAGAAATGGTGCAACCGGCACGGGATTTCGATGCTGCCACCAGCGATCGCGTGTTTCGCATCATGGCATCAGATTATGCCGCATCAACTTTGATGCCAAGACTCTTAGAAAAATTGAAGCGTCAGGCTCCCGCCGTAGCTCTCGATATCATGACCCCTAGTGATATTAGTTTTCACGATGTCGAAAATGGCAAAGTTGATCTAGCGATAAACCGTTTTGATAAGCTGCCGCAATCGTTTCATCAAAAGAACCTTTGGGAAGACGACTTCAGTTGTTTAGTGCGAAAAGATCATCTTCTGGTACAAGACTATACCCTTGATAATTACCTTGGTGGTGAACACGTTTGGGTGAGTAAAACTGGCTTTGGTGTAGGCGTGGGAATGGACCCACACGATGTCCAGAAACTTGGCTGGGTTGATGAAGCTTTGGGGCAGTTGGGCCATAAGCGCAAGATTCGAGTGTTTACGCGTAATTACCATGTAGCTATGCACCTGGCCCGCCAAGGACTGATTGCCACCTTGCCCACACAGGCCGCCACCTTGTACCAAGATGACGACGAGCTGGTAATGCTACCGCCGCCGTTTAAGATAGAGCCGCTTGAGCTGACGATGATTTGGAGCCCGTTACTGCAACACGACGCTGGTCATCGTTGGTTCCGACAGTTGATTGTAGAGACCGCTGAGCAAAAATAGCCAAGATGACAACGACCGATTTGCCAACCTTATATGCGCGTAAAATTCTGCAGGGATTTCATCGCCATTACAGTGTTTTTCAAGAGGTAACGGCCGCAGCGCGGCAGCGTTTCGCTGATGGCGATTGGCATGCCGGCCAATATGCTGCCACCGCCCGGATTAGTTTTTATGATATTCGGGTGCGAGAAACCACCAAAGCTTTGGCTGAGTTAACCCAGTTACAACTCGATGAACAAGTCTGGTTGGCGACACGGCAGTTGTATCAGGATTATCTGCAATTTCATCCGCAAGCAGAGTTAGCGGAAACCTTTTATAACTCGGTCTTTTGTAATCTATTTCATCATAGGTATTTTAATAACGCCTATATTTTTGTTGAAACCACCTTGTCGGATGCGATTCCGCTTGCCGTAGAAACAGAATATCGATCTTATTTTCCGGTAGTGACGGGCATGCATCGTACCCTTGCACAGATCATGCAGGAGGTTGATTTAGGCGCGCCCTTTGCTGATTTATCAGAAGATATTCGGCTGCTGCGTAAGGCATTTCGTGAGCAAGCAGCATCACAGCAAGTGAATGCTTACCAACTCCGTATCGATGTTTTAAAAGCCCCGTTCTTCCGGAACAAAGCAGCTTATGTGGTAGGGCGTATTGTCAGTTCACAGCGTAGTTACCCTTTTATTGTCCCGGTGTTGCGAGATGAGCACGGGCATTTATATCTCGATGCCTTGATCACTGATGTGGACCAAATGGCGATCATTTTTGGCTTTGCCCGATCTTATTTTATGGTGCAGACCAAGGCACCTTCGGCATTGGTGCGCTTTTTAAAAGATTTAATGCCGAAAAAGACCCTCGCTGAGCTTTATTCTGCGATTGGCTTGCATAAGCAAAGTAAAACCGAATTCTACCGTGATTTCTTACACCACTTAGCGGCCAGCGATGACCAGTTGGTTGCTGCTGCGGGTATCAAAGGGATGGTGATGACGGTATTCACACTACCTAGCTATCCTTATGTATTCAAGGTGATTAAAGATACCTTCGGTGGTGGTAAATCCATAGATCGGCAGACCGTAATTGATCGCTATCGAATGGTTAAGCGGCACGATCGGGCTGGGCGCATGGCTGATACCTATGAGTTTGCCAACGTGGCAATTCCGTTAGCCCGCATTGCACCCGATCTCCTACAAGAGTTGCAGTCTACCGTAGCTGGTAGTCTTAGTATGGATGGTGAACAGTTAATTATTAGTCAGCTGTTTGTTGAACGCCGCATGACGCCGCTGAATATCTTTTTAGATTACGCCAGTAACGCCGAGATTGAAGCTGCTATGAAAGATTATGGCCAAGCGATTAAAGACATGTTGGCGGCGAATATCTTCCCGGGCGATATGCTGTTAAAAAACTTCGGCTTAACACGCCATAAACGGGTGGTTTTCTATGACTATGACGAAGTGCAATACCTCACTGAAATGAACTTTCGGCAGTTACCTAAACCACAAACTTATGAGCAGCAGCTTGCCGCAGAGCCATGGTATAGCGTGGCTCCCAATGATGTCTTTCCTGAGCAATTGACCACCTTTGCGGTGCCGCAGCCGCACCTACGCAGCA
Source organism: Pseudidiomarina sp. WS423 (assembly GCF_050750165.1). Taxonomy (NCBI): domain Bacteria; kingdom Pseudomonadati; phylum Pseudomonadota; class Gammaproteobacteria; order Alteromonadales; family Idiomarinaceae; genus Pseudidiomarina; species Pseudidiomarina sp. WS423. Next base: position 28,640 of record NZ_JBOJLN010000009.1, on the reverse strand, counting down.
TGTTAATGAAGCATCATCCAGAATTAGTAGATGCAAGCTATTGGCAGCAGCAACAGCAAGATATTCGAACGGGTGTGATTAGTGACGTGTTTCCTTATCCTGAAGCGGTTCGCTTTGTGCGTTGCGTACGAACCGCTACAGAACAAGATAAGCGCTAAGGCTAGTGGTTAAAAACCTCAAATAAAGCGCTATTTAACCAAAGGTGAGCATAGACACTAACAATGTAACCTAGGGCAATTACTGGGGCCCATTTTAAGTGGCTAGCAAAAGTGTAATAGCCACGAGCTTGGCCCATTAATGCTACCCCTGCAGCTGAACCAATCGACAGCAAGCTACCACCAGTACCCGCGGTAAGGGTAATCAACAGCCATTGGCCGTGTGACATATCGGGGGTCATGGAGAGCACCGCAAACATCACCGGAATGTTATCAATAACGGCTGACATGAGGCCCAGAGCAACGTTGGCATACGTTGGGTTCCATTGGGTATAGAGGGTATCTGACAGCATGGCGAGGTAGCCCATAAAGCCTAAACCACCCACACAAATTACCACGCCGTAGAAGAACAATAGGGTATCCCACTCGGCCCGTTGTACCCGGCTAAAGACATCGAATGGTACCACACTACCTAACCGCTCTAATCGTGCCATATCGCCGGCACGCTCAGCCATGGCACGTTTGCGAGCCAGTGAACCTGGTAGCGTCATGCGTAAGAAGTATCCAAAGAATTGTAAGTAACCTAAGCCCATCATCATACCCAGCACCGGCGGTAAATGCAGCCACATGTGACACGCTACAGCGGTAGCAATGGTGAATAAGAATAGGAAGGTAATGCGTAACGCACCGCGCTTGAGCTCAACTTCTTCGTTTAGCGCCGATGGCTTACGGTTCTCAATGAAGAAGCTCATGATTACAGCCGGCACTAAGTAGTTAAGGAGTGATGGGATAAACAGTACGAAGAATTCTTGGAATTCAACCATGCCCGCTTGCCATACCATCAGGGTGGTGATGTCACCAAAGGGGCTGAAGGCACCGCCAGCGTTAGCTGCAATAACAATGCTCACGCACGAGACGCTGATGAATTTCTTATCGCCATCGGCAACTTTCATCACCACCGCACACATCAATAATGCTGTGGTTAAGTTATCGGCTACGGGCGAAATAAAGAAAGCTAAAATACCGGATAACCAAAACAACTGTTTGTAGCTGAAGCCTTTCTTAATCATCCAGGCTCTTAAGGCGTCAAAAAGGCGACGTTCTTCCATCGCATTGATGTAGGTCATGGCAACCAATAAGAACAACATCAGCTCGGCAAATTCGAGCAAGTTGTGACGAAATGCCTCTTCGGCCACGCCAGGTAAGCCTTGGTCGGCGTACACCCAGCCGATCATGATCCAAATCAAGCCTGCGGCAACCAGTACCGGTTTTGATTTACGCATATGTAGGCGTTCTTCGCCCATGACCAACATGTAGGCAATGGTAAAAATAACGATAGCGGTAATGCCAACGGCACTGTAGGTAAGGTCTAGTTCACCAGGTGCAGCTAAGGCTGCGGGCGAGAATAGGCCAACGGCCAAAACAAACAGTATGAGCTTCCACATGTGCTTTTCTTCCTTCAACACAAATACGGAGAGGGGGGATGATTAATGCGCGCGCATACTAACATAAAAAAGCCGCGTGGGGCTTAGACCGCGCGGCTTATACTCACTATTTTTTGGAGTAATTCTTAGGTGGTAGTTGTAAACACCAGCTTACGCTGGTTTTTTGAACTGCTCTTCTTCGGTAGAACCGGTTAATGCAGTTACTGAAGACTGACCACCTTGAATGACATTGGTCACTTCATCAAAGTAACCGGTGCCAACTTCTTGTTGATGGGCAACAAAGGTGTAACCTCTGTCGGCCGCAGCAAACTCTTGTTGTTGTAGCTTCACATAAGCAGACATATCGTTACGAGCATAGTCGTAGGCTAGTTCGAACATGTGGTACCACATGTTGTGCACGCCAGCCAGAGTGATGAACTGGAACTTGTAACCCATTGCCGCTAGTTCACGTTGGAACTTAGCAATGGTGGTATCGTCTAGGTTGCGTTTCCAGTTAAAGCTAGGTGAGCAGTTATAGGCCAGCAACTTGCCAGGGTACTTAGCATGGATAGCCTCAGCAAATTTACGTGCCTCGTCTAGATCGGGTTTAGCTGTTTCGCACCAGAGCAAATCAGCATACGGAGCGTAGGCTAGGCCGCGTGAAATCGCTTGATCAATACCAGCATTGACTCGATAGAAACCTTCTGCAGTGCGCTCACCAGTGCAGAAAGGTAGGTCGTTGGCATCCACATCAGAGGTTAATAAGTCGGCCGCATTGGCATCTGTACGAGCTAGAATCAGTGTGGGTACGCCAGCCACATCGGCTGCTAAGCGTGCCGCAATCAGTTTCTGGACAGCCTCTTGCGTGGGCACCAGAACTTTACCGCCCATGTGACCACATTTTTTCACCGAGGCTAATTGGTCTTCAAAGTGCACCCCAGCGGCACCGGCACGAATCATCGCTTGCATCAGCTCATAGGCATTCAAAACGCCACCAAACCCAGCTTCTGCATCAGCAACAATCGGCGCAAAATAATCAATGTAGCCTTCTTGCTCTGGCCCAATTCCTTTTGACCACTGGATCTGGTCCGCGCGTGCAAAGCTATTATTAATTCGCTCTACCACCGTAGGTACTGAATCGACCGGGTACAAGGACTGGTCTGGGTACATGCTGAGGCTGCTGTTATTGTCAGCAGCAACTTGCCAACCAGAGAGGTAAATCGCTTGCAGGCCAGCTTTAACCTGTTGAACCGCCTGACCGCCGGTTAGGGCGCCAAGAGCGTTCACGTAGTTTTTGCCAAACTTCTCTTGAGCGGCACCGTTAACTAAGCGCCATAGTTTGTCGGCACCGTTACGAGCAAAAGTACATTCAGGTTGCACGCTGCCGCGTAAACGCACCACGTCGAGAGCGCTGTAGGTGCGTTCTACGCCCTGCCAACGTGGGTTAGTATCCCAATCTTGCTGTATTTGTTTAGCCATTTCGGCTTGTTGAACTGATGCAGTAGTCATGTCGGTTGTCCTGTTTAAGTTAAGGTTTATTATTTGAATTAATCAATCAGTTGGTAGCCAGGTAGAGTTAAAAACTCAACCAATTCTGGGGCTGTGGTAATCTCTTCAAGTAGTGCTGTGGCGCGTTCAAAATGCTCTTGCTGCCAGCGCTCTTCGCCAACTTCTTGGCGCACCACTTGGGCTTCTTCTGTTAAGTATTGTTGGAACAGAGCCGTGGTGACTACGGCACCGTTATCGAGCGTTTTACCGTGCTTGATCCATTGCCAAATGGAGGTGCGAGAAATTTCTGCCGTAGCGGCGTCTTCCATCAAGCCATAAATCGGCACACAGCCTTTTCCGGAAATCCATGCGGCGATGTATTGCAACGCCACTCGGATATTAGTGCGCATCCCAGCTTCGGTGCGTTCGCCTGGGCTTGGAGCAAGCAGCTCAGCGGCGGTGATAGGAGCATCTTGCTCACGCAATACAGCTAATTGATTCACGCCTTCTAAGCCATCCACAAAGACTTCGCGTACGGTATCAGCAAGACCCGGGTGAGCAATCCAAGTACCATCGTGGCCATTGCTACGTTCGAGTTCCTTATCGGCTTTGACTTTAGCCAGAATAGCGGCGTTTTCCGTGGCATCTTTACTCGGAATAAAGGCTGCCATTCCGCCCATCGCCAGAGCACCGCGGCGATGACAGGTCTTTACAAGTAGGCGTGAGTAAGCGTTCAAGAAAGGCTGGTTCATGGTCACGACTTGGCGATCTGGAAGCACTCGATCAGGATGATTTTTAAGGGTTTTGATGTAGCTGAAAATGTAATCCCAACGGCCGCAGTTAAGTGCTGCAATGTGTTCGCGCATGGCGTACAGAATCTCATCCATCTGGAAGACGGCCGGTAAAGTCTCGATGAGGATGGTGGCTCTGATGGTACTGCGTGGTTGCTTAAAATAATCTTCGGTAAAGCTAAATACATCCGCCCACCATTGGGCTTCTTCAGCATGCTCAAGCTTAGGGACATAATAGTAGACGCCAGAACCTTGGCTGGTGCGGGTTTGATAGTTCAAGTAAAAATACAAAGCAAAATCAAACAAGCCGCCAGGAATCACCTCGTTATCTACCATCACGTGTTTTTCTGGTAGATGTAAACCGCGCACTCGGGCAATGAGAAGGGCAGGGTTATCAGCGAGTTGATAGTGCTTACCGCTCGTTGGATCTCTGTAGTCGATGTCCTGACGATTGGCATCGTATAAATTCACCTGACCTTGCAGCACACCGTCCCACGTGGGTGATTGTGAGTCTTCAAAATCGGCCATGTAGCAATCAACATTAGCGTTAAGTGCATTGATGACCATCTTGCGATCGACCGGCCCGGTAATCTCTAAACGGCGCTTGGTTAAATCTTTCGGCAGTTCGGCAATACGCCAGTCGCCTTCACGAATAGCAGCGGTGTTAGCATCAAAGTCAGGCAATTGGCCGCCATCAATCACCGCTTGGCGCTGCTGGCGATGGGCAAGAACTTGCTGGAGTTGTGGTCTGAATTTACGCACCAATTGCACTAAAAATTGTTGCGCATTGGTGTCGATGAGGCTTGCTGCTTTGCCGCTTAGCGGCGGCATTTGTAAGCCATCTATAAAAGAGTTGGTGGTGGTCATAATCTACCCAGTTGTTGTTGGTTAGTTAACAACAACAGAGTAGACTGGTCAGACCGTATTAATCAAGAATATGATTGTGTATTGCGATCATTTCTTTTGTGAATGTATCAGTCTTTGATACCAAGTGCGGGGTAACCATCGTTTGGCGTACCAAGCGATACGACCCTGCCGGTGGGGCAGTACATGAGATTTTTTCTTATCGAGGGCGCGCATGATTTGTCGGGCGATATCTGCTGCGTTTAATTTACTGCCAGCCATCAGCTTATCTAATTTGCTTTGCATGCCGGTAATGGTTGAGCGCATGCCTTGGCCCAAATTGGTGCGAAAAAAACTCGGGCAAACCACGGTTACCGCAATATTGTGTGGCTTTAATTCGTTCTGCAGAGTTTCACTAAGGCTCACCACAGCTGCTTTACTGGCGTTATAAGCGGACATATTAGGCACATCAAGCAAACCAGCCATCGAGGCGACATTAATAAAGTGGCCGTGGCCTTGCTGCTGGAACAGTGGGGTGAAAACTTTGCAGCCTCGTACCACTCCCATCAAATTAATATCCATAATCCATTGCCAATCGCTCAGCGGGGTATCACTGATACTGCCGACTTGCGCTACTCCCGCGTTATTAACGACCACATCGACGCCGCCCCAAATTTCTTGCAGCTTAGTGGCTGCTGCGTTCAAGTCGTCAAATTGGGTGACATCGCAGGGCATGAAAATGGTTTGTGGCTGAATTTTTTGGAGGCTGCCAAGCACAGCTTCACCACGCTCGACATCTCGGTCAGCAATACAAACCCGCCAGCCACCTTTGGCGCAGATAAGCGCTAGGGCATAACCTAAACCGCTGGCGCCACCTGTTATAAAAATACGTTGTGGTTTCATGATGTTCCTATCGTCAAACAAAAGGGTTAAACAGATTAGATGAAGTATATTGGCATAAAATGCCTTAAATGAAACGCAGCAATCACCGCTTTAGATTTGTTACAGCCCCATGAATCTTTTATGACCATTGTGTTTTGTCACAAATCTGTCACTCACCCTCATTACTCTTGCCCCGTTGTTTTTATAACCCAAACCAGTTCCTATCCGGGAGAACACAATGAAATTGCATACTCTTTTCAAAGTTACTGCTATTGCATCAGCTTTGGCTCTTGTTGGTTGCGGCGGTGATATCGAAATCAACCCAAGCGTTGTCGATAACAGTGTTAACAACTCAAACAACTCAAGCGGTGGCGGCAGTGGCGGCGACGATAACGGCGATAACACTGCAGAAAATATTTGTGCGGTTAACAACGGCGTACAAGGTGCGTTTGATGGCCGTGATTGTGAGTACAATCTTGAATTTGCTAGCCGTAACATTGAAATCACCGAAGACTTAACTTTCGTTGAATTACCGGATGGCGGTGTGCACGTATTTGACGGTGCGTTATTGGTTGGTGAAGACTGTGATACCACCACCAGCTGCACGATTGGTGAAGGCCCGACTGTAACAGTAGAGCCAGGCGCAACTTTAGCTTTCACCAGCGGTGAAGCCATTGTACGGGTAGCTCGTGGTGCTAAATTAGACGCTATCGGTACCTTCGACAAGCCTATCACTTTTACTTCGGCTAACGCCTTTACTCGCTTCGACGTAGTCGGCAATGGTCCGCGCTTTGCAGATTGGGGCGGTATTATCGTTAATGGTCATGGTATTACTAACCAGTGTACCGATGCGCAGCGTGATGCAGGCACCTGTAACGTGGCTTCAGAAGGTATCGTGAGCTACTACGGTGGTAACGACAATGCTGATGATAGCGGCTCGATGAAGTATGTGAAAATTTGGTATGCGGGTTCAGGCCCACGCGCCGGTGGTGATGGTGACGACTTAAACTCCTTAACGTTGAACGCTGTTGGCTCTGGTTCATCGTATGAGTTTGTGCATATTCACCAAGGTTATGACGACGGTATCGAATTCTTCGGTGGTGCTGCTAACGTTAAAAACGTGGTCTTTACTGACACCCAAGATGACTCGATGGATATCGACTCAGGCTGGCAAGGAACTGCCCAATTCTTATACATTAAGCACGGTACTGTGAACGTGGATGGCGAGCAAGTATTCATGGGTAACGGTGGTTTTGAGGCCGATGGTGAGAAAAACGCCGGAGCAGAATACTCACAAGCCCCAGCATCACGTCCAACCATTGCTAACGTGACTGTGGTGACTACCGATGGCTTATCTACTCGTGATAACGATCCATCTATTGCGATGAAGTTTGACGATAACTTCTTGGGTCAGATGTACAACTTCTTGTTGGTGAAAGAAGATGTATCAACCAACGACTCGCGCTGCATTTTGTTTACTGGCGACGGTGAGAAAGGCGTGGTTGACGGTGACTTGAACTTCTACAGCTCAGTGATGGCTTGTGTTGCTGAAAACGAATTCACCTCAGGCAACTTATTCGCTAATGGCGTGAGCCGTCAAGAATGGTTCGACAATGGTGGTGAAAACGCACGTATTGGTGGTAACGCAACAGTATTTGCAGCGGATGGTTTCGCTACTGATATGAGCTCTAGTGACATTACCGTCACAGCGAACGACCTATCTAGCTTGGGTAACCCCTATTTAGAGCCGGTTGACTTTATTGGTGCAGTATCTAGCGATGATACTTCTTCTGAGTGGTACCAGTGGGTTGAAGCTGCTTTAGCGGCGGCTGAGCAAGATTAATCAACTGTTCTGATTAAGCCAAGATTAGGGGGCCGTTGTTATCGCAACGAGCCCCCTCCTTCAGACCTCGCAGGAGTTGATTATGAGCACCCAACATACCCTTAAACCGTTAGCTGTAGCGGTTAGCCTTGCCTTGCTGGCAAGCAGCCAGGCCTACGCTCAAGACCAATCTGCAGAACAAGAACCGGTTGCTGCAGCAGATGCCACCATTGAAGAAGTTGTGACCACCGGAACGCGTTTACAAGGTAGTGCCGCAGCGGTCGTGGACGAGCGTAAAAATCAAGCTTTTGTGGCTGACATCCTTGGTGCTGAGCAGTTATCACGTACTGGTGATAGTGACGCGGCATCAGCCCTTCGACGGGTCACTGGTTTAACGCTAGTGGATGGTAAGTTCGTTTATGTGCGTGGCTTAGGTGAACGCTACTCTAGTGCTCGCTTAAATGGCGCCAGTATCCCCAGCCCAGACTTAACCCGTAACGTTATTCCACTCGATATCATTCCTTCAACTATCATTGAAAGCTTAGCGGTGCAGAAAGTGTTTTCGCCATCCATGCCGGCGGCTTTTGGTGGCGGTAATATTGATATCCGAACCAAATCTTTGCCGACTGATTTTCAAGCTAGCTTCGAAGTTGGTATCGGGCAAAGTGATAACGCCAGTAGCGGTTACACCTACAATCGTAACGAAGCTGGAGTTCCGCAAAATATTCGTGATGCTATCGTCAAATATCGTGGCGACTTTAGTTTACGTAACATCATTAGCAAAGACGGTTTAGTTGCCAATGAGTTGGGCTCAGCTAGTGACCAAGCTCGTGCTATTAATGCTGGTTTGGCGCAAGCCTTACCGCGTGACATTAGTCTGCAGCACGAATCGCTAGACCCTAACTACAGTATTAAAGCTAGTATTGGTAATAGCTTCGAAGAAGATTTCTTTGGGGGCAATATCGGCGTGCTGGCAGCAGCGGCCTACGACACCAAATGGAACGTTTCGGATCGTAAAAACGCAGTGTTAAGTGAAAATGCGGAAGCTGGCTGTGCTACCACACTAAACAGTGCTGAAGAGGTTGCTAATTCTTGTTACAACACCGTCAGCGAAACCACGCAAACAACTGAAACTGAGCGTTTGAATGGTGTGTTTAGTGTCGGCTATGAGCTAGATACCCATAGCGTTAGTTACACCAAATTGTATTTGACCGATGCTGAAGACGAGTCTGAATTTGGCATCATGCAAAGCCCTAACGGTAGTAACTTAAAAACTATTTATGGTTCAGGTATTGCCAACCGCGAGCATGAGTTTAAATACGAAGAACGTACCCTCGATATCGATCAAGTGCGTGGTCAACACACCCTGTTAGATTGGTGGGGTATAGGTTTTGATTGGCAGTACACTGAATCTAAAGCAGAAACAGATATCCCTACGGATATTTCCTATCGCTTTGATGATTTGTTTAACGGCCAAGGCGATTACCTGAGTACCGTCGTTACCGGTGATGACAACCGTGCGGTATTCCAATACGTGGGCATGCAAGACCAAGTGAAATCTTACAGCGGTAACTTCTCATTGCCAGTTACCTTTGCGGGCTTAGACATTGAGTTTAAAGCCGGCTATGACTTTACTGATAAAGCTCGTTATTACACCACGGACCGCTTTGCTATGGATAATGGCTCTGGTTTGCGGGTAACGGTAAATGACGATCCGAATGGTATTTTGGGGATCACGGATTATCTAACCAATGACCGTATCAACGATAGTAACTTCTTATTGTCGTATCGTGAACCAACTTCACCGGACGCCGATGATTACTTAGCCGTTCAAAAAACCGATGCCTTGTACGGTGCCTTTGATATGTTCTTGAATAATCATTGGCGTTTGGCAGGTGGTGTGCGTTGGGAAGAGTTCAAACAGGTATCGTTGGCTACTTCTAGCTTGATTTTTGATCGTAACGATATCGAAACCTTCTATTCAGAAGAGCGAATTCTAAACGGTACCACGTTAGAAGATGATTTCTATCCTGCCTTGTCATTAACCTACATCAGTGATGATAATTATCAGTTGCGCTTTGGTTTTTCTGAAACCGTAGTGCGTCCAGATATCCGTGAAACAGTGCCTGTTGCCTACTACGACCCTATCACCGATATTCGGACCATTGGCCGAGCTGGTTTAGCTAGCAGCCCAATGACCAACTTTGATGCACGCTTTGAGTACTTTGCTGATAACGGCGATAACTACACAGTGTCTGCGTTCTACAAGGATATCGATAAGCCAATCGAATCGGTCTTGAGTGTCGGTGACGAAGAATACACCCTGAATTATGTGAACGGTATTTCGGCTGAAGTATACGGGATTGAGTTTGAGTGGTTACACGACTTAACCTATGTACATGACGGCTTATTTACCACCGGTAACTTAACTTGGAGTGATTCAGAAGCGGTGATTGATCCGGCGTTAGCAGGTAACTTAACTAATCCTACTAAGCGCTTAACGGGTCATTCTGAATACGTTGCTAACTTACAGCTAGGTTATGATTCGATGGATGGTAATCATTCTAGCTCGTTAGTGTATAACGTGTTTGGCGAGCGTATCTTGGCTGCGGGTATTGGTGGCCGCGGTGATGCTTACGAACAGCCGTTCCACTCATTAGATTTGGTTTACAACTTCTACCCAGACTTTAATTCTAAAGTTAGCTTTAAAGTACAAAACGTATTGGGCGAAGACCAAGATGTAACTCAGTCTGGTATTACCGTGCAATCACGTGAAGTAGGGCGAGTGTTCAGCCTAAGTTACAGCTACGAATTCTAATCGTTTGTCGCAGGTTTAACTCGAATCAAAAAGGAAGCTCCATGAGCTTCCTTTTTTTATCTGTTTCTACTTGGCTTTGATGGTAGCCGTTTCATAATTTAAGACAAAGCGAATTTCGTTGCGGCCATCAATACTTACTTTGCTACTTACCACAGCGACTGGCCTAGGTGTCGCAGAGATCATACCCCAGGTAAACTCTTCCGTGGCTTGCGCAAGGTGAGCGGGGTATTCAATAACGCCTGCGCAAACATTACGATTACATTCCAATGCGGTAGGCACAAACTCAGGATGCTGGTCTAAATGCTGATTAAAGCTATCTCTGAAGTCATATTCAAAGTTGCTTGTAATTTCCGAGGCAATACTCAGTTGGTCAATAAAATCATTGAACGCACGAAGGCTTAGTGCATTACTTGCGGCTTCTCCTGATAACCCACCAGGTTGGTCTAACTGCTCAATTAAATAAGCCATCTGCTGAGCTTCAGTTAGCTGCTCAAAGGGGACGCTGGTAGGCACAGCTTCCTCGCTTACCTTTGGTTCAGTGTAGGGCGCTGTAGGAGGCTTTTCAGGGCTGATTATTGGTGTGACTGAGGGAGCTCTAGCGCTGTTGCTATGAGGCTGATTATTCTCGTCCACACGCTCATCGGTGTGAGATGGTTTAGGTTGGGACAAGGGATCAGCGATATACCAGTAGCCGCCTACTGCAACTAGACCCGTGATGACCAACCATCTTAGCTTCATGTTTTATCTCCGTTGTTTAACTCCATGCTTAGATTAGCAGAGCTAAAACGAAAAAACCCCGCTATTTCTAGCGGGGTTTTCGGAATAATGGTGCCCAGAGGCGGAATCGAACCACCGACACGGGGATTTTCAATCCCCTGCTCTACCGACTGAGCTATCTGGGCAACGGGGCGTATTAAACGAGTTTTTGAGTCTTGAGTCAACCGATTTTTTATAGAAAATCACTTAAACAGGACCGTTTGCTCAGTAAATACGCAGATTGCTGGAAATTACACCTTCAAGTAGGTGCTTCCGGCTAAACACTTCTCGTAATAGTCTGTCCATCGTACACCTTCGCGTGGCGCAATGTGACCCTTACGAACTTCACGATCAATCGACTTCTTCACAGTCTTTGCCATAAAGTCAGTGTTGTACTGCATGGTTTCAAGCACTTTTTCAGCGGCCGTGCCTGGTACCACTTCTTCAATATAGAAATCACCTGGCTCGTCATCGTGACAATAAATGTGCACTTCAGTTAAGCGGCCAAAGAGGTTATGCATATCGCCCATAACGTCTTGGTAAGCACCGGTTAAGAACATGCCAACATGATAAGGCTCGTTTTTACGCAGTGCATGCATCGGGATGTTATCACTAATCTCGGTACCTTCAATGTACTTGCTTAACTTGCCATCGCTATCACAGGTGATATCAACTATAGAGCAGCGTACTTCTGGTTTTTCGTTCAGTCGTGTAATAGGAACAATTGGTAGTACTTGTCCAATCGCCCAAGTATCTGCGGCTGACTGAAAAATCGAGAAGTTACAGAGATACTGACTTGCCAGCATATCTTCAAGCTCTTCAAGTTCTTGGAATACGAAACTTTCGCGATCTAACGATTGATGAATGTCGCTGAGAATACGCCAATACATGGTATCTAGCTTGGCCATCTCTTCGAGCGATAAAATACCCAGTTTAAAAGCTTCGTATGCGCTTTGTTTGAATGACGCAGCATCGTTGTAGCGTTCTTGTGGGTGCATGTCGTTCGCATTCACCAGTTCCCGCATATTACTAACTAAAATATGTTCGTTGCTGCTGGCGCTGATATCAAACTGGGCACCGGTATTCTTAATTTCGCCAACAATATTGGTCACCACACAGCTGTGGTGAGCTGTGATGGCACGGCCACTCTCGCTTACGAGGTTAGGGTGGGGCACCTGCTCTAGGTCACAAATTTGCTTTACGCCGTAAACCACGTCTGCCACGTATTCATCGGTAGAATAGTTACGTGATGAATCTGTGGTAGAGCTAGTACCGTCGTAATCAATACCTAGGCCGCCACCAATATCGAGGTACTCAAGCGGAACTCCAAGCTGTACCAGTTTGGCATAGAGTCGAGCACCTTCAGATACCGCTTCTTTAACCTTACGGATATCAGACATTTGGCTACCGATATGAAAGTGCAGCAGCTTAGCGCAATGCAGCATATCTTCTTTCTTTAGGAGTTCAACAATGTTTAAGATTTCGGTAATACTTAGGCCAAATTTAGCTCGATCGCCGCTTGAGCCAGCCCACTTACCTGCGCTACGCACCATCATTTTGCTGCGCAAGCCAATCATAGGTTCTACCCCAAGCTTTTTCGCGAGCGGTATCAACATTTCTAGTTCACTGAATTTCTCAATGACGATGATCATTTTACGGCGTAATTGACGGCCAAGTAGGGCCAGCGTTAAATAATCTTCGTCTTTGTAGCCATTCAACACGGTTAACGCATTGGGGTTTTCGTTGTAGGCCAATACCGCCATCAATTCAGGTTTTGAACCTGCTTCAAGGCCGTAATCGTAGGGTTCGCCGGCATCGATGATCTCTTCAACCACTTCGCGCATTTGGTTTACTTTAATCGGGAACACGCCTACATAGCGACCTTGGTAGTCGGCATCAGTAATCGTTTTTGCAAAGGTTTCGTTTAAGATCTCTACTTGCGAGCGCAAAATGTCGTGAAAACGAATAACCGCTGGTAATTGAATACCTTCAGCTAAAATTTCATCCACTACTTCTTGCATATCGATGGTGACATCGGGGATGCGATGATTGGGGGCAATCTGAATGTTGCCATTGGCACCGATCGAAAAGTAGCCCGCGCCCCAGCGCTTTACACCGTAGAGTTCTTCGGCGTCATCAATACTCCATGGTTCAGCCATTAGCGAACTCCTTTTTCGTTTAAAATAATTAATAACTCGCGCACGATTTTGGCAGCGAACACATCTGAGTTGCCCGTTGGGTCGATTTCTGGAGATAACTCAACCACATCGGCGCCAACCAGATTTTTCTCGCGTAAAATTTTCATTAGGCTGACGTACGAATGGAAATCTTCACCACCCGGTTCTGGTGTACCTGTGCCCGGTAAAAATGCCGGGTCAAAATAGTCTAAATCCAAGGTCAAATAGACTGGCCGATCTGCTGGTATCGCAGCAACGCTGGCTAGAAAATCTTGGCGTGACTTGCGTACCGTGCCATGCTCGTTCATGTATTGATATTCTTCACGCGTACCTGAGCGAATACCGTACTGAATTAACTGATGTCCTGGGCCGAAATGATCTAAGCTACGGCGAATGATAGATGCATGAGAATAGTGATAGCCTAAAAAACCATCGCGTAAATCTGCGTGAGCATCTAAATGCAATAACACCATATCTGGGTACTGAGCTAAATATTTACGAATAGGCGCATAAGAGATGGAGTGCTCGCCCCCTAGGGTTAGCACGCGCACGTTGTTAGCGGCTAAATCGATAGCACCAAAAGCTTCATCAAACTGATCGGTGGCGAACTGCCATTGCGCTTCGACATCGTCACTATCGCCTAGCGATAGATTACCTAAATCTACAAAAGGTAAATCAAACAAATCAGCGTCTAAGTAGGGCGAATAGCTTTCGATATCTTCAGAAACTGCGCGAAGACCATCTGGACCGTTTCGGGTACCTTTTCTGAAACAGGCGGTACCGTCAAAGCCGAAACCTATAATATGAGTGCCATTAGCATAAATAGCTTGCTCTACTTGGGCCCCAAAAAACTCGCGTACCGGTTGTTCGGTCGCAATAGTTAGGGTTGCGATTTGTTTAGGTTGATGTGTGCTCAATGTCACTCACCTCCATTAGTAAAAAAAGAGGCTGCGCAAGCGCAGCTATGGGTCTTTGAAAAGGGCGCATATTATCTGCGCAATTGGCTTAAATTGCCACTATTGCGACGGCTTGTTAGCACTCTTTTTTACTGGATTAAAAATCTCATGTTGAATTCGTAATAAATTCTCATCCAGCGGGTTTTTCTTGGTCCAAGTATCTACCAGTGGCACGGCCACCATTTGATTCGCTTTGATCCCTGCCATAACGCGCGTGGCGCCTTGTAAGATCAATTCGATGGCATGCACACCCAATTGCGATGCCAAAATTCTATCACTGGGAGCCGGCGCACCACCACGTTGAATATGGCCCAGCAAACAAGGTCGGCACGGCATATCAAACTCTGCTTCGAGTTGTTCCGATAGGGCTACGGCACCGCCTGGCCATTGATGTTCGCTAAGCACCATCACATAACTGCCAGGGCCGCGCACCGCTTCTACGCGCTTGATATGTTTAACTAAGGCCGCCACCGTTAGCGGCTTATCGCGTTGCAGCTCTGGTAAAATCATCCGTTCTGCACCAGCAGCCATGGCACTGCTTAAACCAATAAAGCCAGCATGACGTCCCATGACTTCAACGATAAATACCCGATCCATCGCATCGGCCGTATCGCGAATTTTATCCAAGGCATCCATGGCAATTGCGACCGCGGTGGCATAGCCAATGGTGGCATCGGTACCATACAAGTCGTTGTCGATGGTGCCTGGCACCCCAATAATTTGGCCCTGCCAATACTGACTCAAATGTTCAGCACCGCGAAACGAACCATCGCCACCAATCACCACCAGCGCAGAGAGCCCCAGAGCATCAAGATTCTCGGCTGCTAATTGCGCTGCTGCTACTTCTTTGAACCGCGGGCAGCGGGCACTTTTAATGATGGTTCCTGAATATTGTAAGACGTGCAGGACATCTGCTGCCTTTAGCGATAAATATTCATTGTTTAACAAGCCTTCGTAGCCATGACGAAATGCAATAACTTCCATATCATAATGCTCAGCGGCTAAAACTACGGCGCGTAATGCGGCATTCATGCCGGGGGCATCACCACCACTGGTGAGCACGCCAATCCTTTGTCTTGATGTTGTTGCTGACACACATTTACTCCTCTTGTCATTTGTTTGATAAGCTTAACCAACTCACATCAATTTACAACGAAGAACCGCATGACAGAGCAAAAAAATCCACGAATCGATGCAAAATTAATGCAAGCTTGGGCGCAACAGTGCTTGCAACAGGCTGGAGCCACTGAACCTGTTGCTGCAGCTATGGCTCAGCACTTGGTTGCTGCCGACTTGCTGGGGTTTCGGACCCATGGTTTGATGCGCTTAAAATACAATGTTGATTGTTTGCAACAGGGCCAGACTAAACCAAGCGGTGAGCCGCGAGTGATAAGTCAACGCGGTGCGCTGGAATTGTGGGATGCCGACTTGCTCTCGGGGCTATACGTGATGCCGCAAGCAGTGGCTCGAGCCATCGCGATGGCGCGTGATTATGGAACCGGCACTGTGTTGGTGCGCCGTACCCAACATGTTGCCGCTTTGGCTGTGTATTTAGAACAGGCGGTAGCTGCCGGCATGCTGATTCAAATGATGTGTGCCACGCCTGGGCAAGCGGTGGTGGCGCCACATGGCGCTAAATCAGCTTGGTTTTCACCAAACCCTTTTGCGATCGGGGCACCAACGCTGAGCGATCCGGTCCTGTTTGATGTGAGCTTATCCATGACCGCCGCCGGTAAGGTTCGTAAAGCCTTGGCGGAGCAACAACAGCTGCCGTATCCTGCGTTGATTACTGCTGCGGGTGATTACACCTGTGATCCTGCTACCTTTGTGCAAGATCCGCCCAGTGTTTTGGCCAGTTTAGGTGGTGAATTGTTAGGTTATAAAGGCTCAGGGTTGAATTTATTTAGCGAACTGTGGACGCTCGCCTTGAGTCAATGGGGACGACATCAGGAACAAGCGGGTCTGGATGCCAATACCGTGTGGATTCAAGTGATCGACCCAAGTGCTTTGGGCGCTTCAGAAGCATTTCAGGCGCAAGCGCAAGCGTTGGTTGATGGGATTCATCAATGTACGCCGATTACAGCATCCCAGCCGGTTCGAATTCCGGGGGAAGGTGCGCTGGCACGGCGAAAACAGCAACTACAACAGGGCATAGAATATAGCCCTCAACTGTTACACCAGTTGGCTAAATTGGGCGACAAGCTAGGTTTAGACTTGCCGCCATGCCTTTAAGGCTGCAGGCGTTGGACGTTCCAGCCATGCTTGCCCAGCTGGTAAACAAAGCGGTCGTGTAAGCGATAACGGCCGCCTTGCCAGAATTCAAAGCGTTGCGGCTTAATCAGGTAGCCGCCCCAATGCGCAGGCATGGGAATGGTTTTTCCTTCATATTGCTCGGTGAGTTGATGATAGTGCTGCTCTAATTCACTGCGGCTTGCAATGGGGCTACTTTGGCTAGAGGCCAGAGCGCCTAATTGGCTCTCACGTGGGCGTTGGTAAAAATAGCTTTCGCTTTCTGCCTGACTGATTTTTTCCGCATGCCCTTCAATGCGTATTTGCTGCTCCAACGCTAGCCAAGCAAAATGCATGGCTACTTTGGGGTTGTGCGCAATGTCTTGCCCTTTAGCACTGTTGTAATTGGTGTAAAACACAAAGCCATCGGTCCGCACTTCTTTTAACAGCACCACGCGCTGATGAGGTTGCCCATCAGCGCTGACGGTGGCTACAGTAAAAGCAGTTGGGTCCGTTTGTGAAGGATGATCTTTGGCCGCTTGAAACCAATTCGCAAATTGCTGCATCGGGTCCTGCTGCAGCGAATCACGAGTTAACCGGCCTTGCGTGTAATCGCGCCGAACATGTTTAATATCTAAAGAATTTTCCGGTACATCAGCTTGGCTCATTATCATCCTTCCTTATGACTTACTTGGTCGTTGCTTGGTGATACACGCGTTCGCCAGCAACGTAAGTGGCTTGCACTTGGTTCTGCCATAGTATAGCGGCATCACGCGCAAAGGGATCATGATCCAACACAATGAAATCAGCCCATTTACCCGGCTCTAAGGTGCCAAGGATCTGTTCCTGACCTGCGGCATAAGCGGCATCTAAGGTAAAAGCTTGTAACGCTTGCGTTAAGGTCAAGCTTTCGTGAGCGTACCAGCCCCCTTGGGGTTGGTTATCACGGTCTTGGCGGGTTACGGCTGCATGTAAACCAAAGAAGGGGTTAGCAAGTTCCACTGGGAAATCTGAGCCAGCGGCAATAATAGTGCCTTGCTGGGCAAGTGTTTGCCAAGCATAGGCGCCTTTCATTCGGGCTTTACCAAGCCTATCTTCTGCCATGTTCTTATCGCTAGTGGCATGGGTAGGCTGCATCGATGCAATAATATTGAGTTGTTTGAACCGCACCAAATCATCCGGGTGCACCACTTGTGCGTGCTCAATTCGATGGCGCAGGTTGGCACCGCCAAAGAGTTCAAAGGCATGCGCAAACTCATCTAACACGATACGGTTAGCGCGGTCACCAATGGCATGAGTATTGATTTGAAAGCCATGGGGAATAATCAGCTGATAAAGAGCGCGCATGTCTTCTTGTGAGGTAACCATCAAACCATGCTGATGAGGCGAGTCTGAGTAGGGTTCGAGCAACGCCGCACCGCGACTTCCTAGCGCACCGTCGGCATAAATCTTGACGCTACGAACGGTGAGTTTATCGTCATCGCTAACAATAGCTCCTTGCGCTAAAAGTTCAGCTAACTTGGGCTCGCTACCAGATAACATCGCGTAGACTCGCAAGGGCATGTTTTGTGCAGCAAGGTCTTGATAAGCTTTTAAGTTCAAAGCGTCAATACCGGCATCATGCACGCTGGTAATACCCTGCGCTAACAAATGGTCAAAGGCTAATTGTAGGGCTTGTTTAGTTTGTTCAATACTCGCTGCCGGTAGCTTCTGTTCGATTAAAGCCATGGCATTATCAATCAATACTCCGGTCGGCTCACCGTTGCTATCACGAATAATGTCACCGCCTTCGGGGCTTACCGTGGCAGCAGTAATGCCAGCTAGTTCTAACGCTTTGCTATTCGCCCACGCGGCGTGGCCGTCTACCCGAGTTAAATAGACTGGGCGGTCGGTTATCGCCTCATCTAAACTGTTGCGTTGCGGAAATTCTTTACTTGGCCAATTTTCTTGATTCCAACCGCGTCCTATCACCCATTCTAATTGCGGGTTCTGTTTAGCAAAGTTGTTAACTGTAGCAACGGCTGCCGTTTCCGAGGCCGCGTCGCGTAAGTCTGCTTGCATCAAGTTCTGGCCAAGGCCCAATACATGGCCGTGGGCGTCAATGAGTCCAGGCAAAATAGTTTTGCCTTGTAGATTAATTTGATTAGTAATATCAGCTAGATTAAGCCTCTTGGTCAGTTGTTCATAATCGCCAACTGCGGCTACTTTACCGTTAATGATAAGCAAGGTATTAAACTGCTTAAGTTGCGCATCTGTGCCTGGTTCACCGGTAAGGGTGTAGCCGTTTGCATTAGTAAAGAGTATTGTTTTAGCTGTTACCGATGTACACAACAAAAATAAAACAATTGTGCATAAACGAAGGATGGTCATTATTTACTCCAATGTTGGCTGTTTTATTGCCATCTCGGCTAGTTATTAGAATTATTGTTGTTTAGAGCATTTCAGCGGTCTTTGCACTTTTTACATATATTTACAATTCAATAACACTGAAACTTCAAACATTCGTTAAACAGTGTACAATAGCTTCATTAATAGGGAAATGTTGCTGCACGTGGTATGCCATGAAAATACTCATTATCGATTCTCAATTTTTTGTGCGGGCAGGTCTAATTCAGGTATTAACTAGTTTTTCTGAAGACCTAGCCATTTACGAAGCGCCATCTTTCGAGATAGCGCAGGAATATTTGCGCCATCAAAGTGACTATAACCTGATCTTCTTCGACATGGATATTCCTGACGCAGAAGTACGGCCTACTTTGCAAACTCTGAAAAAAATGGCTCCGACAGCGCATGTTGTGCTGTTTAGTTGGGCGCGTCCGTTGTCTGAAGTACGCCAAGCTCTAAGTAACGGCGTGCGTAGCTATTTGCCTAAAGATGCCACGGCAGAAGAAGCCAAGTTAGCTATTCGAGTGTTGCTCAATAACGACCGTTATTTGCCGGATGAATCACGACTAGCTGGTAGTGGTGCGCGCCAAGGTAGTGCTGAACATTTCTTATCGCCACGCCAATTAGAAATCATGCAATTATTGGCACAAGGTTTATCAAACAAAGAGATTGCTACTATTCTTGGTATTACTGAAGGAACCATTCGAGTTCATTTATCAGCAATCTTCAAAGCCATTAAAGTGTCTAATCGCACGGAAGCAACGCTCTGGTATTTATTGCGGCAGAAGCGGTTAGTTAATTAATGAATTGAGGTGGGCATATGCAGTTAGAGCAGTTATTAAAATCGCTCGAACAACGTCAACAAGCACCCACCCATTTATGGAACCCTCCTTATTGTGGCGAGTTGCCCATGCTAATTGATGAGCATGGGCAATGGCATTATTCTGGTTCGCCGATTCAACGTGCAGCTCTGGTTAAATTATTCGCCTCGGTACTAGTGAAGGAAGGCGAAGATTATTTCTTGGTAACTCCCGTTGAGAAAGTCAAAATTACCGTAGTTGATGTTCCTTTTATGATCACCACCTGGCAACGCCAGCAACATCAACAAGACCAAGTCATTGGTGTGACTACCAATATCGGTGAAAGCTTCCCGTTATCCACAACCCATCCGGTACAGATGCGTGGCCAAGTACCTTATGTGGATTGTGGTCGCGAACTTTGGGCTAAGGTGCACCGCAATGTGTTGTATCAATGGGCAGAGATTGCGGAGCCTGAGTTGTATACTAATGCTTTAGGTGAGCAGCGTGAACGCTTAGTGCTAACCAGTGCTGGGCAGAAGTTTACGTTAGCTGAGCTTGAGCCAGATCCCAAGTCCGAGTAAGTGTGCTTTAGTGAGAAAGTATGGCTAATAGGGCGCTAAAGCGCAGATTATTTGCGCACACGCCGACGCTGCTCTATTATAGCCGACCTCGATTTAGTTACTTTATAGAGACCAATGAATGCGGCCACTTAAGTTAACGCTGGCACAATTAGACTTTACCGTCGGTGCACTCAATCAAAATTTAAAAACTATTTTGGCGACCATGCAGGCTCATCAGGATAGTGACATCATTGTCTTTCCAGAATTAGCTCTTACCGGTTATCCGCCGGAAGATTTATTGTTTCGTGAAGACTTTGAACAGTTGGTTGCACAAGCTATCACGACAATTGCCACTGCCGCGCAGCACAGCGTCGTAGTTATAGGGCATCCGCAACGGGTTGGTAATGAGCTTTTTAATAGCGTGTCAGTGCTCTACCAAGGTCAGTTATTAACACGCTATCACAAGCAACGCTTGCCTCAGTACGGGGTGTTTGATGAGCAGCGTTACTTTATCCCGGGTCATCAAACAGGCTTTTTCGATTATCAGGGCTATCGCATTGGCTTGCTCATTTGTGAAGATATTTGGCATGCCGAACCTTGGGCGGCACTACAACGCGAAAAGGTAGACTTGGTGTTGTCGTTAAATGCCTCACCTTACGAGGTTGATAAGCATCAGCAGCGTTTCCACATTCTGCAACAACGTATCCATGAGAAGGCTTGTCCGGTTATCTATGTTAATAATTGTGGTGGCCAAGATGAGTTGGTGTTTGATGGCCATTCGTTGGTGCTTTCAGCTACCGGCGAGTTAGTGGCCGAGTTACCCCATTGCGAACCTTGCTGTGCGACTCTTAGCTATAGCTCCGACGCCGGTTTTAGTGGGATAGATGATTGGCGGCCGTACGCTAGTGAGCCGCTGGCGCTGATTTATCAAGCGTTGGTTCTGAGTGTGCGTGATTATGTGCAGAAAAACGGCTTCAAAGGCGTCACCTTGGGTTTGTCTGGGGGCATTGATTCGGCGCTAACTTTAGCGATTGCAGCAGATGCTTTGGGTGCTGCGCAAGTTCATGCCGTAATGATGCCATTCAAATACACGTCGCAAATGAGCCAAGACGATGCGCAACTGCAAGCCGAGCGCATGGGCGTAAACTATGATGTGGTTGCCATAGAGCCTATCTATGATAGTTTCATGCAGCAACTGAGCCCGTTATTTGGCGATGATGCGCTGGGCACAACCACCGAAAACTTGCAGGCGCGAAGTCGTGGAGTGATTGTGATGGCGTTGTCTAACAAGACCGGTTCGTTGGTGCTTACTACCGGTAATAAAAGCGAGTTGGCGGTAGGTTACTGTACATTGTATGGTGATATGTGTGGTGGTTTTGCGCCTTTGAAAGATATTCCTAAGACCTTGGTGTTTGCTTTAGCTCGCTATCGTAACCAAGCGCAAGAGGTGATTCCTGAGCGGGTGATCACGCGTCCACCATCGGCCGAGTTAGCTCCGGATCAAAAGGATGAAGATAACCTTCCGCCCTATGAGGTGCTGGATAAAATTCTGACCTTGTATGTTGAGCAAGATTGGTCGGCAGCAGCTATTATCGATTGTGGTTTTGATCGGGCTGATGTCTTGCGTGTGATCAAATTGGTTGATATTAATGAGTACAAACGTCGGCAAGGAGCGGTTGGACCGAAAATTACATCGCGTAATTTTAGCAAAGATCGCCGGTATCCAATTACCAACCATTTTCGTTATGAAATAGAACGTCAATTAGAAGGCAGCAGCAAACCATGAAAAAAATAGAAGCTATTATCAAGCCCTTTAAACTAGATGACGTACGCGAAGCTCTGTCAGAAATTGGTATTGCCGGTATGACGGTCTCAGAAGTCAAAGGTTTTGGTCGGCAAAAAGGCCATACAGAACTCTACCGTGGTGCTGAGTACATGGTCGATTTTTTACCTAAGGTAAAACTTGATATTGTAGTGGCTGACGATCAAGTGGACCGTTGCATTGATACTATTTTAGAAACAGCACAAACTGGAAAAATTGGCGATGGTAAAATCTTTGTGACCAACGTTGAGCGGGTTATTCGGATCCGTACTGGCGAAGAAAACGAAGATGCCGTTTAGCAGAATGGTTGGTTAAGCATTAAAAAAGCCCTAGTTAGTGACTAGGGCTTTTTTATAGTGACGATAGCTTTTAATCTTGCCCAAGACCGCGGCGGAAGTATCGGCTATTCGGAAAGTTTTTCTGCAAGGTAGCAACTGTATCTTGCTGTAACTGGTCCAGATTTAACTGCTCGTATGAGTTGGCCATAATGATAAGTGCAGTTTCAGCTTCGGCAGTATCAGGGAAGTTTTCCAGCACGTATTTACCTCGGTTAGCAGCGGATAAAAAAGCTTCGCGCTTCACATAATATTGAGCAACCGCAAGTTCGTACTGAGCCAAGGTGCTTTTAATAGCGACCATACGCTGGCGCGCATCTGCAGCATATTTACTGTCAGGAAAACGACGAACCAACTCGGCAAAATCATCAAAAGCTTCACGAGTTTTAGTTGGGTCGCGGTCTGCACGATCAACTCCGAAAAACTCTTGAATAGTATTCTCGGCAGTACGTTGGTTGGTTAAACCACGCATGTATAGCGCATAGTCATAATCTTGATGATTGGGGTTTAAGCGCACAAAGCGGTCGATGGTTGCCAACGCTTTATCTAGATTACCAACCTTGTAATAAGCGTAGATTAGGTCTAATTGTATTTGGTGCGTCAATGGCCCGAACGGATAGCGCATGTTAATCGATTCTAAAATTTGTAGCGCGTTGTTAATGTTACCGTTCGCTAAACTTGATTTAGCTCGCTCGTAGCCTTTTTCTACGTCACTTAGCCGGCTATCATCAAATTGGTCATCAGGTGTTCCTGAGCATGCGCTAACTGCAATTACTGCTGCGCAAGCTAAAATAAGTCGTAATTTCATAATTAGTTTTTTTAATCTCTGTTGATTTAACTTTGGTGCAGCGGACCAAACAGGTACACTATATACATTCAATGCATTCTAGCGCAGCAACGGCTGCTTTCACAGGTCCTATTTATAATTTATGAGTGAACACATTTCTTTATCCGGCACAGTGCCACAATCTGCCAACGGTAAGCGCTTGGACCAAGCAGTAGCTGAGATGTTCCCTGACTATTCACGGTCACGGTTAAAAACTTGGATAACTGATGGGCAAGTACGCATAGATGGTGAGGTCGTCGATCGGCCGCGAGAAAAAGTTTTGGCCGGTATGGATATTGAAATCGATGGCGTGCTAGTTGAAGTAAAACGCTTTGAAGCGCAGCCGATTGAGTTAGATATTGTCTACGAAGACGATGACATTATGGTGATCAATAAACCCGCGGGCTTAGTTGTTCATCCTGGTGCCGGTACTCCGGATGGCACTTTGTTGAACGCGTTGTTACATCATTTTCCTGCTATCGATCAAGTGCCGCGAGCAGGTATTGTGCATCGTTTGGACAAAGACACCACCGGATTAATGGTGGTGGCAAAAACCATTCCGGCGCAAACACACTTGGTTGCGGCCATGCAAAATCGTGAAATCACCCGCGAATATGAAGCTGTGTGTAACGGCCCCATGACTGCTGGCGGTACTGTTGAAGAAGCCATTGGCCGTCATCCAACGAAGCGTACGCATATGGCGGTAGTGGCGCTAGGCAAACCGGCAGTAACACACTATCGAGTGGTTGAACGGTTTCGTGCGCACACGCATTTGCGGCTGCGCTTAGAAACTGGCCGGACCCATCAAATACGGGTGCACATGGCACATATTCGTCATCCGTTAGTAGGCGACTTTACTTACGGCGGCCGGCCTCGACCTCCGCAAAAAGCTGGCGAGCCTTTGCTGGAAATGCTCCGCGGCTTTCGTCGGCAAGCGTTACATGCCGCACGCCTATCGTTGCACCACCCCATAACGGGTGAATGGTTAAGTTGGGATGCGCCAACGCCGGCCGATATGGTGGAGCTGCTGGCAGTGCTGCGCGCAGATCGTAAAGAGTTTCCCATCGATTAACCATGCTTATCCCTAACTGGACATTACCTGCGGGTGTGAAAGCTGCGGTTACCACAACCGCAGCTCCGGGTAATGTGGCGGTTCATGTTGGGGATGATCCTGCTCAAGTCTTGCTTCGGCGCCGTCAGTTAGTGCGCCAATTAGCCTTACCCAGTAGTCCTCGTTGGCTACAACAAACCCATAGTACTCGTGTGCTAAACCTCTCAGCATTGCACTCAGATACGCCAATGACGGGGCTGAACGCCGATGCTAGTTATACCAATCAGGCGCACCAAGTCTGTGCGATATTAACTGCAGATTGCTTACCCATTTTAATAGCAGCTAACGATGGCTCAGAAATCGCCGCTATTCATGCCGGATGGCGTGGCTTAGCACAAGGGATTATCACCAATACCTTAGCTAACTTTGCAACGCCAGCAAGCCAGCTCACAGCTTGGATCGGGCCCGCTATTTCTGCAACCGCCTATGAGGTAGGTGCTGATGTTCGCGAGCCATTTTTATCGCAAGGCCTTGTTGATGAGATTAGTTTTCGTCCCCATATTGCAGGTAAGTGGTTTGCTGATTTACCTGTTTTAGCGCAACGAATTCTTGCTCAGCAAGGAGTAGAACAGATAACTCAAAGCGGTTGCTGTACCTTTTCAGACCAAAGGTTTTATTCTTACCGCCGCAATCCACTGTGTGGGCGAATAGCGACGTTAATCTGGAAAATTTAATTTCCCCCTTGAATTTGTCGAAATAATACCCACATTAAATGTCAGGATTAATGATTTTTTAAGAGGGTTATCATGCGATTCGATAAATTAACCAATAAATTTCAGCAGGCAGTGGCAGAGGCGCAATCTTTGGCGCTAGGGCGTGACCACGCCTACATAGAGCCATTGCATTTAATGCAAGCTTTGTTACAACAAGATGGCGGCAGCTTGCGGCCGTTATTTACGTTAATGCAAGTAGATTTGGCGGCTTTTCGTTCAGACTTAGCCGCAGCATTAGATAAATTACCCCAGGTAGAAGGTACCGGCGGCGATATTCAGGTATCGCCAGCCACAGCAAGTCTGTTAAATCTATGCGACAAATATGCACAGAAACGCAAAGATCAATTTATATCATCTGAGCTATTTGTGCTTGCTGCAACGGAAGATAAGGGTGCCTTAGGTGAGATTTTCAAGCGCCACCGAATCGCCAGAGCTGCGGTTGAACAAGCTATCGAACAAGTGAGGGGCGGAGAAGCTGTGGATGATCAAAACGCAGAAGAGAAACGCCAAGCGCTAACAAAATACACGATTGATTTAACTGAACGAGCAGAATCGGGCAAGTTAGATCCTGTGATTGGTCGTGATGAAGAGATCCGCCGCACCATTCAGGTGTTACAGCGTCGCACTAAAAATAACCCGGTGTTAATTGGTGAGCCAGGTGTAGGTAAAACTGCCATTGTTGAAGGCTTGGCGCAACGCATCGTTAACGGTGAGGTGCCGGAAGGCTTAAAACACAAACGAGTGTTGTCCCTTGACCTAGGTGCTTTGCTGGCTGGTGCTAAGTATCGTGGTGAGTTTGAAGAACGATTAAAAGCGGTGCTCAACGAATTAAGTAAAGAAGAAGGGCGTATTATTCTCTTCATTGATGAGCTTCACACCATGGTCGGCGCCGGCAAAGCTGATGGCGCCATGGATGCCGGTAACATGCTCAAACCAGCGCTGGCGCGAGGAGAGTTGCATTGCGTAGGCGCAACCACCCTAGATGAGTATCGCCAATACATTGAGAAAGATGCAGCGTTAGAACGCCGTTTTCAAAAAGTACTGGTGGATGAACCATCGGTGGAAGACACCATTGCGATCTTGCGCGGCTTGAAAGAACGCTACGAAGTGCATCACTCAGTGCAAATCACTGACCCTGCAATTGTGGCTGCCGCAACGCTTTCGCATCGTTACATCAGTGATCGGCAATTGCCAGATAAAGCGATTGATTTGATTGACGAGGCTGCATCTAGCATTCGGATGCAAATCGATTCTAAGCCGGAAGATTTAGACCGACTCGAGCGCCGTATCATTCAGTTGCAGTTAGAGCAAAAGGCGCTGCAGAAAGAGCAAGATGAAGCGAGTAAAAAACGTCTTACCATACTAGAGCAGGAGTTAACCGAGCAGCAGCGTAAATACCAAGAGCTGGAACAGGTATGGTTAGCTGAAAAAGCGGTAGTGCAAGGTGAGCAAAACATTAAGGCTCAACTAGAGCAAGCCAAAACAGATCTTGAGATAGCGCGCCGAGCCGGCGATCTTAATCGTATGTCTGAACTGCAATACGGCAAAATACCTGAGCTTGAGCGTCAGCTCAAAGCGGCAACTGAAGCCGATGAGCAGGGTATGAGCTTGCTAAAAAATAAAGTCACCGACGAACAGATTGCTGATGTGTTGTCGCGTTGGACTGGAATCCCGGTAAGCAAGATGCTTGAGGGAGAACGTGAGAAATTGTTACAGATGGAGCAACAATTACACCAGCGCGTGGTAGGACAAGACGAAGCGGTTACTTCTGTTGCTAACGCTATTCGCCGATCGCGTGCTGGTTTATCCGACCCGCAACGGCCACTTGGCTCATTCTTATTCTTAGGCCCAACCGGTGTAGGTAAAACGGAATTGTGCAAAGCTTTGGCTAACTTCATGTTTGACACTGATGAAGCCATGGTACGGATTGATATGTCCGAGTTTATGGAAAAACATTCCGTTTCGCGCTTAGTGGGAGCACCGCCAGGATACGTTGGTTACGAAGAAGGTGGTTATTTGACCGAGGCGGTACGCCGCAAACCTTATTCGGTGGTCTTGTTAGACGAAGTTGAAAAGGCACACCCAGACGTCTTCAATATTTTGTTACAGGTATTGGATGATGGTCGTTTAACCGATGGCCAAGGTCGCACTGTTGATTTTCGTAATACGGTTATCATCATGACATCGAACTTGGGCTCTGATGTTATTCAGGAAAAAGCTCACCAGCAAAGTTATGATGAAATGAAGGCAGATGTGATGGGTATTTTACAACATCACTTCCGTCCAGAGTTTCTAAACCGAGTAGACGAAACCGTGGTGTTCCATCCATTAGCCCAGGAACATATTAAGAACATCGCTAATATTCAATTGCAGCGGTTATATCAACGTTTAGCTGAGCGTGATTACCGTATGGAGTTAACTGAAGCTGCCTTAGCCCATTTAGCTAAAGCCGGTTTTGACCCAGTGTTTGGTGCCCGACCACTGAAACGAGCCATTCAACAGGAGCTTGAAAATCCGTTGGCGCAACAAATCTTGGCGGGTAAGTTACTGCCGCAACAATTAATAAAAGTAGATGTAGAGAATGAGCGGTTGGTGATATCTCAGTAAATCATACAACAGCAATGGGTGAAACAAACAATAGCCGAGTACCACAATACTCGGCTATTTATTGCCCCATATAAGCTATGCTATGCTGTGCGACCATTTTTGAAAGGACGAAGACGTTATGCCCAATAAATCAGACACAGCGAATACCGCAAAAGCGCGAGGCATTTATTTATTGCCTAACTTGTTAACAACAGCCGGTTTGTTTTCAGGATTCTTTGCGATTGTCGCGTCAATGAACAATATGTTTGAGTCTGCTGCTGTGGCGGTGTTTATCGCTATGGTATTTGATGGGTTAGATGGACGCGTTGCTCGTATGACTAACACTGAAAGCGCTTTTGGTGCCGAATACGACAGTATGGCCGATATCGTGTCGTTCGGTATGGCGCCTGCATTAGTAATGTATAATTGGGCGCTCTCTGACTTAGGTAAATTAGGTTGGTTAGCTGCCTTTATCTTTGTGGCTGGCGGTGCATTACGCTTAGCCCGTTTCAATACCAACCTTGGCACTGCCGACAAACGTTACTTTCAAGGTTTAGCTATTCCTAGTGCTGCCGCAATTGTGAGTGGTTTAGTATGGGTGGGTAGTAAATATGAAATCGATCCAACCAGCATTAATTATTTGGCTGCCTTTATTACAATCGCTGCCGGTCTATTAATGGTAAGTAATTTCCGTTACCACTCGTTTAAAGATGTCGATTGGCGCGGACGCGTTTCATTTATTGCTATCTTAGCTATTGTGTTGGCTTTTGTTATAGTAGCCACCGAGCCATCACTAGTTTTGTTCTCTATTTTTATGCTTTATGCCATTTCAGGCCCTATCACTACGTTCCGGACTGTTAAAAATATTAAGTTAGAGCATGTTGTTGGTGATACCGATGACTGTGATGGTGAAGCATCAGTAAAGCCAGCGCAGCAAGCGCAATCGAACGAAGTAGAGCTGGATAGCGCAAAAAGCGAGCAGATGAAGGGCGATAAATAAACGATCGAACAAAAAAGGCGCAGTCAGCACAAAAAAGTGAAAAAAGATCTTGCGCCTTTGAATATGATCCTTATAATTCGCCGCCGTTGTCACCGAGAAGTTAGCGGCAGGATTAAACCGCCAAATAACGAGTAGGAAAACAACCAAGGTTCAACTCAGTG
>NZ_JBOJLN010000008.1:0-126453 GCF_050750165.1 Pseudidiomarina sp. WS423 | reverse complement strand
CGCTTACCCCCGCTTTTTAGGTGAAGAATAGGGCGACGAATAGGGCGACGAATAGTTTATTGGTTTGTGGCCGGCTCGGGCGTCATTTCCTGCCATAACTGAATGGGATTGCCTTCAGGGTCTGCTAAGCGCGCAAATCTGCCGTTGGGGTAAGTTTCCGGGTCAACTTTCACTTCAATGCCGGCTTCGTGCAATTGAGCCACCATGGCATCTAAGTCGCGGACCCGAAAGTTAAACATAAATTGCTGAACGTCAGCACCAAAATATTTGGTTTTGCTATTAAACACACCAAACACTGTGCTGCCACCGGCCTGCACCCATGGCTGTTCTTCGTAGGTTTTAGGCTTTTGTTTTACGCCTAAATGTTCTTCATACCATTTGGCTAACGCTGCAGGGTTTTCCGCTTTAAAAAATACTCCACCAAAACTTAACACGGCTTCGCGATCGGCTGCAGCGGCGGTGGTTAACATGCCCGCAGCTAGCGCCGCAGCAATGGTTTTATTTAGCTTGCTCATGTTTCGTCCTTTTATTGGTCAAGATACACCAAAATATCACCAGGCTGGCAGTTAAGCTCACGACAAATTGATTCTAATGTGCTGAATCGAATAGCTTTTACCTTGCCTGTTTTCAGCAGCGACAAATTAGTCATGGACACACCAACGCGCTCAGATAGTTCGGTAAGCGACATTTTGTTTTTGGCTAATTCAACATCTAAGTTAATTTGAATGGCCATATTAAACTACTTCGACAGCGTGTTCGTCGGTTAAAAAATGATAAGCCAATAGTAACATCAGCGCCGGAAACAAAACGATGTTAACCACGGCAAGTACAAGCGTTAATTGCAGTACTGCGGCAATAAGCATGCCAACCGCAAATAGTTTGAGCGTGGTGGGTAGCGCAATAAAACGCGCAAGCATAGCTGAGCACATGCCAATAAGTGCAAAACAATAGAGAAATAAAAACACAATGCCAGCAACTAAGGTTACGTCAATGATGGTTTCCGTTATGCTGGGAAATAAGCCCAAACCAAGCAAAATATCAACGGCAACTGTGCTATGAAATAGGGCAACAAAAAACGCCATGGCCAACAGCATATTGGCAATCAACCCGCCGCCAATTTGGTCACGAAAGTACTTACTAAGGCTGAAATACACGTAAATTTCGAGTGCGCCGATGGCCACAAATAAAATATCCCAACCACTCAGTTCAAGAAAATCAGCGCGGAAGGCCATTTCAGCGTTATCGATAATAAATCCGAAAGTGGCTATCCAATAAATTGGAAACAATACCGCGAGGGTTATAGCGGCAATGCCGGCGAGTTTGTATTTGGTGTTATCCATGGTTTATCTCCAAATTGATGTGTTTATAAAATAGACGCGAAATAAACGTTTTGCAATAAATATTTTATGATAAACATAAATTAAATGACTTTTGATTTATACAAAACCAGCCGCCACCTTGTGTGCCGTAAAGATGCCGTAGTTAATTTCATTGAATGTGGTAACTTGTGGCTAACTATTTTGTGGAATACGCATCATGAACATTAATTCAAACCGATTAAAGCAATTACGTGCCGAGCGTAATTGGTCGCAAGAACAACTCAGCGAAATGTGCGGTGTTAACCTGCGTACTATTCAGCGCATAGAAACACGCGGTACTGCTTCGTTAGAAACCGCTAAAGCCTTGGCCGCAGTGTTTGAAGTGTCGGTTGATGAGTTGGCCGGTAGCGATAGTGCCCCTGTAAAAAATGCTGTGCTGCAAAGCGTTTGGGAGAGTTTGCAGAATTTTGATGACTTTAGTGGCCGCGCAACACGTTATGAGTTTTGGTGGTTCTTTGTGCTTTTTGTGTTGGTGCTGGGTTTAGTGGAGTTCATTCATCCGGTTTTAATGAGCATGGTGGCTATTGTATTGTTGTTGCCGTTTTTAGCCGTATCTACGCGCCGTCTGCGCGATGCAGGGCAGAGCCCTTGGTGGCAACTGATGATGTTGGTGCCTTTTGGGATACTAATCGTCATGTATTACTGGGCCATGCCGCGACCAGAACAGCCGCCAGCTACCGAACGGCCCTCTGGTCAGTAGTTTTTAACTTCTCGACAGCGTTTTTATCAAGTGCCAACCAAATTTGGTTCTAATCGGGCCATGCACTTCTAGGGTGGGCTTGCCGAACACCACTTTATCGAATTCTGGCACCATTTGGCCGCGCCCAAACTCACCTAAGTCACCGCCTTTTTTGCTGGAGGGGCAAAGTGAGTGCTTACGTGCAAGGTCAGCGAATTTCTTGCCGCTGGCCAATTGCTGCTTTAGTTTTTCCGCTTCTTCACGGGTTTTTACTAAAATATGCAGAGCATGTGCGCGTGCCATAGCTTGGTTCCTTAGTTATCGCGACCTACACGGAAGGCGCCCGCCGGGCCAGGATAGACGACTGGGCTTTCATAGCCATCTGCGCTGATACTAGCAACACCAAAAAAGTAATTATCAATCACCACGTTGTCTAAGGTGAATTGAGTAACATCGCCTACATAGCGACTAAATTGCCACTGTGGCTGATCGGTATAGCGCCAGTAAATTTTGTAGCCGGCAGCGCCTGGTATCTTGTCCCAACTGAGGCTGGTGCTTGGTTGCACAGCACCGGCAATAGCAACATTAGCTGGCGGTGCTGGGGCCCATGCCATGCTTGCTAATGATACCGCATTTAGCGCGGTCAGTTTTGCGGCGTAGTCGAAATCGACTCCGTCTAGGGTATCGCCAAATTTTATGCCATTTTCAGTGCGGAGGTCTTGATGCTGACGATTGTAGTTTTCGTTGGTTTCCATAATGCGCACACCCGGAAAACCTAAATCGTTAAATGGGCGATGATGGCCGCCGCGGCCAAAGCGGTCTAATCGATACACCACCATGGTGTCTAAGTTTGGAATGTAGCGATCAGCGATTTGGTCGATGTAGCGCGCCACGTTGCGGGTAGGTGAATCAACCTCGCCACCGGTAAAGCGACGCCGGTTAGCCTCGTTGGGCTGTTCATCCATGCGCGTACCTTCAGCAAAAATGCGGGCGGTGGTGTTATCTATCACACCGTTAATGCCCTCGATGTTGCCAATCATGTCGTTGTTTAATACGGCTTCGATAAACCAGCCATCGGCGAGGGCTTGCTCAGCCATAATCCGGCCACCAAATAAGCCTTGTTCTTCGCCAGCTAATGCAGCGTAAACGATACTGCCGTTAAATTGGTACTTACTTAGTACTCGGGCGGCTTCGAGGGTACCAGCTACGCCTGAGGCGTTATCGTTGGCACCAGGGGCATCAGAGGTGTAGTCCATCACATCGCTAACGCGTGAGTCGATATCACCCGACATGATAACGTACCGGTTAGGATCGCTAGTGCCACGTTGCACAGCGATGACGCTGACTACTTCAACAGGGTCTGGAATACGCGGTTCACCGCTGATCACACGGCTTTGAAAGTAGACCTCAAGACAACCGCCACAGTCTGCTGAGATGCGTTCAAACTCGGCTTTTATCCAACGTCGGGCAGCGCCAATACCACGGGTGTCTGATGCAGTTTCAGAAAGGGTGTGGCGGGTGCCAAAGCTGACTAGTTTGGTGATATCACGTTCAATATTGTCAGCGTTTATGTGGGCGGCAATATCATGTAACTTTTGCTGTTCGGCAGCTTCGGGCTGCTGTTGCTCTGGCGCTGCAATCGCGCCGACACTGAACGCCAAGCTGCCACTGCTTAGGGCAAGAGCTAAAGCTGGTAGCCATTTGCGCTTGGTTGGGGTACGCATAGATGTGTTCATAAGAGTCCCTGGCTGTTGTATTAGTTTATCTTACCGTGCTTCTAATGTGCCTAGTTGTCTAACTCTTGCGCTAGCAAAATACGCTCAATACAGGGTTAGATGCGACAATATACGATAAATAGTATAGGAGCGTTCACTCTGCTTTGACAGGCACGACTATCTAGCTGTTCGCCCCTACAGCAGCCAATCAATCGGCAACAAGCCAAAAAAGCCGGCGGCAAAGCGCTGAAACCAACTGGTTTGGGGTTCTTGATCATGTCTGATGTTGCCTTCAGGACGTCGTTCTAACCAGTACATGTGGCCATCTTCGTCTAGCAGCACCTGGTAACTGCTGTAGGGTACGTTATTGGTAAATGTTTCAGCGAGTTGTGTCGCTAGATGCTGGCTATCAATAATAAATCCAAGCTCAGTATTCAACCTAGCCGAACGCGGGTCAAAATTAAATGACCCGACAAAAATACGGTACTGATCTACGGCAAACGTTTTGGCATGCAAACTGGAAGCTGAACTAGAAAATGCGCCGGTTATAGTGGGATCAGAGCTGCCATTACTGGGGCGCATTTCAAACAGTTGAATACCAGCTTCTAATAAAGCGCGTCGCCGTTTGGCGTAACCTGAATGAACAATCGCCACATCGGTGGTGGCAAAGGCATTGGTGAGTACTTTTACTTCAACGCCCTTTGCGGCGATGGTGGCAAGGGCATCTACGCCAGCTGCAGTAGGCACAAAATAGGGTGATACCAAGAGGAGTTGTTGTTCAGGCGAACCTATGGCGCGGGTGAGGGCGTCGGTTATAAGTTCTTCAGGCGATGCCGTACCTAGCCCTTTGTTGGGGCTGTCACTGATCATGGCGACGTTAGCCCATTGCCAGCGCTCAGCTTGAATAAGATTGTCTAGGCTAACCTGCTGTGGTGTCACTAACGCCGCCATGTTGCTATCAGGAGGGCCCTGCCGCGGGTTGTTGGCCTGTGGGTGAAAGAATTCGTAGGGGTAAGCCGAATCGCTATTCCAATACTCATCAAAATCGTCTGAAACAGCATTAACAACCGGCCCCATGGCGAGTACATCAAGGTCGGCAAAGTAAAAACCATCGGAGCGATCAAAATAGTCATTACCTATGTTGCGGCCACCGACAATGGTGGCCAAATTATCAACAGTAAATGATTTATTGTGCATGCGCCGATTGGCTCGCGAAAAATCAAACATAAACCCAAGAGCACGCGAAAAACGTGGAATAAAAGGGTTGAATAAGCGTACCTGAATATTAGGGTGTTGATTGAGGTAGGCAAACCAGGCATCGGCGTCACGCGAATGTAAATCGTCCATCAGCAAGCGCACCCGTACCCCACGCTCAGCTGCAGCATAGATGGCCTCGAGTAATTGTTGGCCTGAGCTATCGTTGCGCCAAATATAGTATTGCAGATCAAGACTTACGTCTGCTTGCGCAGTTAGCAGTAAGCGGGTTGCGAGTGCTTGTTCTGCATCGGCTAACATCACCACGGCACTTTGTTGCGAAGAGCTTGTGGCTAAGTGCTCCTCTAGTACAGGAAGAATGCGTTGCCCCAAACGACTATGCTGAGTTTGTGCCAAGTTGAAAGCGTAGCTGGCTTCGCGCTGAGTTAGATCAGGTAAGCCTGTGCATGCTGCACAGCAAAACAATAATAGTGATAACAAAAATACTCGAAACATGGTCATGGTGATTGCCTTAGTTACCACGGTGCGCGGTGTTAGACTTTAGTCTAAGACCAACCTAAACCCCTACAATAAGGCGTAGAATAGCGCGCTTTGAATACCTGCATAGCCATTAATTAGCAAAGAATGCAGTCTTGTGAGTTAACAATACAGGTACAACTATGTCTACAGAGTCTAGAATTTTATGTCCAGCGTTACAACAACGGGTGACTACTGCTGAAGCCGCTGCGGCCATGATCCCTGCAGGAGCCAACGTAGGGATGAGTGGCTTTACTGGCGCTGGTTATCCCAAAGCCGTACCAGGTGCCCTCGCTGAGCGAATTAAAGCGCATAATGCGGCTGGAGGTAAGCCCTTTCGCATTAATGTGTTAACCGGAGCTTCAACGGCGCCTGAATTAGATGGCAAGCTGGCAGAAGTAGATGGTATCGAAATGCGTTTGCCGTTTCAAAGCGATCCTATTTGTCGCGAACGCATCAATAATGGCACCATGAATTATGCTGACTATCACCTTTCTGAAGTAGCTCAATACGCTTGGTCAGGTTTTTTTGGCAAGATGGATATCGCCATTATTGAAGTGGTAGGTATTCGTGAAGATGGTTCACTGATCCCCTCGTCGTCGCTGGGCAACAACAAAACCTGGATTGAGCAAGCTGATAAAATCATTCTTGAGGTTAACCATAAGCAAAACGCACGCATGGAAGGCATGCATGATGTTTATTATGGTGCGGCGTTACCGCCTAACCGTAAGCCGATTATGTTGACTGAACCGGGCCAGCGCATTGGCGAGCTTTATTTACGCTGTCCGATTGAGAAGGTGGTGGCGGTTGTTGAGACGAATGCTGCCGATCGTAACACGCCATTTAAAAAGCCAGATGACGCGTCGCGTAAGATTGCCGAACATATTCTCGAGTTTTTTGACCGTGAAATTAAATTGGGTCGTTTGCCAAAAGGCCTGTTGCCGTTGCAATCAGGCGTGGGCAACATCCCAAATGCGGTGTTGGAGGCGCTTGATAGTGGTCCTTATAAAAATCTAACGGCATACACCGAAGTCATTCAAGACGGCATGTTAAAAATGTTGAAGTCGGGCACCTTAGCCATGGCATCGGCTACGGCTTTTTCATTAAGCCCTGAAGGCATTGAAGAGTTTGATAAAGATATCGAATTTTATCGCCAAAAAATTCTGCTGCGCTCACAAGATATTAGTAACCATCCTGAAGTGGCACGGCGCTTAGGGGTTATTGCTACCAACGGCATGATTGAAGCGGATATCTATGGCAACGTGAACTCAACCCACGTAATGGGCACGCGCATGATGAACGGTATTGGTGGCTCAGGTGACTTTGCCCGAAATGGCTATTTGTCGATCTTTATGTCGCCATCTACCGCGAAAGACGGCAAAATTTCGTCGATTGTGCCAATGGTGTCGCATGTCGATCATACGGAGCACGATGTTAAAATTATCGTCACTGAGCAAGGCTTGGCTGACTTACGTGGGTTAGCTCCGCGTCAACGGGCTTTAGCTATCATCAATAACTGTGCCCACCCTGATTTTAAAGAGCAGTTATTAGATTACTTTGAGCGGGCTTGTGCGAGTGGCCGTGGCATGCACACACCGCACTTGCTGAATGAGGCGTTAAGCTGGCACGAGCGCTTCGAGCAAATAGGTACCATGAAGCCTAACGCCTAGGCTAGCTGAATGACATGCGCTTAGGGTAAGCGCATGTCAATTCGTAGTTGCAGAGGTTGGTCGGTTTTGCCAGGAACATACCGCCAGCGCTGTAATGCGGCGATAACATTATCATCAAACACGCCCTCTGGTTGTGACTTCAGCACTTTAATATCCACCGGCTTGCCGTCGTTTCCAATCCGAAATTCTACCTCAACATAGCCTTCAATCCCCTCGGCTGCTGCCGCTTCGGGGTAGCGAGGATTAATACGGACAATCGGTGTGATGGTTTCTGCAGCCGCAGCTTGGGTTGGTGTGGAAATAGCTGGCGTATGCCAGAGCATACTTGCACTAACCATTCCCACGGCAGCAAGCACTAGGGGGAACTTTCGTAAGGGGTGGTGCTGCTGTAGTGTTTGAATGCGTTCTTTCATGAGATTAAATCTCCCTTGTTGATAACCGTAATGAGTACTGCAAGGGTTCACGACAGGGCCACCCCAAGCTCGGTTAGTACTGGTTTTGAGTAAAGCATGGGCATAGCCAACCCCATGCTGCGGTGAGGTGCGATGCTGACTAAGCACATCAGCATCACAGGCTAATTCTTGATCGGCACGAAAGCGCTGATAACCAAGCCAAGCCAATGGATTAAACCACTGCACGCTGAGCAACAACCAAGCGATCAGATTGGCTTGCGTGTCATGACGCCGCCAATGAGTCAGCTCATGCCTAAGTATTAATCGTTGCTCGAGAGTGCTGTAGCGTTTATTAAAATCCGTGGGTAATAGCAAGGTTGGACGCCACCAACCAAATACGCCGGGGCTTGTTCCGGGCGCAGTAGTGGCCACAGTAAGGCCCAATCGGTTCTGCTTGGGTAGCTGCTGTAAGCGCCATTGCCCCAAGCCAATAAGGCTCAGCATAAGAGCTACGCCTAGCAGCCAAACGCCACTAATTAATGGCATCCAAGCATCCTTCTTACTAACTAGCTCAGTAGGGGTAGCCCAAAGGGCGGTATAGCTTTGTAGGGCCTGTGCAGCGGTACTCAAACCAAGCTTTTGTAAAACCCAGTAGAGGCTTTCGCCAAGCCAAGGGCCAGCAACAATAGCTAGGTAACTGATAGGCACCAAAGCCCAAAGTAGATACAAGGAACGTGGCCCCAAGTGACGCAACAGGCGCTGATGGCCCGTGGTGAAAATAACGCACAGCACTGAGGTGCAAAGGGTTATGAGCAGAACACTGGAGGTTAGCATGACGAGTCCTCTTGTTGCTCCCACTCAGCGATAATGGCCTTCAGTTGGGCGACATCCTGATCGCTAAGCTGACCCTGTTGCGCAAAACCGGCAACTAACCCAGCGACACTACCGGCAAACAAATTATTAATGAGCTTTGAGCCGGCTCGCTGTTGATAATCTTGCTGTGCAAGGATGGGGCTGTAGCGATAGGCGCGGCCGTCTTTTTCAAAGCTCAATGCGCCTTTTTTTACTAGGCGGTTAAGTAACGTTTTTATGGTCTTCTCATGCCAATCTTCTTGTTGTTGCACCCGCAGCACTATATCAGCAGATAGTAACGGGGCTTGTTGCCACAATACATTCAAAATAACGAGCTCGGCATTAGAGATTTCTACGGGTTCAGTCATCACAGTTATCCTCAATTACAAATGTAATCTTTGATTTGAGATTACACCTGTAATCAAAAAGATCAAGGGATTATTTTCATTCATTAACTGGGGGATTAGGTTGGATTCCTTAGTTCGTCAGCATTATTCCTTAGCTGGTGAGATGTTGCTGGCGGGTTGAAGGTAGGGGCGTTAATACTTGCCCTCAACAGCACAACAACTCACAAGGAATCAATCATGAACACACAAACTCAAGTCAAAGTTTTTGGTCTCGTTAGCTTAGTTAGTTTGGCTTTGTCGGCAACTTTAGGTGCACAGCAGTTGCTTCAGCAACCAGCAGAACCTGCGACAACGGCGCATTTTAAAACCCTTTCGGTAGAGCGTTTGAATGTAGTAGAAGCGGACGGAACCGTTAAGCTTTTGCTGACCAATACTGAGCGCTTTCCGGTAACCGAAGAAGTGAACGGACGTATTCTTAACGAAGATCGTAAAAAACGAGCAGGCATGTTGTTTTTCAACGAAGAAGGCATGGAGGCTGGTGGCTTTATTTTTGATGGCAGCCGTAACGAGCAGGGTCACAGTGCGGGCATGTCGTTAACTTTTGATAAGTACGATGGCGACCAA
Source organism: Pseudidiomarina sp. WS423 (assembly GCF_050750165.1). Lineage (NCBI taxonomy): Bacteria > Pseudomonadati > Pseudomonadota > Gammaproteobacteria > Alteromonadales > Idiomarinaceae > Pseudidiomarina > Pseudidiomarina sp. WS423. The sequence continues at coordinate 117,064 of NZ_JBOJLN010000008.1, read as the reverse complement.
GTGATGCAATTATTAACGGTAGATGAGCAGCGTGGTGAGCGCCGTATCGTACGCTCAGGATTAGCTTTTAACGACCGTCCTGAGTTAGAAACACAACAAAAGGTGCGTGACATTCAGCGTGAACTGGCGCAAATAGAAGACCGTCAATTACGCCGACAAAAATACATGGAATATCAACAGCAAGGTTATTTAGGCGGCGCTACACGAGTACTGCTAGGAAAAACGAGCCAAGCGAATAACGGCTTATTCTTATTTGCCAGCGATGGGTCGCCGCGCGCTATGTTTTATGTAGACGAGCAGGACGAAGTGCAGTTACAGTTCTTTAATGCCGCAGGTGAAATTACTCATTCGTGGACGGCTGGCGCTGCTACCGAGCAGGCACCGCAATAGGCTTTCTGACAGATAAGGGCCGACCCTATGCTAAGACGTTGGTGTCAATTTTTACAAATAGACCGCACCTTTTTGGTGCTGGTCTTTTTGTTGTGTTATTTGCTGGTGATTTATAACCGTGTAAGCAGCGGGATGCTGTCTTGGTATACTTTTACCCCAGAAGGCCCCGTAGCTGAATTCATTGCTGCGCTGATTATTTTTAGTTTGGTGCGGATGAGTCTGCAGCGTTTCAGTTTGGCCCCGGATGGCGTTACTCACCAGCTACAGCCGGTGGCACCGCCGTCTGCCGCAACCTATGCGATGGCTGCGGTAAGCACAGTGGTGCTTTATTTGTTGTTTTATAACGGATTGGGGCTAGCCATAGCCGCTCTATTTGGCAATATTGATCGTAACTTCTCGCAACTGCAAGTGCTGCAAGGTAACCTGCAAGCCTTCATCAACGTGATACTTTTTGGTGGCTTGTACTTGGCCTATACCCACAGCCGTAGCCTGAATCAATATCGAACGGCATTACGCGAGGCGCAACAGCAGCACGAGCAACAGCTGGCTCAGGCCCATATTCGGCAGCTTAAAGCGCAGCTTAATCCACATTTTGTGTTCAATTCATTGAATACCTTAGATGAGTTGATGGTGCTTGATGTTGAACGTGCCAGCGGCTTTTTACATGATTTTGCTGATATCTATCGCCAAGCTTTACAGCATACCGGTGATGCCTTGGTACCCTTAGCCCAAGAGATTGAGTTTGGGCGAAAATATTTTGCGCTTATGCAAGCAAGATTAGGCCCTCATTATCAGTTGGAGTGGCATGTTGATGACGAGCAAGTTGAGGGATTATGTTTACCCCCTTTTAGCTTACAAATCTTGCTAGAAAATGCTTTAGTTCACAACCAAGCCAATGTGGATAACCCTTTAGTTATTCATGTGTATTTGCAGAATAACGAACTCATTGTGGATAACATGATTCAAGCTCATCGTATACCTAAGCAACAGCATAATGGTACCGCATTGGCAAACCTCTCTCAGCAGTGTCTCCATATGTGCGGCTACCCGGTGCAGGTTGTGGCGGGGCCCGAACGCTTCAGTGTGAGGGTGCCTCTAGTTAGCCAGTCTTCAACAGAGGTTAGCTAGCATGATTAACGCCGTGATTATTGAAGATGAACCATTAGCTCGCAGCAAACTAAAACGTTTGTTAAACCAATTAGATGCGTCTATTCGGGTGGTGCGTGAGCTTGAAAGTGTGGCTCAGGTTCGCCAGTGGCTCACCGAACAAGCGTCACAAGATAAGGTGCAGGTGATTTTTTCGGATATTCAGTTAAACGATGGCAATGTGTTTGAGGTGTATCAGCAGCAGCCGCAGCCTTGTCCGATTATTTTCATAACTGCCTACGACGATTTTTTGCTGCAAGCGTTTGAAAGTCAGGGTATAGCCTACCTGCTTAAACCGTACAACAGTCAGAAACTAGAGCAAGCCTGGGCAAAATTTTGTGCTCTTAGCGTGCCTAAACCTAAAGCTGTGAATGCCACCGCTGGCGCTTTATATAAGCAGCATCGGCTTGCGATCAAGCATCATCAACAGGTGTATTTTCTTGATATAGGGGAGATTACTCACGTTCAAGCTGATGGCGGCTTAGTGATGGCTTTTGACCGTGAAGCGAAACGTCATTTTTTATCGTTCAGCTCACTGCAAGCGGCTGAACAAGCTTTGGCTGATTATCCATTTTTTCGGATTAATCGTAGCGAGTTAGTGCAACGTGAGCACGTACAAAGCCTACAAAGGTATTGTAAAAACACGCTAACTATCACGCTAACTTGTGGCGCTCAGCTAAAAACCAGCCAGAGTCGCACCGCCGCCTTTAAAGAATGGCTTCGTTAAGTGGCAGACTAAGTCGAAATCTCATGAACAAAGATCGTATTTTTGCCCGCTCGTTTGGCTTGATACATAGCATTATCCGCTTCTGCTAAGATGATTTTAGCTGAGTTGATACCACTTTCGCCCGACGGTAGAAAAATAATACCGATGCTGGCGGAAACTTGTAGTTGTTGTTCTTTATACGGGATTGGCTCATTGACGAGGGCCAGCAAACGTTGTGCTAACTGCAGACATTCTTCCTGATTACTTAAAGCGCTTATTAGAAGAACAAACTCATCTCCGCCAATTCGAGCTACCGTGTCATGGCTGCGTAAGGCTTTGGTTAATTTGTGCGATATTTCGGTAAGTAGGTAGTCACCAGCGGCATGGCCAAAATTATCATTAATAGCTTTAAATCCATCGAGATCTAAGTATAAACAGGCTGCTAACGTGTCACTCTGACGTTGTCGCTTGATCAGGAAGTTTAGTGCGTCCAACAGTGCTGCTCGATTAGCTAAACCAGTGAGTGAATCTTGATATGCTGCCCGTTTTAGCTTGTCTTTGTGTTGTTGTGAACGCAGCGCTTTACTGATTGCGATATACAAAAGTAATTCGATGATAAAAAAGCCTACGATACCAAAGCTTATATTAAGCCAATGAGAACGCTGCAAGGCAGCCACCTGGCCATCAATGTTTTTCCACAGTAAGATTGCTCCTACAGGCTCTAAACCAGGTTGTTGTTCACCTAAGTAATCGCGCAACGGAAAAGAAGTTACAGCAAAGTGATTTCCGTTTAGTTGAATGGCCTCTACTGCAATTTCTGGCAACGGTTGGGCGAAAGTAATCGCAGCTAGAATTTCTTTTACTTCAGAGCGGCTACTGGCCTCGATAAAGCAAGCACAACTTCGGTTGGCTTCAGAAAAGTGACTCGCAATAGCCTCAGGCCACATGTTTTGCTCTACATGAGCAGGTGTCAACAAAGCTGCGGCACCAATATCTAAGCTGTTATCAAGCATGTCTAAAATGATATCAAACGAGGTGCCTACTTCCAGCGCGCCAACATAGGTGGTATTGGCGTTGTCATCGTCTTTTAAGAAAACTGGAACAACCCCTCGAATACCCGAATACACACGGCCAGTTTCAAAACCAGAGCGAGAGTTCTTAAATTGGTGGGTGTCGACTACGGTGTGACGTACGGCTGTCAAATCATCGCCAAACTTTTCCCGCTTGTGTACGCGTAAGAAGCTAATGTCGCCTGGCTCTATATGATAATGCAGTTGTCGAGCTGAAAATTCCTTTTGTACCTCGCTCCAAGCCGATGCAACTTCTTGGTAAAGCTGTTGACGATACTGATTAATTTGAGCATCAGTTACCGGCTCACCACGACGTTGTGCAGCGATGGCTTGTTGGCCCTGATAAAAAAGCTGGGTTGTGGTGGGCTCGTTTGCTATGAAAGTTGCGATCGCCAACATGGTTTGTTCTTGCTGCTCGATGGCTAGTTCATAGCTCGATTTCATATGCTCTGCATCAGTCACCAGTGCGCTTTCAAAACTGGCATGCTCTAAGCGTACATTCATCAGCACATAAACAATATCAAGCAGCAGTATCACTGCACTCAGTAACACAAAGAGTTTGTTTTTTTGCTTCATGCAGTTTCCAAAAGCGGCATCGCCATCAAGATATCGCGCTGAGGATCGTTGCCTAGTTGAAATAGGTGTTCGCCCACGTCAGTGAAGCCTAGTTTGCGGTAAAAAGCGATGGCACGTGGGTTATGCTCCCACACGCCTAGCCACACCACGTCGTGCCCGCGTTGGTTTAGTTTGGCTAAAGCTGTTTGCATTAAATCTTGTGCTACGCCTTTGCCATGCCAAGGTTTATCTACGTACAAGCGTTGAATTTCAGCTGCTGACTTAGCTGATACACAGGCAGGGGTTTGGCCCCAGCGCAATTGCGCAAAGCCGACTATTTGAGCGTCAATAATAGCGAGTAAGGTTAATCGGTTGGGATCATTGATTTCATCACGCTGAATAGCTTCGCTGTATTGGCTGGCGCAATGCTGATCCATATCAGCAGCGCTATTATCGGCGGCGAAAGTATCGCGAAAAGTTCGCTCGGCCAGTTCGGCTAAGCGTTTGGCATCGTACTCAGTGGCGGTACGCAGGTGAGCACGTGATTTGCTGCCAAGAGCTTGACCATCAGCGGAGCGAGTAAAACGCTTATCTGAACCTTCTTCGTGTTCCATAAGTACCAACGTTAAGTAAATTTTTGTGGGTAACGATAACACCACGCCAAAAGCACTAAGTGCGGCGCCCAAAATAAAGCCTTGATGGCCAATACTATCGCTAGCGAAGGTTGCTGCCAACACTAAATGCCCACAAATCAGCAGGCAGATCCCTAAAATCATGGCGCTTTTTAATAACTTTACCTGGGTGCTGTTTTGCATGGGTACGAGCTTATTGTTGCTGCGAGATAGGTAGATAATAAACATAAATAATTAGGGGTAAAAGGCAAATTCGGCTTATCCCTGATTTTATTAGGGGTAATTGTCTGAAATGACCTTATGGGCAACTTGTTTGAGCTCTGCCGTTCATTTTATGCGCCTAATTAGCATTTAACTGTCATAAAGCTGTGCTATTTTCGCCTGTGGATAAGATTCATTTGATGTTTGAGGAAAAGCTCTTGAAAAAATTTATGCGACCATTGCTGTCATTGCAAACTAGCGTGCTGATGCTGCTGGTTACTCTCGCCGGCTGCGCTCAAAGTGGCACCACAGGGGCGCGCGGGCCAACGGCAGCGGATGACTCGCTATCCGAACAAACCGTGGTGCTGATCTCGATTGATGGCTTTCGGCATGATTACATTGAGCTGCATGGTGCCAACAATATCGCTAAGATAGCTGAGCAAGGTGTGCGTAGCGATGGTCTAATACCTGTTTATCCTTCTAAAACCTTTCCAAATCATTTATCGATTGTGACCGGCCAATATCCCTCTAAGCACGGCATTGTGGATAATAATTTTTACGATACCGAGCGCAAGCAGCGCTACAAAATGGGTGATGGCGCCAAGGATAGTAGTTGGTTAACCACCTTGCCAATTTGGAACCTAGCAGAGTTTCAGGGAGTAAAGGCAGCGTCTTATTTTTGGCCGGAGTCTGAAGCCAGAATCAATGGTCGCACCCCCAGTTACTATGTTAACTACAGTACACCTGCGCCCAATCAGCAGCGGATTGACCAAATCATTGCTTGGTTAAAGCTGCCTGCTGAGGCGCGTCCGCGGTTTGTTACTGGGTACTTTTCTATTGTCGACACCATGGGGCACCAGTTTGGGCCTGAATCCATTCAAGTGAAGAAATCCGTGCAATACATCGACAAGCTGATTGGTGAGTTATGGCTGCGTTTGCAAACTGAAGTTGAGGTACCGGTCAATCTAATTCTGGTGTCCGACCATGGGATGTCTGATATTAAAGCCGAGCGCATGATAGACGTCGGCCAATTACCTGTGGATAGTGACTTGTTTGAAACGCAAAATGCGCAAACTCGGTTTATGATTTATGCCAACGATGACACTACAGCGGCCCAAGTAGATGAATTGAAAGCGCAGCTTGAACAGTTGACCCACTTGGGTTTTTGGATTGAATCTGAGGCAACGTTAGCCGAGCTGGGGGTAACCGCAGGGCCGCGCAAGCCAAGTATTGTGTTAGCGACGCAAGCGCCGGTAACTTTTACCTCGCGGCCGCCCGAGCGACGTGCTGATGGCGGCACTCATGGGTTTCATTCTAACCGCGAAATGGATGGCTTATTTGTTGCCGCGGGGCCGGCACTCGCTAGTGGGGTTACCTTGCCGCGCTTCAGTAATATTCATGTTTATCCATTTATGGCGCAACTCCTTGGGTTAGAGCTGATGTCACCTATTGATGGTAAGGCTGACGTGTTAGCGCCGATTGTAACTCTAACGCAAAAAAATCAATCGCAATGATTGCGCAATCACCGCACATGCAGTAAAGATATGAGTTAAGAATAATAACAATAAGACTTGGCGATGAATTTTTGGCGTAAGTATCATAGTGACATCGATAGTAATGACCCGCGTTACAATCAGCTGACGCTGATCTATGCGATTGCATTGTTGATGGTGTTTTATTTTGGCGCGATTGGCTTACTCAACATCACCTTGTTTGATGCTGCCTATGTTGCTGTTTATGATTTTATTGGGTTCGTCATTGCCACTAGCATTTTCCTCTACGTGTATCGAGGCGGCAACCTTGCTGTAGCAGGTTGGGCCTTGGTACTCACGCTAATCACCATCCTGCTGGCGTTTATTGATTTATCTGAAGCAGAAAACTATTCCTTGGTTTGGGTGACTATTTTACCCCCCATCAGCTTTTTCTTATTGGGCTCGCGAGCTGCAACTATCCTTACTGGGCTGGTGTTCATTTATTGTGGTTGGTACCTGTACCAATTACTGCAAATTGGAGTGCCAGGACATTTAGGTTTAGGTGCTTTATTTAACTTCGCCGAGGTTGGTCTGGCGCATATTTTACTGTTTCGTTTTTACGAGCGTTCTCGTCAACGTGCATACGACAAGTTACGCAAACTATCGATTACAGACCGGCTAACAGGCGTTTATAACCGTCTGCATTTAGATAATAACCTTAAGCAGATGGTGGCGCTGGCGCATCGCACTCAACAGCCTGTGTCAGTGTTGCTGTTGGATGTTGATCACTTTAAAAACATTAATGATAGCCACGGGCACTTAATGGGCGATGCGGTGTTAGTGCACTTGGCAAGCTTGTTGAAAAACCTGTCGCGTAACACGGATTTGCTGGGGCGCTGGGGAGGTGAAGAGTTTCTGCTGCTGTGTCCGAATACCGAGGCAAGCGCCGCGCTCTATTTGGCCCAGCGCATTATTAAGGCGTTGCAGAAAGAACATACTTACAGGGGCGCTAACCAACAGCAGGTAACCGTTGCGGTTACCGCCAGTATCGGGGTGGCGACCTATCATCCACAACAACCTTTTGTAGTACCAGCAGCTATTTCAGAACAAGCGGCGACATCCTCAATTCCTACAGATAATTACACCGTGGTTACGCCAGAGGTGGCTGTGGCTATCAGTGAAAAGCTGTTATACATCGCTGACAAGCATCTTTATCAAGCCAAAGAAGCTGGCAGAAATAGAGCCATTGGCTAAGCTTTCATAACTGTCATAAAACTGTCATTAAGGCGCTAGGCTTATCGAGTACAGTAAACGTCTGCCGTAGTCAGGGAGTGGTTATGAAGTTTTTTGCGCAAGAGTTGAGTTGGTTAGCCTTTAATGAACGGGTACTGCAAGAGGCTGCAGACCAAAGCGTCCCAGTGGTAGAGCGGATGCGTTTTTTAGGAATATTCTCAAACAACATGGACGAATTCTTTCGGGTGCGCGTTGCTGATGTGCGCCGGCGAATTTTCTTGGCTCAGAATACCGCTGAACACAGTGAGTCCGAGCAATTAATGGCGGAGATTCAGCAGCAGGTGTTAGCCCTGCAGGATAAGTTTGAGGTGATCTACAAAGATGTGCTGAAAGCGCTGCTGCGCAAAAACATTCGGGTTATCGATGAACAGCAAACCACCACCGAAGAGCGCACCTGGCTGACCACCTTCTTTCGAGAAAAAATTAAGCGCTACATAGTGCCGCTGCTGATTAGTCCAGCTACTGATTTAGTGAAAGCAATCAACGAAGAAGCCACCTATTTATGTGTTGAGGTAGTGCAAGGCGATATTATCCGTTACGCTGCACTCGAAGTGCCCACCGATGAATTCCCACGCTTTATAAAACTGCCGTTTAAACATGCCAAGCGACAAAAACGAGTGATTCTACTCGATAACGTCATTTGCCTCTGCATGCATGAGCTGTTTCAAGGCATAGTGCCGTTTGATTCGCTCCGCGCTTTTTCGTTTAAGTTAACCCGTGATGCCGAGTACCGGTTACCTCACGACATTGAACAAAGTGTGCTGGAGCAAATGGAAGAAGGCATTCGGCAGCGGTTTGAAGCCGAGCCAGTGCGGTTGGTCTATGACGCTGCTATGCCTCGTAATATGTTGTTCTTTTTACACGATAAACTGGAGCTAACGAGTCATGACTCATTAGTGCCGGGTGGCCGTTATCGTAACACTCGCGATTTTGTCAGTTTTCCTAATGTGGGGCATAAGTCGCTCGTGAATCCCGCTTGGCAACCGTTAGAACATCCGCTGTTTACCAAGCATAACAGTGTGTTTGATGCGATGGCGGAGCAAGATATCCTGCTGTATTACCCCTACCATAAGTTCGCTCATTTGACAGAATTGGTTCGCCAAGCAGCTTACGACCCGTTGGTGCAAAGCATCCAGATTTGTATTTATCGCGTGGCTAAGTTATCGCGTATCGTGCATTCGTTGGTAGAGGCGGTTAATAACGGCAAGAAAGTGACCGTGATGGTAGAGCTGCAAGCCCGCTTTGATGAAGAAGCTAATATTGAATGGGCAAAACTCATGACCCAAGAGGGCATTCGGGTTATTTTCGGTATCCAAGGTTTAAAAGTGCACTCTAAGCTGCTGCTAATAAAACGCCGAACCGAGCCGGGTAGCGATAGCACGCAACTTTTTGCTCATATTGGTACCGGCAACTTTAATGAAAAAACTGCGCAGAGCTATACCGACTTTAGCTTATTCACCGCAGATAAAGGCATTTGCTCTGATATCGAGCAGGTTTTTCAGTACTTAGAAGCCCCTTATAAACGTTTTGATTTTGACCATATTTTGGTATCGCCAGTTAATCTTAGAGAGACTTTAGAAGAGCTGATTGACACCGAAATTGCTCATGCTCAGCAAGGACAGCGTGCAGAAATTATGGTGAAGGTGAATAACTTGGTCGACCCCGGCATCATTAAAAGACTGGTTGCAGCCGCGCAAGCAGGGGTGCGAGTGCGTGCGATTGTGCGCGGTATGTGTGGCTTAAAAGTCCCAGCGGATTTAAGTAAGCGATTAGAAATTATCAGTATTGTGGATCGTTTTTTAGAACATCCAAGGGTTTACTGGTTTTATCATGGTGGCAAAGAGCAGGTGTTTATCTCCTCAGCAGATTTAATGACGCGCAATTTAGATCGCCGCGTAGAAGTTGCTTGTCCCATTTACAACAGCCAATTACAGTTGCAAATCAAGCACATTTTAGAGCTGCAGTGGCAAGATAACACCAAAGCCCGCATCATTGACGCTGAGCAGAAGAACCAGTATCGCAAGCGCGGTAATCGCAAAAAGATCCGCTCACAATTAGCTGTGTACGATTATCTGAAAGCAGAAATGAAACGTATGCTGGAGGCACCTCATGACTGATGTTCACAGTCCTCAAACCCAGCTAGCGGATGGATTAAATTATTTTGCCGCGCTAGATTTAGGCTCGAATAGCTTTCATCTGGTGACCACTCGGGTTATCGATCAGCATGTGCAGCCGCTGCTTAAGTTCAAGCAAAAGGTTCGTTTAGCAAGTGGCCTGAGCAAAACCAATAAGCTCAGTGAAGAGGCAATACAGCGAGGTTTGGCAGCGTTACAGTTATGTGCCCAGCGCTTACAAGGTTTTGCTACCGAGCAAGTGTATGTGGTGGCAACTCACACGTTGCGTGAAGCCAAGAATGCCGATGTCTTTCTGGCGCGGGCGGCAGAAATTTTCCCATTCCCTATTCATATTATTTCGGGCCATGAAGAAGCTCGGCTGATTTATCGTGGGGTAGCGCAAACCAGCTCTTACCAAGGGCGCCGGCTGGTGATTGATATCGGTGGCGGCAGTACTGAAATCATTGCTGGAGAAGAGTTTGAGCCGAAAATACTAGCCTCTCGGTCAATGGGGTGCGTGAGCTTTACCGAGCGTTTCTTTAAAGATGGCAAGCTCAGCGAAAAGCGATTTAAAAAGGCTTTGATTGCGGCGCGTAGCGAGCTTGAGCCGGTGGCGGCGGGCTTACGCAAGTTCAATGCGGTTGAAGTGATCGGCACCTCTGGCACCATCAAGGCTATTGCGCAATGGGTGCAGCTACGCGATCAAAGCGCTCCGGATGTGATTACCCGTACCGCCCTGCAGCGCTGTGTGGAGCAGTTATTAACCCATACCAATATCAGTAGTTTTAACGAAGCGGCAATCGATGCAGATCGGCATGGGGTGATAGCAGCGGGGTTAGCGGTGCTGGTAGCCGTGATGGATGAGTTGGAGCTAACAAGCTTAACCTGCCACGATGCAGCCTTACGCGAGGGAGTGTTATACGAGCTGGCGGAACGGGTGATTGGTCATCGTGATGTGCGGCAGCGCACGATAGATGGTATGGCGGCGCGTTATCAAGTGGACGAATTACAGGCCCAGCGAGTAGCTGAAACCGCGGTCTATTTATTGCGCCAAGTGGCGAAGCCATGGCAGTTGCAACAACCAGCTTGGCGACAACGGTTGCAATGGGCGGCGCGCGTGCATGAAGTGGGCTTACAAATTAATGCTAGCAGTTTACAAAGCCACTCAGGCTACATCATTGAGCATGCGGATATGCCGGGTTTTAGCAAAGAGGAACAAGCCTTTTTAGCTGCCTTGGTACGAAATTACCGGAAGAAGCTGCAGTTAGAGCGTTTACCGCAACTGTATCTTTTTGAACAACGTGATTTGTGGCGCATGATCGTGCTACTGCGACTAGCTGTGTTGTTTAATACGGACCGCCAGTCGTCGTTATTGTTGAAGAAAATTCAGGTGCGCCAAGATACTTTGTTGCTTACCCTAACCAAAGAGGGTAATGCTAATCCGATGCTGCTTAACGACTTGGCGTTAGAGGCTAAGCAGCAGGCAAAATTAGGGATTAATCTGCGCGTGTATGGCTAGCTGACTTAGCGGGTGCCAAATATCTTATCGCCAGCATCGCCTAAGCCAGGAATGATGTAGCCATGTTCGTTCAAGTGAGAATCGAGTGCAGCCGTATAAATGTGCACATCTGGGTGCGCTGCTAGCACTTTCTCCACGCCTTCTGGGGCGGCGACTAGCACCAGCACTCGAATACTTTCGCAACCATGTTGTTTCAGCATGTTCAAGGTGGCAATCATACTGCCGCCGGTGGCCAGCATGGGGTCGATAACAAGAGCAATACGCTGATCAATGTCACCCACAAACTTTTCGAAATAGGGCACTGGCTCGAGGGTTTCTTCGTTACGATATAGCCCAACCACGCTTACTTTAGCGCTTGGAACCAGTCCTAACACTCCATCAAGCATACCGATACCAGCACGTAGAATAGGCACCACGGTCACTTTTTTGCCTTTAATTTGTTGCACCTCAATGGTGTCGCCGCTCCAACTTGTAATGGCGTGAGGTTCTAATTCAAAATCACTGGTAGCTTCGTAGGTGAGCAAATTACCTAACTCGTTGGAAAGTTCACGGAAGCTTTTGGTAGAAATACCAGCTTCACGCATAAGGCCCAGTTTGTGCTGTACTAACGGATGATTGATCACATGTAATGGCATAATGCGTTCTCTTGCGGCGATGAATTGTTTTCATTATAGGCGTATAAGTGTAATAATTTTTTGCTTGGAAGCCTATAAAAAGTAATTTTTCTGGAAAGTTAAAGGAGTGGTACGATGGCAGGCTATTGGCAACGCGTTGCTGCTGTGGCTATGATTTTGGGGTGGAGCATGGCGAGCGCAGGGTGCGCTCAAACCGAAACCGTAGCAGCACCGGTTGCGGAATCAGCGTTACCTGCTAAGTTTCTAACAGACCCAGAATTATTCGCGCCAGGGGCGAAGGTTTTTAAGTACCGCTGTGCGGCTTGCCACTCCATGGATGCTACTAAAAGTCAGTTTTTTGGTCCTCATTTAGATGGCTTAATTCAGCGTAAAATAGCCAGCACGCCGGGCTATACCTTTACGGAAGAGGTGCAGCAATTGTCGATAGTTTGGACAACGCCGGTACTGCTGGAATGGTTAGCACGACCACAACAGATGGTGGCTAATATGTGTATGCCTTTTACGGGCTTACCGAAACAAGCGGACCGAGAAGCTTTATTGGCGTATATTTATCAAGCATCTGAGGCTAAATAAGTTCATTTGAGCAGCTGGTCTTGCCGGTTGTCGTAAACAATAATAAAAAGATGGTAAAGGATGACAACAATAGCGCATTGCCGGAGCACCTCTCGGTGTGGTCGGTTTCAAACCATGGTCTGTGCCGCGGCCGTTTTTTTAGGTAAATTAATCGGTTGGTTGGCACTGGCCGTGTTGCCCATGTTACTGTTTGCCGCCACGGCCACAGCCACCGCTGCTGGGCAGGTTCAACCTGAGCCCACCATAGAAGCAGCAAGTCCGCCGTTAGTTAAGTTACCCGAGACTATCAAGCAGCCGTTGGCACTGGATCGTTTCACCATCAGTTATTGGGTGGATAGCAGCGGTCAAGCCAGTTTTGCTGAGGCCCGTGAGCAAAGCTACAACAACTCACCCAATCGCGTTAGTCTTGGTACGAGTGCTAAATCAACCTGGGTAAGGTTTCAGGTGGTTAACCCAGCAAGTGCCGAGCGCGACGTGTTTTTGCAATTTCCTCATGCTTATCACAATAAATCTTTAGGCTTTTATGAAACCGATGGCAAACGTTTATTGCGCAAGGCCGTGATTGATTTAAATGCGCCTGAGGATAATCCCTATCTCTATAAAGGGGCGGGGGTTTTCTCTTTTCAGCTAGCCCCAGGCGAGCAGAAAACCCTGTATGTGCATAGCGTGTCTTATTCTCACCAATGGTTTGAGTTGCAGTTACTGGATGCGTTTCATAGTAAACAAGCGTTGGTTAGCAGTTATACCGATAGCGCGCTGATTGTGGGTATTCTGATTGCACTGGTGATCTACAACTTGTTGTTGTATTTCTTTGCCAGCAAACGAGAAAACATTTTTTACTCGTTGTATTTGGTGTCAGCAGCGATTTGGATTGCGTTGTCGTACGGGCTCTTGTCTGGGGTGTTTGAAGTGTACGGCGACACGGCGTTGCAATTCCATACCAGCCTGATGGCGTTTCCGATTTTTCTGATATTGTTTATGACAGAAATTTTTAAAACGAAACTCCATCACCCCATTGAGCATAAGTTCTTGCAAGCCATGCTGGCGCTGTTAGTGGTGGCATTTGTTTGGTCGCTGTTCGATATTCAGGCGGCATTGCAGCCGGCCAGTAGTTTAGCGGCACTGATGATGGTGGTGACCCTGTCGGTGGGTATTTCGTTGTGGTTAAAAGGCGAAGTGCTGGCGCGATATTTTCTTATTGGACACGGCTTTTTTGTGTTCTTTAACGCTTTGGCGGTGCTCTACTACAAAGGCATGCTCGGCTTTCATTATGTAACCAGCCACGGTGTTGGTATTGGCATTATGCTTGAGGCGCTGATGTTGGCCTTTATCATTGCTTATCGGATGAAGCTGTTAGAAGACATGAAGGCGGTGCAAGAAGAGCTGAAATTACAAGCAGCCACGGATCCGTTAACGCGTTTGTACAATCGGCGCTTCTTTTATGCAGAGGCTGACTACCTATTGCAACGGGCACAAAGCGAGCATTATCCGGTGTCTATTTTGACGTTAGATATTGACCGTTTTAAGCAAGTTAACGATACCTTTGGGCATGCGATTGGCGACCGGATTTTGCAAGAGCTGGCGGATATTTTAAAAGGCAGCGTGCGTGAGTCCGATATAGTGGCACGGTTTGGCGGTGAAGAATTCGTCATCTTGTTGAATAAATGTGATTTTAGGGCAGCGTCTAAGCTGGCTGAACAAATCCGTGTTGCAGTCACCAAGCATGCCATTGAGTTAAGTGCCAGTGAGACCATGAGCTTTACGATAAGCATCGGATTAACTGAGGTTTTATTAGGCAAAGAGCAAATTGATGATGCTATTCATCGGGCTGATTTAGCGCTTTATAGCGCTAAAAAAGCAGGCCGCAATCGAGTAGAGGCGCGGGTTTGAGCCTACCCATAAGGCAAAATCGATTAATCTAATCTGTTTTTACCATATCTCACTTTCTGAAATTGTAACTATAGTTATATCCATTCTGTGCGACCTAGTTAGCAGTTGTTGGCTAGGCCGCGCACAGTTGTGTACTTAACCTACAACGAAAGGGTGTAACATCATGATGAAAAAAGTCCTTCCAGTTGTTTCTGCGCTAGCAGTTGCCGTGTCCATGGGCATGGCTTCTTATTCTGCAGCAGCGCAAGAAGCACAAGATAAAATGTTCTGGTGGCCAGACCAACTCGACCTTACGCCATTACGTGACCACGACGTGTCTTCTAACCCTATGGGTGAAGACTTTGACTATATTGAAGAGTTCAAAAAAGTAGATATCGCAGCAGTTAAAAAAGATATCGAAGAGCTAATGACGTCGTCACAAGATTGGTGGCCAGCTGACTACGGTCATTACGGTCCTTTCTTTATTCGGATGGCATGGCACGGTGCTGGTACCTACCGGGTGAACGATGGCCGTGGTGGTGCAGGTGGCGGTCAACAGCGTTTTGAACCTCTCAACAGCTGGCCAGACAACGTGAGCTTAGATAAAGCTCGCCGTTTGCTGTGGCCAATCAAGCAAAAGTACGGCTCAAGCATCTCTTGGGCAGACCTCATGGTTTTAACCGGTAACGTTGCGTTAGAGTCGATGGGCTTTAAAACCTATGGCTTTGCTGGTGGCCGTGAAGATGAGTGGGAGCCAGATAACGTCTACTGGGGCCCAGAAAAACAATGGTTAGAAGATAAACGTTACAGCGGCGACCGTGAACTAGAGCGGCCGTTAGCAGCGGTACAAATGGGCTTGATTTATGTGAACCCAGAAGGTCCAAATGGTAATCCTGATCCTTTATTGGCGGCAAAAGATATTCGCGAAACTTTTGCGCGGATGGCCATGAACGATGAAGAAACCGTGGCTTTGATTGCTGGTGGCCACACCTTTGGTAAAGCCCACGGTGCGCACAAGCCAGATGAGTGTTTAGGGGCAGAACCTGCCGCCGCGCCAGTAGAAGAACAAGGCTTAGGTTGGAAGAACAAATGTGGTAAAGGCCACTCTGAAGACACCATCACTTCTGGTTTAGAAGGTGCTTGGTCGGTTAATCCGATTGCATGGACCACCCAGTACTTGGATAACCTGTTTGGTTTTGAGTGGGAACAAACGCGTAGCCCAGCTGGCGCTATTCAGTGGATTCCTAAAGATGGCCAAGCGGCAAACTTGGTGCCAGATGCGCACATTCCTGGTAAGCGTCACGCACCTATTATGTTCACCACCGATTTGTCGTTAAAAGTGGATCCAGAGTATCGCAAAATTGCGAAACGCTTCCATGAAGATCCGGAAGAGTTTGAGTTAGCCTTTGCTAAAGCTTGGTTTAAATTAACGCATCGCGACATGGGTCCTCGTGCACGTTACATCGTGGATACGTCACCAGATACTCCATTACTGTGGCAAGATCCGGTACCAGCAGTAGATCACGAGTTAATCAACGAGCGAGACATTGCTAACTTAAAAGGCAAAATCTTAGATTCAGGGTTAACTGTATCTGAGTTGGTGCGTACTGCTTGGGCTTCTGCTTCTAGCTTCCGTGGCACTGACATGCGTGGTGGTGCTAATGGTGCTCGCTTGCGCTTAGCGCCACAGGCTAACTGGGAAGTAAACAACCCACAAGAGCTGAAAAAAGTGCTAGCTACTTTAGAAAAGGTACAGCGTGACTTTAACAAGTCGTTACCCAAAGGTAAGCGCGTATCTATGGCTGATACCATTGTTTTAGGTGGTGCAGCAGCTATCGAAAAAGCAGCACAAGAAGCAGGTTTTGAGGTTACTTTACCTTTTGTGCCTGGCCGTACTGACGCAACTGCAGAAATGACTGAGGTTGCTTCGTTTGAGTTCTTGAAGCCAACAGCTGATGGCTTCCGTAACTACTACGACAAAGCTAGCCGGATGTCGCCTGCTGAGATGTTAGTGGACCGTGCTGATTTATTGACCTTAACGGTACCTGAGTTAACGGTATTAGTAGGTGGTATGCGTGCACTTGATGCTAATTATCAAGGGCTTGATCATGGTGTGTTTACCGACCGTCCTGGCCAGTTAACTAACGACTTCTTCGTTAACTTACTTGATATGGGTACCGAATGGGCACCAGCTAAGCAAGAAGGCGTTTACGAAGGTCGTGACCGTAAGTCTGGCGAAGTGAAGTGGACTGCAACACCTGTTGACTTAATCTTTGGCTCTAACTCTGAGTTACGAGCGATTGCTGAAGTGTATGCCTTTAATGGCTCTGAGCAGAAGTTTGTTGAAGACTTCGTAGCTGCTTGGACTAAAGTGATGCAGTTGGATCGTTTTGATTTGCACCAGAAATAAGCACATAATTTATTTTATTGCTTAATAAAAAGGGGGCTTGTTTAAGAGCCCCCTTTGTTTTTGTGTACGTTGTTTTTGTGTACGTTGTTTTTGTGTACGCTGCTAGCAGCAGGTTAGCGCCGCAGTTATTTGTCGCTAAAAGTACGTGGTTTTAACACTTCCGGTTTGAGAAATGGCTTCTCACCGGTGTTATCATGTTGTCCAAGTACTTTTCCGTTCACCTCAGTGCCGTATAGGGTTGCTTTGTGAAAGTTAAGATATTTTTGTCGAGTTTCTTTGGCATCACCAGTATAACGAGGGTCCTGAGGGCGTTCTTGCGCATTAATAAAGTAGGCGACATCCCAAGCTTCTTTATCACTTAACCGCCCCGGTTGGCCCAATGGCATATTATTCTGAATAAAAGATGCCGCGGTAAAAATACGCGTCATGCCCGCACCCCAGTTATAGGAACCATCGCCCCATAACGGTGGGAATACCACCTCGCCATTAACTTTTTTGCCTTCGCCATTAGGACCGTGGCAGACCGCACAGTTATTAGCATAAACAGCTGCACCTTGGCCAAAGCTGACATCTTTTGGTATATCTTTGCCGAGTGAGCTAAAACCACGGCCGCCGATGTTGCGGTCATATACTTTGGCGCCTTTCGCCATGTACTGATGATAAGCCGCTAACGCCAGCATGGTGTCGCTACCGTACTCGGGTGCGGTACCGTTCATCGAAAATGAAAAACAGCCAGCAATCCGTTCTTCTAACGAGTTAACGTGGCCATTTTTGCCTCTGAAATCCGGCAATGTGGTGGCCGCCGGCCATACCGGGCCAGACCACGCCATGCGGCCCTCTCCCATGTGGCACGATTTACAGTTCATGTCATTAAACACGTACTTGCCGCGCAATTGTTGTGTGTTCATGAAGAGATCGCGGCCTTTAAGCACCACTTTTTTGAGTTCTGGGTGCAGCTCGCTGTCATTTTCAATATCGGCCAAGGTTGGTGCTTGGTGATCGTATTGCCCTGGCTTCATGCTGGGTAGTTTAACTTGGCTCACATCGTTATTTTGCATCGCGATGGCAGCCACCGAAAGGCTTGCAGTAAATAGCGCCGCAAGGCTTAAAGTAATCGCATTGAGTGATTTCATAGTGCTGGTTCTCCTTACTGCTGTGGCGCGGCTGGTTGGCTCGCCAAATAAGCAGCAACGGCATCAATTTGTTCCGGGCTTAGCCGTTTAGCGATGGCCTCCATTAATTGCACCGGATCTGATTGACGTTGCCCTTGTTGCCAAGCTTGTAGTTGTTGCTTCAAGTAACTGGCGTGCTGCCCTGCAATGCCAGGAAAGTTACCATCTACGCCCTGATTGTTGGGGCCATGGCAGCTGGCGCAAGGAGGTAAATAATTATCCCAATTACCTTGTAGCGCGAGTTTTTCACCCAATTCTAATTGGGCTTGAGAAGCCGTTGCAGCAGCAGGTGCTGCTACCGGTAACGTAGCAAAGTAGGCCGCTAAATCTGCCAGTTGTTGCTGGTTAAAATTATCAATGTTCATGGTCATGGCAGGGTTAACGCGTTTACCTTGTTGGAACGCTACCATTTGGCGCAGGGCATAATCGGCATCTAAGCCAGCAATGCGTGGAAAGGTGCCAGCGGCCATCCCTTCGCCATTGGCACCATGACAAGCTGCACAGGGTGCTCCACTACCATCTCCCTGAGTGGCCAAAGCTTGACCATTGGCGGCATCGCCCTTCGCATAGGCTGGCGCCTGCATTAAGCCTGCACACACCCAAGCGGCAAATAATACTTTGATCTTCATCAGTACATCCTTTGTTGGTTGAGCTATTAACCTTCGAACTTTAGCTCATTCTAATATAAAATAGCTACTAAATGTAAGGTTTTGTGGTTGATCGTTTGTTGATACAGGTCATTGCTTGGCCCGGTATCAGTTATTACGACTAACGTGGTCAAAAACCCCCGTAGGAAGGAGACGTCATGATGACATTGGGTGAAATGAATCAATTGGGTAGGGCCGTTGCTGTTGCTGCAGCACTTTTGCTGGCTCCAGCAGCGATGGCGGCTGAAACGTCGCCGACCAAAATTTCGGGGCAGGTGTTTGCTAACTTCAGCAATCTGCAGATAGATGATCAACGCAACGATAATGAAGGTTGGCAACCGGATCTGAAGCGCTTTTATATCGACGTAGAACACTCGTTCAATGCGGATTGGATGCTAAAGGTGACAACTGATGTGCAGTGGCAACGCCAGCAAGACCCTACCGATGTTTGGTTTCGTCACGCCTATGTGCAGCGCAATTGGGACAACGGCTATTACTTAAAGCTTGGTGTCGCTGAATTGCCTTGGATAGATTACGTGGCTCGTAGGGTCGGTTATCGCTACATAGACCCAAGTATTAACCCCAAAAATCAGTTTGCTGGGCCAACCGACTTAGGCGTCCATGTTGGCCAAAAAGGTGATCACTTTTCTTATGGTGTGGCCATGGTGACTGGGGCTGGTTTTAAGAAGCCTAAAGTAGCCGACCAAGTGGATATCGAGGCGGCGGCTATTTGGCATGTTACGCCAACCTTTGATTTAGCCATGGGCTGGTACGAAGGGGCGCGGGCGTTAGACAAAGGCAGTAATATTGATAAGTTGCATAACGCACAACGCTGGAATATGGCTTTAAGCTACATGAAAAAAGGCATGCGGGCAGGTGTTGAGTACGTCTATAACGATAACTGGAAGCAAGTCACATCCGCTACCGAAGATGCCAGTGATGGCTGGAGTGCATGGGCAAGTTATTCTTTTAGTGCCAAACACTCAGCGTTTGTGCGCTACGATATCACTCATCCCAGTCGCCGGCTGAAACCGGAATTGGAGCAAGACTATTTGCAACTAGGGGTAGATTGGAAAGTGATGCCGTCACTAACCCTAGCCCTTGTTGCCAAGCAAAGTGATATTGCTGATGTGATTATCGACCACTCCCAGAACGAAGTCGGGGTGTGGGCGATGTGGAACTGGTAACTAGCACCTAGCCAATTTGCTGTATCGTGCCGGCTTCGACACGATACAGCCCTGAGCTGGTATCCACGTAGATCTTTTGTTGATGAAACAAACTTAAAAACACATGAAACTCATTTGGATAAGCAGAAGCTGAATGGCTAGCAAATAATGAGCCAGTCTGGGTGAGTGGCACATCTAAACAACCCCGCGATGACAAGCTGGAATCGTATTCACCATTGGCTTTTTGAATCAATTTAAGGTGTCGTCCAAACACCACTGTGTCGGCATCGTCACTGAACTTGATGGCATACCAATAGGTGCTGCCATTGGTATCATCGGCTACCCCTAACTCAGTGTAATTGCCGGCACAGTAGAGCGGCCGCAACTCAGCAAAAACCTCGCGCTGTTGACTACTGAACTCTAATTTGTGTGCGCCGCTGGTGTGAGCTTGATAGAGCAAATGGCCTAATCGCTCAACTTCGCGTAGCAGTTCGCGCTTAGTGTCAGCGCTTGGTGCAACCTCAGCTTGATGGGTGCTTTGACAGCCCGCTACCATCAACCAGCTAACTAGGCACAGGCTTAGTAATAATGGCTTACGTAAAGCTAGGTTCATAGAATTACCTCATCAAGCGTTATCGGTTTTCAGCGGTGCTTTATTGTGCTAACTCTAGGCGGTTTCGACCCTGTTGTTTGGCACGATACAAAGCTTGGTCAGCTGCTTTCAGTAGCAATTGATAATCGGGATGGCCAGCAAAAGCTGCTAATCCCATACTTACGGTTACCTTAAGCTGCTGCTCGTTGGGTAATAAGAATACTTCTTTTTCTATGACTTTGCGGACCTTTTCGGCCACATTTTGCGCACTATTTACATCCGTATCGACAATCACCAGCAAAAACTCTTCACCACCCATCCTAAACACAAAGTCACCACTGCGACTGTTGTTCATCAAAAGAGTGCTTACTTGTTGCAGTACCATATCACCTACTTCGTGGCCATAATTGTCGTTCACCTGTTTAAAGTGATCGACATCTACTAGCACTAACGCAAAGGATGACTGTTGGCTGCGCGCATGCTCAATTTCACGGGTGAGCACGGTCGGCAAGAACTTGCGATTTAACAAGCGAGTAAGCACATCGCGGCCACTCTCAAGTTCGCTGCTGCGGCTAAAAATATCTTCCAACCAGAAGCGGATTTTTTGTACTTCTTCACGCAAGAGTTTGAGCTGATCTAAACGTTGCTCTGCACTCAGATTAGCTAAGCCAAATACTGGTAACAGCACCTCATCGATAGTTGTCATGCTGTCGGCTATATCGCGTACTTCTGCGTAATCATGAAAGGCATGGGTGCCTTTATGTCGAAACCACAAGCCAAAATCTGAACCCGCAAGAGTCGACAGGGGCTGGCCTCCCGCACCGAGTGCAAATTCAAACATCAGACGGTTTTCCCAATCCAAAACCGCTGCTTTCTGACGTTCGCGTTCAGTTGCAAGATTCTGTGTCATTGAAAAGAGCCGATAGGCTTCATCACTGCGGGTCTTCTTTTCCGTGGCTAGGGCATAGGCTTGGCTCATAACCTCCATCGCCATATCAAGTCGGGCATCAAAAAAGTGCGTAAGCGTTTTGCTGGATACTAGCGTATTAGTATTTTGCAGGGCTAGTTCGCTGAACGAACGCTTAAGCAAGCGAGCACCGCGTAACACCAAATGCATGGGTATTTTAAGTCGCGCATGCACATCACCTATCTGTAATTGATGGGCAATAGAGGCCTGCAACGTACTTGTCGTTTGGCTGCCAAATAAGTTATGTAACCAGCTCTGTAAGGAACTATGTAGTTTGTTTTTGACCTGCTGATGCGATAGAAATACTGCCGCCTCGGTATCCGTAAGCAGGCCACTATAGAAAGCGTCGGCGAGGGCTTGGCGGTGCGTTTCAACTAGCTCTAAGGTAGTTTGTAACAGCGAACTTGGGGCATGTTCAATTTGCTCATGCCATTCTTGAATAACTTGCTGATTGATAACTCTATGCACGGCTCTATTCCAACATCGATAGAATGAAAATGGCGTTTAAAAAGAAGGTTATAGTACCAAAGTTAAGCTAATTAGTCTGGTACAAAACCACAAACAATGTAATGCTATGTAGCAGCTTAAAAAAGCCACAAATAAGAGGAACTAACAGATGAAATTATATGAAACAGCAACGGCTCCAAATCCGCGTCGCGTACGCATGTTTATGGCCGAAAAAGGTCTTTTAGAGCAGGTTGAATGCATTGAAATTGATTTAGCTAAAGGCGAGAACCTGACTCCTGAATTTGTGGCTCGTAACCCGATGAAAAAAGTACCTGTGTTAGAACTTGATGATGGTACTTGTTTGGCTGAAACCATGGCGATTTGTCGTTATGTTGAAGAAGCCCACCCTGAAACACTACCGCTGTTAGGAACTAGCCCAAAACAAAAAGCATTGATTGAGCAATGGCTACGCTGGATTGATTTCTATTTTATGATGCCAGTGGGCATGTGCTTTCAACATACTTCCGGTTACTTCAAAGATCGGATGACGTGTTTCCCGGAATATGGCCAAGATTGCCATGGTAAAGCGCAAGAATTTATGGCGTTTTTGGATCAGCATTTAGCCACACATGATTATTTGGTAGGAGATGAGTTTAGCGCTGCTGATATCAATGCTTTTGCGACCTTAGCGTTCGCTCGTGTGGTTAAACTACGCGCAGATAGTAGTCTGCCGAATCTCAGTGCTTGGTACGAGCGGATAGCAGCTCGCCCCTCAGCAAAAGTCTAACCGATGACGGCAGGTAGCTCAGTCGCTAAGCCCATTAGCGTTGCCATCATCGGGACTGGTTTTGGCGGCCAAAGTGCCGCCATTCAGTTGCTCAAACGTGGTCAGCAAGATTTTGTGATGCTGGAACGGCGTTCATTCATGGGCGGCACTTGGTGCCAGAATAGTTATCCAGGCGCGCAAGTAGATGTGCAGTCGCCACTCTATTCGTTGGCGAGTGAGCCTTATGTGTGGTCGCAAATGTTTGCGAAACAGCCCGAGCTGGCTGCCTACACCGAGCAAGTGATTGAGAAGTACCAACTGCGAGATAAAACTCAATTAGAAAGCCAAGTAACTGAGTTGCGCTGGCTAGCAGAGCAGCAATGCTGGCAGCTGACCATAGCGAATAAGCCGGCGGTGTATGCGCGCTCAGTGATTTGCGCGCAAGGGCCACTAAGTAATGCGGTTATTCCTGACTTTAAAGGGCGTGAGCGCTTTCAAGGGGTGAGTTTTCATACCAACCAGTGGCGTCATGACGTGTCTTATCAAGGTAAACGGGTCGCCGTGATTGGCTCGGGTGCTAGCGCTGCCCAAGTTATTCCTAGTATTGCCAATGAGGTTGCGCAGTTGCATGTGTTTCAGCGTTCACCACACTGGGTGATGCCCCGCCCAGATCGAGTTTTTGGACCCGTAGCACGGCGTCTACTCGCCACTAAGTTGGGTTATCAAACTCTGCGCAAAGCTATTTATTGGGGGCTTGAGTGGCGGGTTTTAGCGTTTAAATATTCCCATTCACTGATTAAGTTCTTTGCTCAGCGTAAAGCACTTAAACATCTACGTTCACAAGTACAAGATGCCGAACTGCGGGCAAAATTGACGCCAGATTACACCATCGGTTGTAAACGTATTATTGTGTCAAATACGCTGTACCCGGCGTTACAACTGCCGCAGGTGAGTTTGCATGACAAGCACGATGCGATAGCCGAAATCAACGAGCGCGGTATCGTTACCCAGCAGGGGCAGCAGATTGACCTAGACCTGATTGTCTATTCAACCGGCTTTGATGCCACCGATGGGGCGATTGGTTTTGAGATTATTGGGCGTGATGGCAAATCGTTGCAGCAGGCTTGGCAACCTTTTCCGCATGCCTATTTAGGTACCTGTTTGCCGCAATTCCCCAATTTGTACTTGGTGACCGGGCCCAATACAGGTATTGGTCATACGTCCGCGATTTTTGTGATTGAGTCACAGCTAAAGTACATCATGAGCTGTTTAGATCACCTGCGCCAACAACAGGCCACGGCAATTGAAGTAAAAGCAGATGCTGAGCAACATTATACCAGTATGATTCATCGCGAAATGAAGAAAACTGTGTGGCACAGCGGTGGCTGTAACAGTTGGTACAAGAGCAAAAGTGGGCATGTGATCGCCATGTTCCCTGGCTTTAGTTTTACCTTCAGGTGGATGGCCAGCCATTTTAAACCGCAACATCATCAGTTGCTTTATTCGGCCACAACATCGGAGCTATCCTCATGAAAAAAATCATTCCTGCGCTGATTCTCTTGTTGGGCGTGACTTGGCTTGCCACCCAAAGTCCAAGCGTTGGTTTGTGGGTGTATGACCAAACGGCCAAATTAGAAGCTCAGTGGTATGGCTTTAGCAAACGCACGGTGAAGCTAGATGAATTAGAGTTAGTGCTGTATGAGCGTCAAGCCGAGGTAGCTGCTGGCGAGCAAGCGCCGACGCTGGTGTTGTTGCATGGCTACACGGCCTCAAAAGAACTATGGCTGCGGTTTGCTAATCATCTAGACGCAGGCTATCGGGTACTGATACCTGATCTGGCCGGCCATGGTGAAACCGGATACCAACCCGAATGGTCTTATCGCGCCACGGCCCAGGCCGATCGTATCGCAGCACTATTGCAAGCGTTGCAGATAGACCAAGCAATTGTTGCCGGAAACTCGATGGGGGGCATGATTGCCGCTCATTTTGCGTTGCAATACCCAGCTCAAACTCAGGCTTTAATTGTGCTGGACCCTGCCGGTATCACGCCACCGCAACTTAGTGAAACCGAGGCTTTGTTTGCGGCCGGGCAATCGCCTTTTGAGATCGCTAATATTGACCAATTTATGCGGTTTTATCACCTGACTATGGCACAACCGCCGTTTGCACCCGAATTTGTACTGCGAGGTGTGGCAGAGCGTTATATTGAGCGCCGAGGTGCCTACGCACATATTGCGCAGGACTTCAGATTGCATGATAGTTTAGATGAGCGGTTGCCGCAGATTTCGGCACCCACTTTGATTATTTGGGGCGAACGCGATCGTATTCTGAGCGCGAGTGCTGCGCCTTTGTGGCAGCAGGGAATTGCCGCGAGTGAGTTATTGCTATTACCAGAAATTGGGCACATGCCGATGGTTGAACAACCGGCGATAACCGCCGCGCAAGTTGAAGCATTTTTAGCGCGGCGGCTCTAGTTTAATGACTTAATTGTTCGCGATATTTTTTCGCCATATCGCTTACTTGCTTCGCAGTTTTGCCGTCTAGCTCAGCCAGCACTTCTGCTTGCACTTCGTCTGGCGAGGCGTTGCCGCTACTCGACATTTTCACTAACTGAGCACTAACCACAATATTGCTCAGGTCCGCTTGAAACTGGCGTTTTTCTGCCGCTGTCATAGGTGCCGTTACTTCTTTTAATGAAGCTTCATAGGCTTGCTCAGACGATGTATCTAGGCGAGCAGCTGACGAGCCACCTAAGGATAAGCCGTCGCCGCAACCGATCAAACTAAGTGCAAGTAGGCCAGCAGTGAGTAATTTTACTAGGTTTGTCATAGGTCTTCCTTGTTGTCTATTTAGATAAGTTAAAGTTCTGATTTAGTAAGCCATTTAGTTACTGTAGGCGCCTCATAGGCATGCATTTGGGCAATCAGATCCGGTGCATTGCTATCATTTAACAGCAATTGCCGATGCACATCTTTAACAAAGCCTTGCGATACAGTGTTATCTAAAAAGGTTAGTAGGGCGGTGAAATAACCGTCCACATTCAAAAGAGCGCACGGTTTTTGGTGAAAGCCAAGTTGTGCCCAAGTGACGACCTCAAAAATTTCTTCAAGTGTGCCCATGCCGCCTGGCATCGCAATAAAGCCATCAGCAAGTTCGGCCATCATAGCTTTGCGCTCGTGCATGGATGTCACCACATGCAGTTGGGTTAGACCATGGTGAGCAACCTCTTTGTCGACCAGCGCTTGTGGCATAATGCCTATCACTTCACCGCCTTGCGCCAATACGCGGTCGGCAAGTTGTCCCATTTGCCCTACTTTGGCGCCGCCGTAGACCAATCGAATACCTTGCTCAACTAAGGTATCAGCAAGTTCGATGGTAGCGTCAGTGTACACTGGCGAAAAGCCAGGGTTAGAACCACAATAAACGCAAATGGTTGAAAGCTTAGTCATACTTCATCTTCCTTGTGGCGATTAGCGCGTTGATTAAGCGCTTCGCGTTGTTCAGAGCTAATAGGAACCACACTAAGGCGATTACCCTTGGCCACTAACGGGTGATCAGTAAAGGCCGGCATGGTTTTAATGGCAGCTAAGGGAATCACCTCAGTAAACCGTCTTATGTACTGTAAATCAACTGCCACCCAGCGTGGCTTATCATGCTGACTTTTGCTATCAAAATACGTTGAAGCAGAATCAAATTGCGTTGGATCTGGGTAGGCGGCACGCACCACACGTACCAGACCAGCAACACCAATCTTGGCACAGCTGGAGTGGTAGATAAATACTTCATCACCTATGTGCATGTCTTGCATGAAGTTGCGGGCTTGATAATTACGCACACCATCCCAGCGGATCACCGCTGCTGGCGTTTTGGCAAAATCATCAATGCTGCATTCGTCTGGTTCGGTTTTCATTAACCAATACTGCACGGGATAATCCTTGTTTGAACTTACTAGGTATCTTTATCGGTCACTCACTATAGCTAATAATTTATTGGCAGAATAGCCTGTTTCTGTCATGCTACTTTCATAAACAGGATGAATTTTGTACGCCAAACAATGACATCTTTACTTGAGCAACTACGCACAGCCACTGCTGCACTTCATAGCCACTTAGACCGACACACCATGATGTCGGAGTTGATGAGTGCGGATTTAACCGAAGCGCGCTATCGGCAGATACTACAACACATGTACCCTGCTCATCAGCAGTTAGAAGCGGCGGTGCAGCAGGGCGTGCAGGCGTTGCGGTTGGGCTATCCCTTGCAAGCCCGATTGGCTTGGCTTGATGATGATTTAATAAAACTGCAATGTGACATTCCTACAATGGCGGCCGTGAAGAATATGACGAACCAAGCCGAGCTCGCGCATTCAGAGACTATGGCACCCGTAGCCATCGGCTCGCTGCCAGCATTGGTTGGTTGGCTGTATGTTCTAGAAGGATCTCGTCTAGGGGCGGCAGTGATTGCCAAGCGCCTGCAACGCCAATTACCTAACTCACCTTGTAGTTTTTTTTCGCGTTCGATTGCGCCGCAGGCGTGGTCGCAATTTTTGCTGTTTGCACAACAGGTTGCCGCGGCAGACGCAGACGATGTGATTGAAGCAGCGCAACAAGCATTTAATAGCTATATTGAGCAGCTAAAGGCGCCATTAGGCGCACCATTAAGACTACCCAAGAGCGCCGAGTATGCAAACTAGCTTGAACCTTACTAAGTAAGCCATTGACTGTAATGATAGCCATTGAAAACAACCTATTATTGTTCATTTTTATCTTACTCATAGTCACTATGGCTACGGGTGCTGGCGCCTTGTGGTTTTGGTTGCGAGCACGTTATCAACAACGGTTATTGAAGCAGTGGGTACAGGCCAACTACGATACTTTGAGCAGTATTGCTACGGACCAACCGTTGGAGCAAAAACTATCGCGAATTTGTGCTCTGCTAGAATCACAAATTCCGTTTAGTTTAGCTTCGGTGATGGTAGTAAATGAGCAACGCACCAGTTTAAGTGCGGTGGCGACTGCGCGGCTACCTAAACCTTTGTTTGATGGCTTGCAAATGTTACCTATTGCTAACGGTGTGGGCGCCTGTGGCACGGCCGCTGCACAAGGGCATCCGGTGGTGGTTGCCAAGATGCATGAAGACACTCGATTTGAAGCCTTTATGCCATTAATTAAGCAGTTTAAGTTGAGCTCAGTTTGGTCCTTTCCAGTGTATACCGCCCAGCAGCAGCTCTTGGGTACTCTTGCGGTCTACTCCGAGCGCGAGCGGTTACCTAATCAGCAACAACGCGCCATCATTGAACGTAGCTGTGAGCTATTAGCCCTTGTGATGCAACAGCATCATGAACGCTTGGCGCGCGAACGCAGCGAGCAGCGGGCGAATTCATTGTTTGCCTACAACCCAGAGGCAGTGTTTACGTTAGATTTAGAGGGGCGTTTTACTAGTTTAAACGCCGCTGGTGAAGCCTTGGTGCAAGCTTCTGAGCGCGAAATATTGGGCCAGCGCTACGATGTGGTGGTACTTGAAGAAGACAAACAACGTACTCAGGAACATTTTCTCGCAGCTGTGGCGGGGCAGCCGCAGCGCTATGAGATCCGCATTTTAAATAGTGCGGGCCAGCTACGTACCCTCAATATTACCAACATGCCGATGAAGGTGAATCATCAGGTTGTGGGCGTGCATGGGATTGCAAAAGATGTAACCCAGCAACGCGACGATGAAGAGCGCTTGGTGTTGTTCCGCCGTTGCTTAGAATCAAGCACTGATGGCATTGTGATCAGTGATGCACGTAAACCGGGTTATCCCTTAATCTATGTCAATCCAGCGTTTACTCAAATTACCGGTTATTCAGAAGCAGAAATGCTAGGGGATAATTGCGATAAACTGCGCGGTCCGGATACGGATCTTGCTGCTATAGCCGAGATAGATGCTGCTATAGCTCAGCAAATTGAAGCTCGAACGGTGATTAAAAATTATCGTAAAGACGGCAGTATGTTTTGGAATGAATTACTGTTATCACCGGTACGCGATGACCAAGGTGAACTAACCCACTGGGTTGGAGTGCAAACAGATATTACCGAGCGGGTAGAGCGGGAACGTAGCCTCGCTTTTCATGCCAGCCATGATCCTTTAACAGGATTACCCAACCGCAGCATGTTAGAACAGTGTTTACAGCAAGCGCTAGCCGACGACTCCGCAGCTCTAGAATCAGTCTTTGTTTTATTTATTGATTTGGATGGCTTTAAGCCTATCAATGACAGCTTGGGTCATGAGTTTGGTGATGAAATTTTAGTGCAGACAGGGCAGCGTCTGCGTGCCGTATTACCAGCAGAAGACTTGCTGGCGCGCTTTGGTGGTGATGAATTTGTTGCTGTGGTTCAGAGCCAAACCTCAATTGCCGCAGTAACCCAGCTGGCGCAACGATTGCTCGATCAGTTCCTCCATCCCTTTGTGTTTGAACAAGCAGAAGTATCGTTATCGGCGGCGATTGGGATTGCTACTAACGACAGCAGTGTGCGTTATCCCAATCAGCTGATTCAACACGCCGATGTTGCTATGTATGAAGTTAAGCGCCGCGGTAGTAACGGTTTGCAGTGGTTCTCGCCAGTGTTTGATGAAGGTGCACAATTACAAATTCAGCGCCGTTCGCAGTTACAAGAAGCCATTGCGCAGCAACAATTTGAGTTGTTCTACCAGCCGATTGTAAGTGCGCAGGGGGCGATCCATGGGGTGGAAGCCTTGATTCGCTGGAAGCACCCAGAACAGGGATTTATCTCGCCAGCAGAGTTTATTCCATTAGCGGAAAAGACCGGCCAAATCATCGCCATTAGTGAGTGGGTACTTAATCAGGCTTGTATGGATAGCCAAACCTTACGTGAGGCTGGAGTGCCCCATGTGGCGGTGAACTTCTCGCCGATGCAGTTTTATCGTGATGATTTTGTTGAGTCGGTAGAGCGAATCATTAAGCCGTATAACTTACGTCCCGGGCAACTGGTGGCAGAAATTACAGAAAATGTCTTAATGCGCGATAGCAGTCATATCTTTGAGATTTTGCAGCAACTACGCGAGTTGGGGCTGGACATAGCGTTAGATGATTTTGGTACCGGCTATGCAAGCTTGAGCTATTTAACTCGGATACCAGCGCAACGTTTAAAAATAGACCGCAGCTTTATTGACAATATTCATCAGAATACAGCCAATGCGGCTATCACCCGAGGCATCTTAACCATGGCCGCGGAGCTTGGCATAGCGACCGTAGCCGAGGGCGTAGAAACCGAGGCGGAGCAAGCTTATTTACAGCGCTACGCCTGTGATTACATGCAAGGTTACTTATTCTGCAAACCACTGCCGCTGCCAGAATTACTGGCTTGGCTAAACCATAAATAAATTGCGGTACATACGTTCTGCATAATCGTCGGTCATCCCGGCTACGTAGTCGCACAAAATACGATCGGCAGCAGTTGGGCCCCCTTGGCTGCCAGCTTGTAACCAGCGGGTGCGGGTATTGCGTGGCAACAGGCGCTCTGGCTCAGTGTGCAAAGCAGTAAATAAATCTAGCAGCATGTTCTGACTACGATAGCGTAATTGCTGAATCGCTGGGTCGTTAATTACATGCTCAAACACCACACTTTTCAAACTATTGAGTAACAGGCGTTCAGCCTCCGGTAAGGTTGCATTATAAGCAATCAAAGGTTGCTCAGCTGCTTCTAGCACCTGCTCTAAGCGAATTGCGGTAACAAAAATATTCACCATAGCGCCAATGGCATTTTTACGCAGATGATGTTCGTTGGCAAAAAGCTGTTGGCCAAGTTGCTGCATAAGTGCTGCCAACTCGTTCGGTAGCTGCACCAAGATTTGGTCAAGATGGCCATGCCATTGGCTTTCATTTAAGGTGCCTGTTACCACCGCATCTTCTAAATCATGCACGCCATAGGCGATATCATCGGCCAGCTCCATCAGGCTCGCATCCAAAGACTTGTGCAGTGAGCGTTGCCATGGCGATTGAGGTAACTGTTGCACTTGTTGGAACAGTTCACGGTCTTGGTTGCTGAGTGGGTCTAACACCCAGTCGAGCAGGTCGGCATCACATGCAAACAATGCTTTTGCTGGCTTAAACTGGCTCAGGCTGATTGGCTGCGAGGTTGCCGGCGGCGCCGACAAAGGCGGCATCAAAACCGGATATTTTAACAGCCCCAGCAGGGTACGGCGGGTTAAATCCATCCCATGCTGCGGGTGGTAAGCTTCGAGTTTGCCCACGATTCGAAACGTTTGGCCATTGCCCTCAAACCCACCTGCCCCCAACATTTTATAATTGAGCGCCGTTTCACCACCATGACCAAACGGGGGGTGGCCGATATCATGGGCTAAACAAAGGGTTTCCATTAAGTTGAGATCAGGCAGCATAGCGGCTAATTCTGGCGCGCTGACCTGTTGCAACTGATTGATCAGTGAGGCGCCGATTTGTGCGGCTTCAAGGGAGTGGGTTAGGCGCGTTCGATAAAAGTCGTTTTCACCCACGTTCATGATTTGGGTTTTCGACTGTAACCGACGAAACGCAGCTGAATGGAGTACGCGGGCGCGATCACGCTGCCAAGCGGTGCGTAAATCACCGGGACGTGGCTGCGGGCCACCGGAACGTCGTTGTTGCCAAATTGCTGTCATGGGTGCTTATCCGTTAAGGGTTTACGCAATAGTACAACATCGCGCGGATGAAGGTGAAGCTGCAAGCCATGCTGGTGTGCCCAGCAACGAAAAGTCTGCTCGTGAAAAAAGCTGATATGGGTAGGGTCATGGCGATACCGCCAGCCAGCAAAGCGTTCTAGTGCGGTCCAGCGTTGGGTCATGATGGCCAACCAGCCACCGGGTTTAAGACAGTCCAACAATTGCTGCATTACAAGGCCCGGTTGGGTGAGGTGTTCGACCACCTCGGTGCAGGTGATAAAATCGTATTGGTGCTGTAACAGTTCCGGCTGATAGGCATAGTAGAGATCGTAGTTGGCACAGTGATGACCGTGATCGTTAAGCATGGATGCTAATGTAGGGCCAGGTCCACAACCAAAATCTAATCCTTGTGCTGGCTTTTGATGAGTTTGCTGCAGTTGGGCTACCAGCGGCTGCACTAAGCGGTCTAAAAAGGTGCGATAGCCGACATCTGCGGGACTATTTTGATGCAAGTCGTATTCGGCTTTTTCTTGCTCAGCAGTGAGTTGATCGGCTGCTGCGACATGGATTAATTGGCATTGTTGGCAATGCCAATAGCGACGCCCCGTGAGTGCGCCTTTTGCCTGTTGGTAACATAGCTTAGTGGCAACTGCAGCACATAATGGACAAGCCGGCCCGGCTTGCATGGCTGGCATCATCATTTGGCCATCAGGGCAACGGGCATACATGTACGCAATTACGTCCCGCTGCTTTGGCGTTATACATAGCTTGGTCGGCTTGGCGCATGAGGTCTTGCCAGTCGCGCGGCAGTGCTGACTTATCAGTCACGGAAGTTTTCATATTGCAAGGGTTGCTCTATGTCTGATTGACGTAGCAAGGCAATGGCTTCTTGTAAGTCATCGCGTTTTTTACCAGTAACTCGCACTTTGTCCCCCTGAATAGAACTTTGTACTTTGATTTTGCTGGCTTTAATTAATTGCGTGATTTTTTTAGCTAAAGGCTGATCAATGCCTTGTTTAAAGTTGATGGTTAAGCTAAAAGTTTTACCACTGTGAGTAGGTTCATCAGGTATGTCACAGCCGGCTAAACTAATGTTACGTTTAGCGCAATGATTATTAAAAATGTCCTGAATTTGGCGTACCTGAAAATCGGACTCTGAAGTTAAGGTAACGTTTAACTCTTGCTGCTCGATGGTGGCTAGAACCCCACGAAAATCAAAGCGTGTAGTGAGTTCACGGGTGGCATTATCCACGGCGTTTTTCAGTTCAACTTTGTCTATTTCAGACACAACATCAAAACTTGGCATGACAAAAATCTCATCGGTTAGTAAGTTGGTGCAGGTTGGGTTCGTATTTAAGTGTGCGAACTTGGACTGCAGTAATGATAGAATATTTGTTAAATATGCGCAGCATTATTTGTCAAAATACCAAGTTCCGCATATAACTGTTAACAACGGCTAGTAAAATTAAGGAGACGTATGGCAGCACATGGAAAGCCCATGATTGTGATAGGTATTGGCGCCTCGGCCGGTGGATTAGAAGCCGTGAGTGCGCTCATTCATGATTTGGACGCTAAACTGCCTGCGTGTTATGTGGTGTTGCAGCACTTATCGCCAACCCACAAAAGCATGATGCCCGAAATTTTGGCACGTGGAACCAATCTTTCTGTGATGTCCTTGCAGCGCTCAACCAAGCCCCGTAGTGGCACCATCTATGTGGTGCCACCTAATAGTAATGCTATCTACCAAGACGGTCGCATCGAGCTGACGCCGGTTAAACCTGAAATCTCTCCCAAACCCTCGGTGAATATGTTTTTTAAAACCCTTGCTGAAGAAATGGGAGACCGTGCCATTGGGGTGGTGCTGTCGGGGACAGGTAGCGATGGTACCTTAGGCCTTCGAGCGATTCAGGCTGAAGGCGGGGTGACCATTGTGCAAGACCCTGCTACGGCCAAATATGCGGGTATGCCACAGTCGGCGATTGACGCGGGCTGTGCTGATTTTGTCTTAACGCCAGCAGCGATAGCCGCACAAATGCCAGAGTTTATTCGCATGCATTTGAGCGATGACAATAGTATTTCGGAGCAGGTTCTAGAGCGGGTTGTCGAGCTTTTAAAAGAACGCAAACAACTCGACTTTAGTGGTTATAAGACGGGTACTATGGCGCGCCGCATTCAACGTCGAATTGTAGCGACGGGTGCGGGGCGGGTTAAAGATTACTTACACTTACTGCAAGAGCATGCCACCGAATTAGATGAATTAGCGCGGGATATTCTGATTTCGGTGACCTCATTTTTTCGCGATAAAGAGGCTTTTGAAAGCTTCAATGGCTTGTTAAAACAGCATTTGCAGCAGCATCAACAACAAGAATTGCGGATTTGGATAGCTGGCTGTGCCACAGGTGAAGAGGCATATAGTGTGGCTATGCTAGCCGCCGAGGCGCTGCAGCATCTTGACCAGCCACCCGGGGTGGTCATTTTTGCCACGGATCTCGATGAAGAAGCCCTGCGTATTGCCCGCCGTGGCGTGTATCCAACTGGAGCTCTAGCCGATATTCCACCACGTTTGCTGGAGCGTTACTTCAAGCCCTACAACGATCAGTTTGAGGTCAGTAAAAAGCTGCGTGATATGGTGGTGTTCGCTAAACACAATTTAGTATCGGATCCGCCTTTTATGCGGGTCGATTTTATTACCTGTCGCAATGTGCTGATCTATTTCTCGCCACAACTACAACGCAAGGTATTACAACGCTTTCATTTTGCTTTAGCTAATGACGGTGTGTTGTTTTTGGGGCGTTCTGAAAGTATCAGTCACGCTGAAGAATTCTTCAGTGTCAGCCATCGCCGCGATCGGCTCTACAGCAAATCGCCCGAGGTGACGGTTACGCCCGAGCTCACCCAAGCTCCTACCAGCGCCAAACCAAACTCCAGTAATCTGATGAAGGTTGATGCTGAGCAGTTGTTACACCATCTGCATCATTGGTTGCGCAATGTCCCCGCCGCAGCAGTGGTGTGCCAAGCCGATGGCATGGTGCTGCGGGCATTGGGGCGGGTCGACCGATTTTTTAAGCAGGGGCCTGCGGCTGAGCGCTTAACCGATTTGCCACTAGCCGCAGTAGAATTGCAGCAGCCGTTATCAGATGTGGGCTTGAACGCGATTGCTAAGGCGTTGCAGGGGCTGGCGCTGAAAGACATTATTCATCCCCGCTTTAGAACTGAACTTGGTAATTTGCTTAGTAACTACGATTGGACTGCCGAGCGTATGTTGGGGCAGACTCACCATGTGGCGGGAGAGCACTGGCAATTGATGGTGATGCCGCTAGCGCACGCTCAAACCAAGTTATTTATGGTCACTGTGTTGCCAGCCTTTATGCCCAATGCGCGTGAGCAAGCCCAAGAGTTAACCCGTAACTCAGCCGCAACCCAGCAGCTGTTGCAAGACGAATTGTTTGCGACCCGTGAGCATCTTCAAGCCATGGTAGAAGAGCTGGCTTCTTCTAATGAAGAAATGCAAAGCTTAAACGAAGAAATGCAAGCTTCTAACGAAGAGATGCAGGCCACCAACGAAGAGCTCGAGGCCGCCAACGAAGAGTTGCAAGCTACCAATGAAGAGCTGATTAGTCTTAACCAAGAACTGAACGTAAAAACAGCTGAGCTGATTGCTCTAAACGATGAATATGCTCATGTTTATGATGCTTTGGAATTTCCACTGTTGGTGTTTTATACCGATGGCAAACTACTGCGTTATAACGCTGCAGCACAGCGCCGACTAGCTTTGCGTGGAAATATGATAGGCCGTGATTTTGCTAAGCTAAAGCTGCCTCATTTTATTCAGAACGACGCCATTAAGTTGTTTGAGCAAGCCTACTCTGAGGGTGATACGGCCCAGCATGTGGTGCGAGGCCAGCAAGAGGTGGTACAAGTGACAGTCACGCCAGGGCTTAATCGACGTGGTGACGTGTATGCGGTGCTAGTGACCTTGATTGATGTCACCGAAATCACTCGCACTCAGGAGCAGTTACAGGCATCGCAACATCAGTTAGCGCAGATCATGGAAAATACCACCATGATATTGGCGTTGAAATCCCTTAACGGCGAGTACTCACTGATTAACCCAAGCTTTGAAAGCATGTTTAACCTAACCGCAGACGACGTATTAGGACGAACAGACTTTGATTTGTTTCCTCACGATTTTGCCGCCTCTATGCTTGAGTGTGATTTGCGTACGGTGCGCTCGTTGAAGTCGGTTACTCATGAACATCACTTAAACAATCAGCAAGGTCAGCAGGTGTATCGCACCGTGCATCAAGCGTTGTTGAACGAGCAGGGCAAAGCCTATGCCATTTTAATCGAGGCTGAGGATATTACGCTGCGCAAGAAAGCGGAGCAGCAATTACAAATCGCCGCACGAGTTTACGAACAAGCGGGCGAAGCGATTGTAGTGATGGATCAACAGGGGCTGATTCAGACCGTTAACTCTGCGTTTGAGCATTTAACTCAATTAGTTGAAGCTGATGCGCTAGAGAGTTGTTTTTGGAACTTGGTGTATTGCGAACGTGATGCCGAAAAGGCAGTACAAAGGATAACCACGGAACTCAGCCAAACCGGCTTTTGGCAAGGTGAAGTCTCATTAATGCAGCAGGGTGATGAGGCAGCTAGCAGTGTTGCGGTGTGGTTAACCATCAATAGAATCCAGTCACCAGAATTAGACAGATCTGCTTACGTTGCAGTGTTTGCTGATATTTCTAACTTAAAAGAGTCGCAGCGCAAAGCTGAGTATTTAGCCACCCACGATAGTCTGACCGCCTTACCTAATCGAACCTTGTTACAAGACCGCTTGGGTCATGCTATTGATGTGGCCAAGCGAGATAAATCAGCAGTGGCGTTATTGTTCATCGATCTGGATAACTTCAAGAACCTCAACGATACGCTCGGCCATGATGCCGGTGATGAGTTATTAATTCAGGCTGCAGAGCGCTTAAAGGCAGTTGTGCGAGAAGTGGATACAGTCGCTCGTTTAGGCGGTGACGAATTTACCATTGTGCTAGGTGATGCCACTTTGGGTGCGGCCGAACGCGTAGCGCGGCAAGCCTTGGAGGTATTAAGCCAGCCGTTTGTGATTCAACGGCATCGCCATTACATGAGCGGCAGTATTGGCATCGCTCTCTATCCGGATGATGGCGTGGATACCACCACCTTGATCAAGGCAGCCGATACTGCGATGTACCGTGCCAAGGATAACGGTCGAAATCGCTACGAATTGTATAAAGAAGAGTTGCAATCCCAGCTGTTACGCCACGCCGATGTTGAGAACAAATTACGCGAAGCCTTACGTCGTGGTGATTTGTATCTGGCCTATCAGCCTAAATTTAAAGTGGCTGAGCCTAATCTTATTGTCGGCGCTGAAGCTTTATTGCGCTGGCATCATGACGAGTTAGGACAAGTTAGCCCAGCTGATTTTATTGCCGTAGCGGAACAAAGTAATTTAATTGTCGATGTGGATTTTTATGTAGCCAGCGAGCTGATTCGACAACTAGCCAAATGGCAGCAGCAAGGTATTGATTATCCGGCGATGGCCTTAAATGTGTCGCCCAAGAGCTTTCAGCATGAGGGTTATGTTGACCTGATTTTACGTTTGTTGGAGCAATATAAAGTGCACTCGCTGATGATTCAGATTGAGTTAACCGAGCGTACTTTGGTATCGCAACGGAATTCTGAGTTAGGCAATATTGAACGCTTACGCAATGCGGGTATTCAGCTCAGTATTGATGATTTTGGCACGGGTTATTCGTCGATGAGTTATTTGAAGCGGCTGCCCCTCGCCGAGTTGAAAATCGAT
Source organism: Pseudidiomarina sp. WS423 (assembly GCF_050750165.1). Classification (NCBI taxonomy): domain Bacteria; kingdom Pseudomonadati; phylum Pseudomonadota; class Gammaproteobacteria; order Alteromonadales; family Idiomarinaceae; genus Pseudidiomarina; species Pseudidiomarina sp. WS423. The sequence continues at coordinate 80,228 of NZ_JBOJLN010000008.1, read as the reverse complement.
AAGAGCTTTGTGGATGGGTTAGCGCAAGAAGCCAACGATGAAGCTATTGCTAAGGCCATTTTAGCGATGGCCCAGGCCTTAGATATTCGTACCGTAGCTGAAGGTGTTGAAACGAAACAGCAATTAGATTGGTTAGCGACTTACGGCTGTGACTATGCGCAAGGCTATTTATTGGCGAAGCCAATGAGTGCGGATGACTTTGTGAAGCTATTGAAAGGAAGCAAATAAATGGTAACTAGCGGTGGATTTATTCAAGCCTGTGAGCAAGAACAACTGCACTTGAGTGGCGCCATTCAAAGTTATGGTGCCTTGCTGATTGCGAACAAAAAGACTATTCAGATCACTCATTTATCAAGCAATATTAGCGATTTTATTAGTGATTTTGATGAGCATTCGGTGGGCCATTTGGTACCAGAAATTTTAGAAGGGCTGATCCAAAATTTTAACGGCACAACGCAGTTTTATGAGAATGAGCTACAGGGGATTAACAGCCGTTTAGACGTTATTTTGAATGCAGTTGATGAGCAACATGTGGCCATCGAATTGGTCCCTAGTTTGCCGCATGTGCGCTTGCAGTCAGCAGTCAAGGTGTTGACACCTAGCATCGAGAGTGATGCTGTGCTCAATTCAGTTCGGCAGCAGTTAGTTGACTATATCGCCGAACTGACTGGTTTTGAACGAGTGATGTATTACGAGTTTCTACCCTCGGGCGATGGCGAAGTCATTGCCGAGAGTTGTCAACGTGAGGGCATGGGGAGTTACCTCGGGTTAAGGTTTCCAGCCAGTGATATCCCACAGATTGCTCGCGACTTGTACTTAAAAACGCCGTGGCGGGCAATTTATGATGCCAGTGCGCCAACAGCTTCAGTGATGGGGCATTTTACCCCAGACCTTACTCACAGCCATTTGCGCAGTGTCTCGCCGGTTCATATTCAATACATGCGCAATATGGGCGTCATGAGCTCCGTTAGCTGGTCCATTATTGGGCGTAACGAGCTATCCGCGTTACTTTCTATACACGATGCTGAAGCTAAGGCAATTCCCTTACCTGTGATGCAACATTTGTGGGAAGTGATCGCCCAATTTAACCTTATGTTGCGCGAGTTTGCTGCGCGTAAACGGATGAATCTACATGCGCGCATGCAAGAGCAGTTGAATAAACTCCAAGTGCGAATCAATAGTGCCGAGAGCTTCAGCGATGTTTGGCCGCAGCTAAGTGCCTGGTTGATGAAAGAGTTTAAGCTACAAGGGGTGCTATTGGTGCATGCTAACGAACAATTCACAGCAGGTACTCTACAACTAGAACCCCATGCTTTCAAACAGGTGCAAACGATGCTTTTAAACAGCAAAGAAATGCTGTGGCAAACGGATAACTTGCTCGGTGTGTTACCAGCTATTGAATTGAGTGAAGTGGCTGGCGTTGCCGCGCTTAATGCATTGCCGCAGAGCCAGCAGGGGTTTCAATTATACCTGTTGCGGAGTTGTGAAACCTATCAGATTTCGTGGGGTGGACGGCCTGATAAGCCGCACGAGCAACAAGGTGAGCTGGCTATTTCACCTCGCCGATCCTTTGAGAAGTGGATAGAAACACGGTTATCTTTCAGTATGCCTTGGAGTGAGGATACTCGACTAAAGCTGATGAAACTGCGGTTACTGCTACAATTACTCAAATAACTTATGGATGTCTAAACGTCTATATTGATAAAGGTCCAAAACCGCGTTAAAGTAGCCCGCAATGGGTGTTTACCTGATCGCAGTTGAAGGACCTTTGTATGTTATCCACACCATGGCCTGTCGCCATAACTCACCAGTGTCAGTTACCAAACGGGGTACTCTACGTTAACGAATACGGTGCTAGGACGGCTCCTGCGCTGCTAATTTTGGGCGGGATTTCCGCTACCCGTGATGCTATTACCGCAGCGGGTGATGGTTGGTGGCAAGGGTTAGCTGCAGCCATTCAGAGCAATCACTGGCGTGTTTTTACCTTGGATTATGGCGGTGGCAATGGTGACTCTAGCATAGCCGAGGCACCGACCTCGATTGCGGCGCAAGCACAACTTTGTGCCAGCGCTTTGCAACAACTTGGAGTCACTGAACTAGCGGCAATTGTGGGTGGCTCTTACGGCGGTTTAGTTGGGCTGGAAATTCATCGCCAAGGGTTAATACCGGTACCACACTTGGCCATCATAGGTGCGGCTCATCGCCCTACCGCACAGGCCGTGATGTTAAGACATATTCAGCGTGAATTGGTCCGCCTAGGAGATGCCGCTGGCGTGCCAGCACGCGGGGCACAGCTCGCTCGAGCCTTAGCGATGCTCAGCTATCGTAGTGCTGATGCCATGGACCAGTTTTACCCGGATCCGCAAGCAGCGGTGGCTTATATCGAAAGCCGTGGACTGCGTACGGTAACCCGCTCGTTGCCTCGTACGCAGCAATTGTTTGAAGTTTTTGGGCCGGCGTTAGATAACTATCGAATTGATCCTGCCAGTATCACTGCAGCTACTTTATTGCTGGGTTTTGACAGTGATCAGCTGGTACCACCTGCGGTATTGCATGAATTTGCTAAGCAATTGCCCGACTGTCAGGGATGTTGGATAACGCCTTCAAGTTATGGCCACGATGGCTTTATCAAAGATACCGAGCGCTACGCTGAGTTACTGCGGCAGTTTTTACAGCAAGCCCTAGCGGAGGCATCATGCTAGCCATTATTGTTGTTGGCTGCGGCAATATTGGTCAAACTTGGCTGCAGCAGTTTGCGCCACATCTGCCAACAGTTGCCTACGTGAGCGCAGTGGCGAATACCCAAGGCTTGCGTTTATCGCAGCCGTTAGCGCAAGTTGCTCACAGCGATATTTCTCAGGGGCAGTATCAGCACCCTTATCAGGGCAATTCAGCGGATCAAGTGCGGGCGCATATCCAGAGGTTGCAGCAGCAAGGGCAGCAGGTTGTGGTGTTAGATTTAACCGCGAGTAAAGCTATCAGTAGGGCCTATCCTGCTTGGATTGCGGCTGGTGCTCATCTTATTAGTGCCAACAAATACGCCGGCTCAAGTCACCCTGATTATTATCGAGAAGTGATCAAGCAGCTTCAGCGTTATCAGCGCCATTGGCTTTACAACACTACGGTGGGTGCCGGTTTACCCATTCAGAAAGCGATTAATGAACGCTTGGCTTGCCATGATGAGCTAAAAGCGATGGAAGGCAATTTTTCAGGTTCGCTAAGTTGGGTGTTTCAGCAGTACCGCCCCGGCGATAAGCTCAGCGATTGGCTCCAGCAAGCTGCTGCGCAAGGCCTCACCGAACCTGACCCGCGCTTAGACCTGTCGGGAATGGACGTAGCGCGTAAACTACTGATCTTAGCGCGTGAAGCCGGCTGGCAACTGAAATTAGCGGATATCGAGGTGCATAATCTGGTACCACCGCCGCTGCGACAACTGTCATTAAAGGAATTTTGGCAGCAGCGCCATATACTCGATGATACCTTCGAACGTTGGCGGCTTGAGCATTACCCAGAGGCCACACAATTCTGTTACTTAGGTAGCGTGGCTTTGAACGAGCAAGGGCAGGTACAAGCAGCGGCTTCGTTGCAGCCAATTGCGGCTACGTCAAGCTATGCGCAGTTACCCCCAGGCAATGCAAACTTTATGATTCGGAGTCGTCAGTATTGGCATAATCCGTTAATTATTCAGGGCCCCGGAGCCGGTGCCGAAGTAACCGCTGCTGGTGTGCATAGCGATATTTTAGAATTGCTAAAGCGCTTATAAAAAAGACTTGCGTGTTGGTAAAATCCAATTATTATGGACGTCTAAACATCTAGAACTTTAAATGTCTATAATTGAGGTTTGCCATGACGACGACTCAGCATCCAGCTACTCTTGCTTTGCATCACGGCTTTTCTGCCGACCCAACCACCAAAGCGGTTGCCGTGCCCCTGTATCAAACCGCCGCTTTTGCTTTTGATGATGCACAGCACGGTGCCGATTTATTTGATTTAGCCGTACCCGGCAATATTTACACGCGCATTATGAATCCGACGACGGACGTGTTGGAGCAGCGCTTGGCTGCACTTGAAGGTGGAGTCGCTAGCTTAGCGGTGGCATCGGGAATGGCGGCCATTCACTATGCCTTAATTACGTTGGCTAAGCAGGGGGATAATATTGTTACCACCCCGCAAGTGTATGGTGGAACCTATACCTTGTTTGCGCATCAATTGCCGGCGTTGGGTATTGAAGTGCGCTTTGCAGCAAGCGATCAAGCTGCTGACGTCGCGGCGTTAGTGGATGCTAATACTAAGGCTATTTACTGTGAAAGTATCGGTAACCCTGCCGGCAATATTGCAGATATTCCAGCGTTAGCGGCGGTGGCTAATGAGCATGGCATTCCGTTGGTGGTTGATAATACGGTGGCCACACCAATCCTGTGTAAACCTATTGAGTTAGGTGCGCATATTGTGGTGCACTCACTCACCAAATACATCGGCGGTCATGGCACCACTATTGCTGGCGCTATTGTTGATGGCGGCACCTTTGATTGGTTGGCGGCAGCGCCAAAGTTTCCGCAGTTCAGTCAGCCAGAACCTGCTTATCATGGGGTGGTGTACACCGATGCGTTTGGCCCTGCTGCATTTATCGCACGGGTACGGACCGTAGCTCTGCGTAACACAGGCGCAGCTTTGTCGCCGTTTAATGCGTTTTTGATTCTACAAGGATTAGAAACGTTAGAGCTGCGCATGCAGCGTCATTGTGACAATGCCGCAAAAGTGGTGGCGTTTTTACAACAACATCCACAGGTGGCTTGGGTCAATTATGCCGGCAGCTCAGAGCATCCGCATTACCCACTAGCGCAACGTCTCATTCAAGGTGGCTTACCAGCAAGTCTGCTAACGTTTGGCGTGGCCGGCGGGTATGCCGCAGGAGTACGTTTTTACGATAGCCTGAAATTGTTCAAGCGCTTGGTTAACATTGGTGATACTAAGTCACTTGCTTGTCATCCAGCATCAACGACTCATCGCCAGTTAAGCGTTGAAGAGCAAGCCAAAGTAGGGGTTAAACCAGAAGCGATTCGTCTGTGTGTAGGAATTGAGCATATTGATGACATTTTGGCGGATTTAGAGCAGGCTCTGGCGCAATAGCGTTGCCGTTAGCATTATTAGTGGTATTATCCAGAGCCTTACTTATTGAATAATCGATTGAATCAGGGGCTCTGGATGTTGCGTAAATTCACCGTGGCGAGTGTTGTTTTTATCTTAATGGGAACCTTGTTATCAGGGTGTTCTAGCTACGTAGAATATCAATTACTGCAACGCGCTGAGCCGATTGGTATGCCCACCACCATGCCTGAAGTGATTGCCGAAGCGGGGATGGAATCGCGGCAGTTCTGCATGCCTCACTTAGGCGGCTGCACGGGGTATCTGTATGCACCGCCTAAGACTGAGACCAACAAAAGCTCATGGGACTTTACCATGGCTTTTACGGATCGAACCGTGAACTATCAGCTAGAGCTAAACCGTGAACAAGTGCCAGAAGCTCGTCGCGGTACTATGATCTTGTTGCATGGTTTTGGTGGCAGCAAAGAAACCATGTACCTGTTGGCAGACTACTATCGTTTTCTCGGCTTTCACGTAGTGATACCTGATCTGCAAGGGCATGGTGCCTCATCGCATGACGAGCCTGGGTTTGGCGTGCTAGACGCCGACATCATTGATACCTTGATTAACTCGCTGCCAGCACGAGAGCGCCCACACCCGCTGTATTTGACTGGTTTTTCTATGGGGGCAGTTGCTGCGGCGCATGTGGCGAGCCGCCGTGATGATATTAGCGGTATGCTGTTATTTGCACCTATGCGTGATTTTGCTGAAGCTGCCTGGCAAGTAAGCCAGAAAACCCATGCACGCAGCAGTAAAATAGTCACCGAAGAAGCCATCAAAGAAGGCGTTCACAGCGCGCTAGCGCATAAACAGTTGCAGCCTGAACAGTTAGATCTGCTGCAGTTGTTGCCAGCGATAAAGGTACCTACCTTGATTCTGGCCAGTGAGCACGACAAGGTTGCGCCTTATTCTTATTTTGCGCCGTTGCAGTCAGAATCGATTCAGGTAACCGAAGTAGCTGAGCGCAATCATTTTGTGATGATGATGATGGACCAACCCTTACACCAGCAACTGTACCCTTGGTTGCAGCAGCATTAAGCAAGTAACTAGGACAGCGGCCAATCGGCCGCGTCGACATGATCTAGCTGGTGATCAAACTGGTCGCCTTGCCAACGTTTGATGAACTCTTGCTGGGGGTCGTACTGGGCGGTTTGCTTGGCTAAATCGAACCAGCGATGGCCACGAGGGTCCGCGCCAACTCCGGCTAGATATTGCCAATTACCCCAATTGGCAGCCACCTCATAATCCACCAGTTGTTGTTCAAAATAAGCAGCCCCGTAGCGCCAGTCCAATCCGAGCTCGTGTACGAGACAACTAGCCACCAACTGGCGTCCGCGATTGGACATGTAACCGGTTGCATTAAGCTGCTTCATGCAAGCGTTCACAATGGGAAAAGGGGGGTTGCCCTGGCACCATTTTTGAAATCTACCGGCGTAAAAACTGGTGCGCGATGGCCGTTGGCTGATCCCGGCAAAAGCAAACAAACGCTGCTGATAATGGCGTGCATACCAGTAAAAATACTCGCGCCACAGCAGCTCAAATAAGATCCAATAAGTATTATCGTTGGCACCTTGCTGAGCTTCATGAAGCCGCAACTGGGCTAATATTTGACGTGGTGAGAGCGAGCCGTTGGCTAACCAAGGTGAAAATTTGGTGGAATGGCTAAACTCATCTAAGCTATTGCGAGTTTGCTTGTAAGTTTGCGCATGAGCAGCGGCAAAGTAAGCTTGAAGATGTGTCAGGCCAGCTTCGCAACCGCCTTCAAATAAAGCCGTATCTGCCGGCGTGGTTGGCAGCTGCAAGTCCGTATAGGGCGCTAAACTAGCAGCTAGTTTAGCCAGCTGTGCTGGTGGCGGTGGTAAGCTTGCTGGCGCCGCCAAGGGCGTAGCAATAGCATCAATGAGGCGGTTACCAGCCGCGCCTTGTTCAAGTGCCTTTCTAAATTTAGAAAAACTGCTAGGAAAGGGCTGCAGCAAAGACGCTAGCTGAGCTTGTTCAAACAGCGAGTGAGTATGCTCTTGTACATAATCCAAAAACGGATAGCGCTGGCGCACAATATCCCAATATTGCTGCTCGTAATAGCCCGCCTGCTCACTACGGTACAGCACATCAACCCCACATTGACTAATCAGGCGGGCGATGGTTTCTAGCGGTGGACGATAACTTACCAACAGTTGCTGGCCCAGAGGTGCTAACTGTTGGTGTAGCTGTCGTAAACTCTGCTGTAAAAACTGCCAACGATGCTGGCCCATACTGCGTAAGCCATAACGATTTGGACTAAACCACTTAGGGTTAACGCAGTAGACGCATATCAGCTGGTCTGTTTCAGTTGCAGCTAGGCGCAGCAACGAATGATCTTGCACTCGTAAATCGTGCTCAAACCACATTAATCCCACTCGATGCTTTGCCATGCTTTACTTCACTCTTTAGACGAAGGTTTATGCTGGGTATTAGTCTAAAGTTTGCAGCGCTGCTTTATTAAATGCTGCCACTTCGTCAGCTCTGCCGGTGCGCATTTTGACCAACCACTGAGAGTCTTGCAGTAAAGCCCGGCCGACCGCAATCAGATCAAATTCTTGGTTGCCCATGCGTCTTACCAGCTCGTCAATACCAGACTTTTCTACCGCCGGCTTATCAGAGGCAAAGGTGCCGCTGATGAAATCTTCAGTGAGGCCGACGCTACCCACCGAAATGGTAGGCTTACCGCTCAGTTTTTGCGTCCAGCCAGCCAGGTTTAGATCGGATCCAGCGAATTCCGGCTCCCAAAAACGGCGGGTTGATGCGTGAAAAATATCCACGCCAGCTGCTACTAAAAGATCCAATAATTGTTTTAATTGCTCTGGCGACTCCGCTAATTTTGCCTCATAGGCTTGTTGCTTCCATTGCGAGAACCGAAACACAATAGCAAAATCTTCGCCAACGGCAGCCCGTACCGCTTGTACGACTTCGACGGCGAAGCGAGCGCGATTCGCTAGCGAACCACCGTATTCGTCATCACGAATGTTGGTGCCTTCCCATAAAAATTGGTCAATCAAATAGCCATGCGCACCATGAATTTCAACCCCGTCAAAACCCACTGCTTTGGCATTGCGAGCGGCTTCAGCAAAGGCTTCGATGGCAGCTTTAATATCGCTTTTAGTCATAGCTACGCCGCTAGGTTTGCTTGGCGCAAATAACCCAGAAGGGCTGTAAGCCGGAGCCGCACCTTCGTGCTCAGGTTTACGAACCGCACCCACATGCCATAATTGCGGAATGATTTGGCCACCAGCCGCATGCACCGCATCTACCACTTGTTTCCAGCCTGCTAGCGCGGCATCGCCGAACAACTGCGGCACATTAGGGAAGCCACTGGCACCAGCATGATTGATTTCGACACCTTCGGTGATGATCAAGCCAATTTCGCCTGCTGCGCGACGCTGATAATAGTCTACGATGGCTTGGTTGGGGATATTGTTCGGTGCGAAACTACGGGTCATGGGAGCCATTGCAACGCGGTTACGTAAGGTTAAGCTTTTACAACTGAAGGGTTGCAATAACGGGGATAAATCTAAAGACATGGTAACTCCTGTTAAGACAGACAACGCAGCACATCACAGTGCTGCGTCTAAATGAGCAAATACTTGTGTGAGAACTAGAAAATGTAGATAAAACCTACGCCTAGCTCAGCTTCGTAGTCGTTGCGAGTGATTGGGCTGTCTTTGATGTCACCAACATAGTGTTCGTACAGCCCTTCAACAAAGACTAACCAGTTTTCGTTGATATAAGTACGATAATTGTAGTGTAAGCCGATTGAGCGCATACCGCTACTGTAGGATGCTTGAGCTAACCCAGAAGCAGCCGCTTGTGCGGCGTTGATACCAAAATCTTGGTTGGCGCGATCGCTATCTTGGTACACGGCTACTAGCGACAACTCATTTCCGGTACCGTCTCGCTGATCAGCAAAGCGAGTACCTACGCCAAAAATACCTAGGTTACCATCTTCGCTGGCAATCACACGGCCGTCTAACCAGTAACGCCAATCGGCATCAAAGGCGCGGCGTGCTTGTAGCACAAATTCAGCGCCTTCATCAGAATCGCCAAGGCCATTGAGGTAGCCTTTGTCAGAATCAGCTTCTTCACGACCTTCATCAAAACCAATGGTTGCTTCAAATAGCCAAGTGTCAGCACGTAAGCCGCGCCAACCTATAGCTTCACCCGCAAAGTAGAAAATATCATTGCCACGGCGCCATTGCACGGCCCCTGCTGGGTCTAGTTCAAAACCAAATTCATCTGAGCCCTCGTATGCTGACTCGTATTCAACCCCAGCACCTAAGCCAATGGCCCAGCCATCTTGACCTTTGGTGAAATCATCTAAGGATGGCAAAGGAACCAATGCTGCTTGGCTATCTTGTGCCAGTGCAGCCGAATTGGCTCCTGCTAACAACGCTAAGGGTAATATGATTGCTGAAAGCTTTTTCATGGCACTTCTCTAAAAAGTATTTAATTGCCCATAAGTACGTATAGCTGTTGGTAGCAGATCTGTCATGCCAATAAAAAAGTGAGTTAGGAGATGGCTGCAACGAAGCAAACTTGAGGCTCGGTCAATTGGTGGTAATATCCTTATCAGTCATTCTCCCTAGTCATTAGCATAATAATAAGATACCTATCATGACGCAGATCACACAATCATCACGGTTACGGGCGCTAGGCCCAGGAGTTATCTTGGCCGCCGCCGCAGTTGGGGCTTCGCATTTAGTTGCTTCAACCCAGGCGGGGGCTTTGTTTGGTTGGCAGCTGTGGTGGGTGATTTTGCTGGTTAATGTACTTAAATATCCGTTTTTCCGTTTTGCTGTGTCTTATACCTTGCAACACAACGAAAGCCTGATCAGCGGCTATTATCGACAAGGGCCATGGTATTTATGGGCCTTTACGCTGCTTAATGTTATCGCGGCGGTGGTGAATACCGCAGGGGTGTTGTTACTTACTGCGACCTTGTTGCAGTTATTTATTCCGAGTTTATCGGTGCCGGTTTTGTGTTGGTTGATTCTAGTCAACAGTTGGCTGATATTATTGGGTAGCCAGTACCGAGCGCTGGATCGCATCGCCAAATGGATCATGGCGATTTTGAGTCTTGCTACGCTGGTTGCGGTCGTGATTGCCTTGGTGAATGCCACTCCGCCCCCTGCGGACTTTGTGGCGCCATCACCCTGGAGCCTGGCGGCGATCGCTTTTTTAGTAGCCATGATGGGTTGGATGCCGGTCCCTATTGAGCTGTCGGCGATTAATTCATTATGGCTGCGCAGCAAACAAAAACTGATTCAGGTAACCCTCAAGCACGGCTTATTTGATTTTAACCTGGGCTATTGGGTGACGGCTTTGCTGGCGCTTTTGTTCCTAGCGTTGGGAGCCTTAGTGCAATATGGCACTGCTCAACCTATTGCCATGGCCGGCAGCCAATTCGCTGCTCAGTTTGTTAGCTTGTACGGGGCAACGATTGGCAAGTGGTCCGAATACTTGGTAGGAGCTATTGCCTTCCTGTGTATGTTTGGTACCACCCTAGCGGTTCTCGATGGCTATGCCCGTACCCTGCGTGAGAGTTTTCGTATCATGGTGCCAGCCTCGCCGAGCAACAAAGAGACCACCGTTGGCGAATCACTCACCGTTTGGATTGTAGGCCAATCCATAGCTGGGATGTTGGTGATTCTTTACTTTAAAAGTGCGCTCGGCCCGATGCTAACCTTTGCCATGACGTTGGCATTTCTAACCACGCCATTTTTTGCTTGGCTCAACTTTAAGTTAGCGCAACGCAAACCTTTATCCTTGGCAATGCGACTTTATGCTTGGCTGGGGTTATTGTATTTGATTGGTTTTGCGCTGGCCTATGTGTATTACTTGGTCGCCCTGTAAAGCTCATGATGGTCTTGAAAAACAGTCCGTTGAGCTCAGTTCGCTTGAGTTGTGTGGCCTGAACGAATAACTATAACCTGAGCTGCTTGTCATCAAGCGGCATTGGACGAACAACAAAGGTGCTTATTTATGAAAACATTATCAACGCTGGCCCTTGCCGTTAGCGTGGCTTTATCTTTCTCAGCGCAGGCGCAAACTGAGCAGGGCTGGGATGTAAGCAATCCGCAAGGTGAATTTAAAGACATCCAGATCAAGACCACCGAAGGTACTTGGATGAACGTTGATATGAGCCCTGATGGCAAGTATATCCTGTTCGATATGCTTGGTGATATTTACCGAATTCCAGCAACTGGTGGTGATGCAGAGCTATTAATAGGCGGTATCGCTTGGCATATGCAGCCGGTGTATTCGCCAGATGGCAACTACATTGCTTTTACGTCTGATGCCGATGGTGGTGATAACATTTGGGTGATGAATGCTGATGGCAGCAATCCTCGACAAGTCACCGATGAAACCTTTCGCTTGCTCAACAGCCCGGCCTGGAGCCCTGATGGGGAGTTTATTGTGGCGCGTAAGCACTTTACCGCAAGCCGCTCGCTCGGTGCCGGCGAAGTTTGGATGTACCATCGCTCTGGTGGCTCTGGCGTAATGCTAACGGAGCGCCCGAACGATCAAAAAGATCTCGGTGAACCAGCATTTTCGCCGGATGGCCGATATATTTATTTCTCCCAAGATGATACGCCCGGTAAAACTTTCCACTACAGCAAAGACTCGTTGGAAGGCATTTATAAAATTAAACGTTATGACCGTGAAACGGGCGCTATTGAAGTGATTCTGGGCGGTGCTGGTGGGGCTATTCGACCTACGCCATCGCCAGATGGTAACTACTTGGCTTACATTAAGCGCGAAGACTTTAATAGCGTGTTGTATTTGTATGACTTACGCTCAGGCGAACAGACTCGTTTGTACAGTCAGTTGGATCGGGACATGCAAGAAACTTGGGCCATTCATGGGGTTTATCCCACCATGGATTGGAGCCCAGACGGTAACAAAATAGTCTTCTGGGCGGACGGCAAAATCATGCAGCTTGATGTTGCCAGCCGTAGCACTCGAGTTGTTCCTTTTAGTGTTGAAACCACCAAGAAAGTCCAGAATGCCCTGCGCTTTGAACAAAACATCGACCAGGATCAGTTCCGGGTAAAAATGCTACGGATGGTGCAAGTGGCCCCTAATGCCAAGCAGGTTGTGTACGAAGCTTTAGGTAAACTCTATGTGCGCAACCTACCCAATGGCGAGCCGAAGCGACTCACGGATCGCGAGGGTGCGTGGGAGCTGTATCCAAGCTACTCGCGTGACGGTAGTAAACTGGTTTATGCCACTTGGGATGACCAGCAACAGGGGCAGTTGATTGTCCGTGACTTACGCTCAGGCAAGGAAGCTGTGTTACCTACGGGTACCGGTAAATTTGTCGAACCCGTGTTTAGCCCAGATGGGCAAGCTGTGGTGTATCGCAAGTTACGCGGTGGCTATATCACACCAGACACCTATGGCTTAAATCCTGGGGTTTATCATTTATCTTTGAACGACGCTCAAGCGCAGCCGCAGTTGGTGAGTAAAAATGGCAGTTCACCGCAATTTGGCGCTCGTAGCGATCGCTTGTATCTAATGGCTTATAGTGGCAGCCCAGCGCTTATCAGTGTGGACTTAACCACCAAAGAGCAACGCACGCTCTACACCGCCGAGCATGCTACTGAATTTAGAGTGTCACCTGATGGTCAGCATTTAGCCTTTGCTGAACGCTTTAAGGTTTTTGTGACGCCGTTTGTGGAGCGTGGCGCGGCGATTAAAATTGGCCCCAACGATAAACAGTTCCCGGTCGAGCAGTTATCGGTACGAGCGGGCGAGAATATTTCTTGGGCTGGTGATGGTGGGGCGCTTTACTGGTCGTTAGGGCCAGAGCTTTACCATGCCTCGGTTGCTGGCTTGTTTGGCATCGATGATGTCAGCGGGTTCGAGCAAGTCGCTAACGGTTTAGACATTAGCTTTGTTGCCGATGCTGCCATTCATGACGACACCGTCGCTTTTGTCGGTGGGCAAGTGATCACCATGGCCGGTGATAAAGTGATTGAGAATGGCACCGTTGTTGTCACTGGCAATAAAATTGTCGCGGTGGGGCCTAGTGCTGATGTGCAAGTGCCAGCGGGTGCCACTATCATAGATACAAAGGGCAAAACGGTCATGCCTGGGCTATTTGATGGACACGCACACGGGCCGCAAGGCGACAACGAGATCATTCCCGAACAAAACTGGAAAACTTATGCCACGTTGGCATTTGGGGTGACTTCAATTCATGACCCTTCTAATGATACCAGTGAGATTTTTGCGGCGAGCGAGTTACAGAAAGCGGGCTTGATTGCGGCGCCACGCACCTTCTCAACCGGGACGATTTTGTACGGAGCCAATGGCCCAGGGTACACGGCTCATGTGGATAACTTGGATGATGCTAAGTTTCATCTTGAGCGCTTGAAAAAAGTCGGGGCGTTTTCAGTAAAAAGCTACAACCAGCCTCGTCGAAATCAGCGTCAACAGATTATTCAAGCCGGTCGCGAACTAGAGATGATGGTGGTGCCAGAAGGTGGCTCCTTATTGCAGCATAACCTGAGCATGATTGCCGATGGGCATACCACCGTTGAGCACTCTATTCCGATTGCTAAAGTCTATGATGATATCAAACAGTTCTGGAGCCAAACCGAAGTGAACTATACGCCTACCTTAGGGGTGGCGTACGGTGGTATTTGGGGTGAGAACTATTGGTATGCAGAAACCGACGTTTGGCGTCATCCCAAGTTGGCTAAGTTTGTGCCGCAGCCGGCTCTGGTCAGCTCGGTGCGACGCGAAAAAGCCCCGCATAATCACTACAATCACTTTAATAACGCTGATGTAGCTAAGCAGCTACAAGATTTGGGCGTGGATGTGGTTGCTGGCGCCCATGGTCAGCGCGAAGGTCTAGCGCAACATTGGGAAATTTGGATGATGGCACAAGGCGGTATGACGCCTTTGCAGGCGCTAGCTACCGCCACCATTAATCCGGCCAAAGAGTTTGGCATGGCCAACTACCTAGGTTCGCTAGAGCAGGGCAAATTGGCGGACATCATCGTCATTGATGGCGACCCGTTACAGGATATTAGGGTGACGGATCGCGTGACTCATACCATGGTGAATGGCCGCTTGTACGATGCCGAAACCATGCATCAGTTGGTTCCTAAAGCAGCGCCGCGGAAGGCCTTCTTCTGGGAATAACAGGTGACCGAAAATAAGCAAAAAACCCCGCTTTACCTGACCGGTGTAGCGGGGTTTTTTTATAGCTATCATTCTGGCTCGAGATCAGGCTCGAGATCAGGCAAGGGAGCGCCGATACATGCGCATAGAGTGGCGATGAGTTTGTGCTCTACTGCGGAGACTTTGGCATCAGCATGAATGGTTTCGTACCAACGTTGTACTAAGGTTTGCTTAGCCTGCGGTGACCAACTCTTGCAGGTATTAAGAGCCCGTTCAAGTTGCGTAAAATCGATGGCTTGCTGCTGCTCTGCTGCGGTTAAGGCAGCTACCGTAATATCAAAAGCTTGGTCATTCGCAAGGGTATGCTTGAATTTGCTAGCAGGTAATAAGTGCCGCGCAAGTAACTGATACAGACACCAATGAAATAAATCACCGCCGTTGGCAACGCGCTGGGCCAAGTGCTCTAAATCTTTCACAATATCCAGTTGGCTACTGGTTGAGGCGAGCTGCAGCGCCGGAATCGCAAGTTCAACCAAGGCTAATTGCTGCGCAGCGGTAAGCTCAGCTAGTGGGCTGACTGTGCCAATCACGTTAGCCTCTAGCAACCCCCGAATAAGTTGCGGCGCTTGCTGTGGGCTGCGGGCTTGCTCCAATAACAACGCCGGTAGGGCTAGCTTGGCTAACTGCTCCAGCGCATTAGGGCGCTGTTGCTGCTGTCGTGCCTGTTGGGTTTGGCTAAAGTGTTGTTGTGGGCTCGGATACTTACCGTTCCAGTGGGGAGTAAGGCGTTTGATGCGTTGCGCTAGCGGTGGATGCGTTGCCATCAAAGTAAACCAAGAGCTGAGTGCTTGGCCGAAAAATAAGTGAGAGGCCTCGTCGGCGTTGCTATGGTGCACGCGACTGCCATGCTGGCGCGCGCCAATTTGCTGTAGGGCGCCGGCAAGCGCTTCGGGATTGCGGGTAAATTGCACCGCTGCAGCATCGGCTAAATATTCACGCTGGCGACTCACGGCAGCTTTAATCAACTGCCCGAAGAATACCCCAATGCTGCCTACTACCAGCAGCGCCACGCCCACTAAAGGTAGTGCATTTTTATTGTTGCGCCGCGAACTAAAGCGCGACGAACGCAGCAGCATGTAACCCAAATGGGTTAACGAAAGAATACCGGCTAGGGCGGCAATTAAGCGAATATTGAGCCGCATATCACCATTAAGGATATGGCTGAACTCGTGGGCGACCACTGCTTGCAACTGTTCGCGTGAAAAGGTTTCAACGGCACCACGAGTAAGGCCGATGGCAGCATCTTTGGTTTCGTAGCCAGCGGCAAAGGCATTAATACCGGCTTCGTTGGGGAGTAGATAGACTGCTGGTACCGGTAAGTTGGCGGCGATAGCCATTTCTTCAACCACATTAAGAACACGTCGTTCTAGTGGGTCGCTGCTATCAGGTGCGAGTTGGATGCCACCTAAGCTTTCAGCCACCACATGCCCGCCAGGACGAAGCTGCAGCCATTTTACTAGGCAGACCAACAAAATACCTCCAGCAACAACGGCCATAGTAATTATCAGCGGTTGCCAAAAAATCTGGGTGGGGGCGGTGTCACTGACGATCACAGCGCCAGAAAAAACCGCAACGGCGGCTGTTACTATGCCAATGATTGAGATAAAGGCGAGAAAAAATAACAGCACCAGCAGGCTGGTATTGCGCTTGGCCTGCTGTTGCTGAGCAAAGAAATTCACCATGGTAGCTTACCTAATTTATCCGCAACTAACATTAAAAGGACACTTTAGGTGCAGCTTGAATCTCGTTACTATCGGCAAATTCAAGTAAGCTGGCATCGTCACGATGACCAAAAAAGCCGGCAAAGACCACCGGTGGAAAGGATTGTTTGTAGGTGTTGTAGGACATCACGGCATCGTTGAATGCCTGCCGTGCAAAGGCAACCCGATTTTCGGTGCTGGTGAGTTCTTCAGACACTTGCATCATGTTTTGGTTAGCTTTTAAATCAGGGTAAGCCTCCATCACCACATTTAACCGGCCCAAAGCACTCCCTAGGGCGCCTTCGGCTCCACCTAATTGTTGCATGGCTTGATTGTTGGTGAGGTCTTGTTTGGCTTGTGGTAATGCAGCTAAAGCCTGGTTTCTTGCCTGAATCACGGCTTCGAGTGTATCGGCTTCGTGCTTCATGTAGGTCTTAGCTGTTTCCACTAAGTTGGGGATGAGATCGTAACGGCGTTTAAGCTGCACTTCGATCTGCGCAAAGGCATTTTTAAATTGATTACGCAAGCGCACCAAGTTGTTATAGATGCTAACCGCCCAAACGAGTAACAACACTGCAATGATAATAATAATCCAGCCAGTCATGGGTCATCTCCTGCGCCACCTAAGGTGGCAATCATAGTTTTTAGAATGAGGTACAGCATCAGGTATCGCACGTTTTAATGCAACATGCTATGCTTTGCCGTTATTCGCAAGCCATTCAATGTAAGCATTCATGACAACAAATAGCATAGCTACCGGCAATTTATTTATCTTAGCTGCTCCTAGTGGAGCCGGGAAATCTAGTTTAATTCGTGCGCTACTAGAGCGCCATAGCCACGATAGTATGCAGGTTTCTGTGTCTTGCACAACGCGAGCTCCACGCCCCGGTGAAGTAGACGGTGAACACTATCATTTTCTTTCTGAGGCTGAGTTTAAAGAAAAAATTGCTAACGATGAATTTTATGAATGGGCCCATGTGTTTGGTAATTATTACGGCACTTCACGCGTTTACATTGAACAGACGTTAGCGGAAGGCATTGATGTCTTTCTTGATATCGATTGGCAAGGAGCACGGCAAGTGCGAGAGGCGCATCCCCATGCGCAATCTATTTTTATCATCCCGCCTAGCTTAGAGATCTTAGAGCAACGCTTGCGTGGCCGCGGTCAAGATAGCGATGAAGTTATTCGTGGGCGGATGGCAAAAGCGCAAGCAGAGCTATCTCATTACCATGAATTTGACTACCTACTGGTGAATGATAAATTTGCGCAAACGTTGGCTCAATTAGAGCATATTGTGTTTGCGCAGCGCCTTAAGGTAGGATTACAGCAAGTGCGGCATGCCGCAAAACTTAAAGATCTCTTGGCGAATGGCGGGTAAATCCGTATAATTCCTGACCCGTTTTGCACATAGTTGGAGTAATCATGGCTCGCGTAACCGTAGAAGAAGCAGTTGACCGCATTGGCAACCGATTTGATTTAGTGCTAGTAGCAGCACGTCGTGCTCGTCAATTGGCGACTCAAGGTAAAGATTCATTGGTACCTTGGAAGAGCAACGAAAAGGCAACCGTGATCGCGTTGCGTGAAATTGAGTCTGGTAAAATTGATGCAGGCCGCTTAGATGCTGCCGAGCGCACTGAAGCCGCGCAAATGGAAGCTGATGAACTGGCAGCCGTTGACGCAGTTCGTGGGCTTGAGTAAATCGGGTGTATTTGTTTGAAGGCCTCAGGCAACAACTGACTGAGTACTTACCACCAGAGCAGGTGGAGCGCACTGCTGCGGCTTATCGATTAGCCGCAGAAGCGCACAAACCACAAAAACGTAGTAGTGGCGAACCTTACATTACCCATCCAGTAGCTGTGGCTAGTTTATTAGCCGACATGCGCTTAGATCACGAAACCATCATGGCAGCGCTGTTGCATGATGTGATTGAAGACACGCCTTTTACCCAAGAAGATTTGGCTGAACAGTTTGGTAGCACCGTTGCCGAGCTGGTTGAAGGCGTGTCTAAACTAGATAAATTGCAGTTTAATTCAAAAGAAGAGCTGCAAACGGAAAACTATCGCAAGATGATTATGGCGATGGTGCATGATATTCGAGTGATTCTGATTAAATTAGCAGACCGCACTCATAACATGCGTACTATCGGTCATTTACGTCCTGATAAACGGCGTCGTATTGCCCGTGAAACCCTCGAAATTTATGCGCCCTTGGCGCATCGCTTAGGTATTCATGACATCAAAAATGAATTAGAGCTGCTTGGTTTTCATGCGCTGTATCCGTGGCGAGCGCGCTTGCTTGAGTCTCAGGTGAAAATGGCTCGCGGTAATCGCCGCGAGCTGGTGGAACGGGTTCAGCAAGAAATCGAAAAACGCTTACACGATGTGGGTATCAAAGCGCGAGTATTGGGCCGCGAAAAGCATTTGTACAGTATCTACCAAAAGATGCTGCACAAAGAATTGCGCTTTGAACAGGTCATGGACATTTATGCATTTCGCGTGATTGTCGATGAGGTTGATACCTGCTATCGCGTGTTAGGTGCCCTGCACAATCTCTACAAGCCCATTGAAACCCGCTTTAAAGATTACATTGCAATCCCGAAATCAAACGGCTATCAATCCTTGCACACCTCGCTGAAGGGGCCTTATGGCATTCCGGTCGAAGTCCAAATTCGTACCGAAGAAATGAACTTGATGGCAGACCGAGGTGTGGCGGCGCATTGGTTATATAAAACCGAAGATAGTAGTGGCACCACGGCACAGGTTCGAGCACGGCGCTGGATGCAGAGCTTACTTGAGTTGCAGCAAAGTACTGGGAATGCGTTTGAGTTTATCGAAAACGTTAAATCTGAGCTGTTTCCAGAAGAAATTTATGTGTTTACTCCCGAGGGGCGCATCATTGAGTTGCCACAAGGGGCAACGCCGGTAGACTTTGCTTACGCAGTGCACACGGATATAGGTAACACTTGTATTGGTGCCAAAGTGAATCACAAAGTGCACTCGCTTTCTAAGCCGTTAGAAACAGGGCAAACTGTCGAAATTAAAACAGCACCAGGCTCACGCCCTAATATTGCTTGGTTGAACTTTGTGGTCACTGGCAAGGCGCGGGCCAAAATCCGTCAGTATTTGAAAGGACAAGAGTTCCGTGAAGCGGAAAATCTTGGCGAACGTCTGTTACGTGCCGCCTTAGGCCCAGTCAACTTTGATGAAATAAGTGACGCTGAATTTACCCGTGTGCTACACGAAGTGAAGTTAGAGTCTAAAGAGCAACTGCTGCGCGAAATCGGTTTAGGCAATATGATGTCGATTGCGATTGCCAAGCGTCTATTGGGTGAATTAGCACAGCTGAAAGATGATGGTAGCGCCAGCCCTGTTCGTAGTACGCTAGCTATTCGCGGTGCTGAAGGCTTGTTGATGAGCTTTGCGAAGTGTTGTCGGCCGATACCAGGTGATGAGATTATTGCCCACGTCAGCCCAGGTAAAGGCTTGGTAGTACACCGGCGAGAATGTAAAAACGTGCGTGGTTTTGAAGATGAGCCTGGACGCTACTTCCCCGTGCAGTGGGAAGCCAACCCGGACGGAGAATTTATTACCGAAGTGCGGGTAGAGGTGATTAATCATCAAGGTGTGTTAGCTAAGCTAACAACAGCTATTGCTGCTGCTGGTTGTAATATTCATGGCCTGAAAACCGAAGAGCTCGATGCCAATATTTACTATATTGATGTCGCTCTTACCGTACGAGATCGAACTCAACTAGCCAACGTGTTGCGACATATCCGAAAGATGCCCGATGTGCAACGCGTGTGGCGACTGCGCAAATAACCCCCTTAGTTATCTGTCCTTACCCCAATTAACAGAACTTACTTTTAGGAACAACTATGTCGAAAGTTATTATCAGTACCGATAATGCTCCAGCCGCAATTGGTACCTACTCACAAGCAGTAAAAATTGGCACCACTGTGTATTTGTCGGGCCAGATCCCACTAGTGCCGAGCAGCATGACGGTGATTAGCGAAGATTTTCGTGAGCAAGCGGTGCAAGTGTTCAAAAACCTTGCTGCAGTTTGTGAAGCTGCCGGTGGTGAACTGCAGGATATGGTGAAAGTACAAATTTATTTAACCGATTTAAGTCATTTTGCTGTGGTGAATGAAGTGATGGCTGAGTTCTTCCAAGCGCCGTACCCCGCTCGCGCAGCGATTGGAGTACGGGCATTGCCCAAAAATGTACAGATTGAAATTGATGGTGTGATGGAACTGCCTAGTACTAACTAGGCAGTTGCTGTGCTACTGGCGCGGCTCTCTAAGGGTTTGCGCCAGATAATCATCGCCAAGGATACCCCTCCTAAAATAAAGCAGTAGCCGGTATGCAAGCTCACTTCTAACGGCGACAAACCAAAACTAGCCCCCATCAATAAGGCTTGTGCGCCGTAGGGCAAAGCACCTTGTACTACACAGGCAAAAATATCCAGTAAGCTCGCGCTTTGTCGTGGTGCTAGATCGCCTTCTTCAGCTAGACGTTTACTCACTTCGCCACTTAATAAAATGGTGACTGTATTATTAGCCACAGCAAAGTTTGTTAGCGCGGTTAAGCCTGCCACGCCAAAGGCCGCCCGTTGTTGTTTGTGCTTGAACAAACGTTTGGTAACTGTGCCTACGGCATCCGCAAGAAATTGTAGGCCACCTTGCTGGCGGATCAGCGCACTCAAGCCGCCAATAAGAAGTGACAGCAAGAAGATTTCTTGCATGCTGGTAAAGCCTTGGTAGATGTCCTTGCTAAAGGCAACCCATTGATAGTCAACCGTGGCCATGCCGAACGCAGCAGCTAAAATGATACCCAGGGTCAGCACAGCAAACACATTTAAGCCGAGCACGGCAAGCACAATAATAAAAAAGTACGGCAAGGCCAGCCAGAGATTAGCCTCTGGTATTTTCGGAGGGACTGCACCGGTATCGTAGGTGAAAAGCCAAATCAGCGTAATGGCAGCAGCTGGCAAAGCAATTTTTAGATTAGCTTTGAACTTGTCGCTCATGGCGCAGCCTTGGGTACGTGTAGCTGCGATAGTCGTGTCTGAAATAAATGACAAGTTATCCCCGAACATGGATCCGCTTACCAAGACTCCAGCTAATAACGCTAAGTCGATATCAGCAGCCTGACCGAGGCCCAGAGCCACTGGAGCTAGCGCAGCTAGGGTGCCCATCGAGGTACCCATAGCGGTAGACACCACAGCGGCAATAATAAATAGGCCTGGCAGCAAAAACTGTGGTGGAATCACGTTTAAACCCAAGGCCACCATGGCATCGACGCCACCGGTCGCCGCTGCTACCGTAGAAAATGCTCCGGCTAATAAATAAATCATGCACATGGTGACGATATTGCGCTCGCCGACACCCGCCACGAAAGTATTGATACGTTCTTCAAAGGCTTGCTTGCTGAGTAGTACTGCTAAAATAATAGCGGGCAGAATAGCAACGGGACTATTAAGCTGATAAAAGGCATAGTCGACCCCAGTCACTTGAAAGTAGACACCTACACCTAAAAACAGCGAAAGAAAGAGCAGTAAGGGTAAAAGTGCTTTGGCACTAGCGGGTTGATTCATCGTTTTTCCTGCGCAGTGTTATTGTTGTTTTAGACGTCCAGAAGTTTATATGTCTTATGTTGACGTTGCAAGCTTTGCCTATTCGTCATACCTTTAATTGATGTTGTACACAGAACCACAAAGGAAGTCTATGAGCCCTGATGATCTACATTTACAGTTACGTAATCTAAAAGATGAGGATTACCCTCAGTTAAAACCGTTAATGGACAAGGTGTATCCAGACATTGGCGGGGCTTGGGGTGAGGCTACCATTCGGAAATTAATCAAAGAATTTCCTGAAGGTCAGATCTGTTTAGAAGATGGCGGCCAACTGGTGGGCGTAGCGTTAACGGTACGGGTTAAATACGCTCGTTTTAGTAACCCCCATACCTACGATGATTTAATGGATGCGCGTGAGAATATTCTCAATGATCGTAAAGGTGATGCGCTGTATGGCCTGGATGTACTGATTCATCCTGATTATCGTGGCTATCGTTTAGGTCGGCGTTTGTACGATGCGCGTAAAGAACTTTGCCGCCAGCTTAATCTGAAGGCCATTTTAGCGGGTGGTCGCATTGTTAACTTTCACAAATATGCTGATGAGCTGAGCCCTGGGCAATATATTGAAGGGGTGCATCGGCGCGAAATTTATGACCCGATTTTAACCTTTCAGTTAGCTAACGATTTCACCGTAAAACGTTTGTTAGGTAAGTACCTCCCCGAGGATAAGCGTTCGGCTGGTTTTGCCACGCTCCTTGAATGGAATAACTTTTTGTACGAGCCATCGGACAATATTCTAGGTAGCCGCATCCGCAATGTCCGCGTTGGGGCGGTGCAGTGGCAAATGCGCTCAGTGGAGTCGGTGGAAGAAATGCTGCGTCAAGTTGAATACTTTGTCGATGCCATGTCGAGCTATCAAAGTGATTTTGCGGTGTTCCCAGAATTTTTTAATGCACCGCTGATGGGGCTGACAGATCAGAGCCAGCAGAAAGATGCGATCCGGTTTTTAGCTAGCTTTACCGAACGCTTTAAACGTGAAATGTCACAGATGGCGGTCAGTTACAACGTCAATATCATTACTGGCTCGATGCCACTCGATGAAGATGACGTGATTTATAACGTGTCTTATTTGTGTCGCCGCGACGGTACCGTTGAAGAACAACGAAAAATACATGTCACCCCGCATGAAAAGCGTGACTGGGTCATTGAAGGCGGCGATGTGGTTAAAGTGTTTGATACCGATGCCGGCCGTGTGGGCATTTTAATTTGCTACGACGTGGAGTTTCCTGAATTGGGTCGACTGATGGCGGCCGAAGGTTTAGAAGTGTTGTTTGTGCCGTTTTGGACAGATACCCGCAATGCCTATCTGCGTGTGCGTCACTGCGCCCAAGCCCGCGCGGTTGAAAACGAGTGTTATGTGGTGACCTGTGGCAGCGTGGGTAACTTACCGCAAGTAGAAAGTCTGGATGTGCAGTACGCCCAGTCTGCGGTGTTTTCGCCGTCAGACTTTGCCTTTCCGTACGATGCTATTTTAGCGGAAACCACGCCAAACACTGAGCAACTTATTTTTTCGGATCTAAACTTAGACGAATTACGTTATTTACATCATGAAGGCTCGGTCACGAACCTGAAAGATCGTCGTACCGATATCTACGAAGTTACCCGTAAGTGGTAACTCTATAAAAATAAAAGACAGAACAACAAGGACAACCTATGTCAGTAAAACTACTAAAGCCGGCTGATGAAGCCTATCAGTATCCGTTACTGATAAAGCAGTTATTACTCTCAAGCGAGCGCTACGGTGCTAATAACGAGATCGTTGGCGGTAATAATGGCAAGCGTTACAGTTATGCTGAGTTTAATCAGCGCGTGCAACGCCTCGCTAATATGCTGACCGAGCAAGGAGTGAAGCAAGGTGATGTGGTGGCGGTGTTGGATTGGGATACACCGCGCTATCTTGAGTGCTTTTTCGCTATTCCCATGCTTGGCGCTGTGTTGCATACGGTGAACGTGCGCTTAGCCCCCGAGCAAATTGTCTACACCATGAATCATGCCGAGGATAAAGTGGTGTTGGCGCACGATGACTTCTTGCCGTTGTTAGCGAAAGTAAAACATGAGCTGGTAACCGTCGAAAAATACATCCAGCTAAGTGATAGCGATACTCCAGCGGAGCCTGCGCTGGCCACCGTGGGTGATTACGAGAGCTTATTGGCAGCGGCGTTGCCGGAATATGATTTCCCTGATTTTGACGAAAACGCTATTGCCACAACCTTTTACACCACCGGCACCACCGGCAACCCGAAAGGGGTGTACTTTTCGCATCGACAATTGGTGCTGCACACACTCACCTTAGCAGCCACTACAAGCATGAATGACAATATGCAGTTGATGCAGGCTGGTAGTGTGTATATGCCAATCACTCCAATGTTTCACGTGCATGCTTGGGGCGTACCTTATGTCGCCACCATGATGGGGCTCAAGCAAGTGTATCCTGGTCGTTACGAACCAGCGACTTTGTTGCAGTTGTTTGTACGAGAAAAGGTGACCTTCTCGCACTGTGTGCCGACCATTTTACAGATGGTACTGAGTAGTGAAAAAGCTCAAGCGATTGATTTTAGCGGCTGGCAGGTGTTAATTGGAGGCAGTGCGCTAACGGCGGGCTTAGCTGATGCCGCCCTCGCACGCGGTGTTCAGGTCTATACCGGCTACGGTATGTCCGAAACCTGTCCACTGTTGAGTACCACCTGGTTGCCGCTTGAGGCCTCGGACTTTGATCAACAGCGCCAAGTACAAGAGCGAATCAAAACCGGGCGCCCAGTGCCACTGGTGAATATGCGTATTATTGATAATAACGGTCGTTTTTTACCACATGATGGTGAGGCTATGGGTGAGGTTGTGGTGCGCACACCATGGCTCACTCAGGGGTATCTAAACGAGCCAGAAAAAAGTGCTGAGCTGTGGGCTAATGGCTGGATGCATACAGGCGATGTCGGCACCATTGATAGTAACTACACCCTGCAAATTCGTGACCGTATCAAAGATGTGATTAAAACGGGCGGTGAATGGATTTCCTCGTTAGATCTGGAAAACCTCATCAGTCAGCATCCTGACATTGAACTGACAGCTGTGGTGGGACTCCCTGATGCAGAGTGGGGTGAGCGCCCTCATGCTATGCTTACAGTGAAAGCTGATGCTGCCGTTGATCGCGAGCAAGTTGCTGATCATTTACAGCAGTTTATTGAGGCCGGCTTGATTGAAAAATGGGCGATTCCTGATTCGGTCACCGTGGTTGCGGAGATTCCTCGCACCAGCGTTGGTAAAATCGATAAAAAACTGATTCGCAAGCAGCTGCAAGCAGCAAATTAGCAGGCTTTTTTTAATTGTAGCTACCCACAAAAAAGGCCCGTAATGGGCCTTTTTTATCAGGGCGGCTATGCTAGCACCGAGATCGTTAAGGTAACTTAGCGTAATCAATAGCCCAGTTGACATAAAGTTCAGTACCGGTTTTAAGCGCACGCTCATCAGCATAAAAGAAGGGTGAATGGTTGCTTGGCGCCGTAGCAGGATCTTGATCTTCTGGAGTTATCCCCAAAAATACAAATAATCCTGGCACCTCTAGTGCATAAAATGAGAAATCTTCTGCACCAGTTACTAATGCATTCACGTTTACCTTATCGGCTCCTGCTACCTTGTGCATGGTAGGCAGCATGGCACGGGTTAATTCTGGATTGTTAATGGTAACTGGGTAGCCCTCATCAATATGCACATGCGCCTCAGCGCCACTGGCTTGTGCGGTATGCTCAGCAGTCGTTTTTAAGTTAGCAAAAATTTGCGCACGGTTATCCATATCAAAGTTACGGATGGTCCCTTCGAGATAGACCTCATCAGGGATGATATTGTTGCGGACACCGCCCTCAACAATACCAAAGCTCACTACCGCTGGCGCCTTGGTAATATCGACCTGACGGCTAACAATGGCTTGGGTGTTATTAATAATCTGGCCCGCCGCCACAATAGGGTCCACGCCTCCCCATGGCCGTGAACCATGAGTTTGTTGGCCTTTGACGGTTATTTCAAAGCGGTCTGACGAGGCCATCAGAGGGCCTTCGCGATAGCCAATGTGACCAGTGTGTCCCGCTGACCACACATGAATACCAAACACGGCTTCAGGTTGATACTGTTTGAATAACCCTTCTTTAAGCATCAACTCAGCACCACCTTCTTCACCTGCAGGAGCACCTTCTTCGGCCGGTTGAAAAATAAACACCACATTGCCAGCTAATTGCTCGCGCAGTTCGGTGAGTTGTTGGGCTGCACCCATCAACATAGCCACATGCAAATCATGACCGCAGGCATGCATAACACCTACTTCTTTACCGCGATACTCGGCTACTGCAGTAGATTTAAAGGCAACGTCGGTTTGCTCGACCACGGGTAGGGCATCCATGTCGGCCCGCAAGGCGATGGTGGGGCCTGGCTTGGCGCCTTTGAGCAGGGCCACGACGCCGGTATGTGCTACCCCTGTCTGCACTTCAAAACCAAGGCTCTGCAAGTGTTCCGTAATGACTTTTGCGGTACGAAATTCACGATTACTTAATTCAGGGTGTTGATGCAAATCACGTCGCCATTCGATCACTTGCTGCTCTAAGGATGACGAAATTTGCACCGGTTCAGCGGCCTGCGTTGGGCTGATAGCCCAGCAACTCGTGGCTAAGGTGGTGGCAATGACAGCTTTATTTAACATGGACATACGCATAGGGAGTTCCTTGCAATTAGGTAGCAGAGATAAGCAAGCCTAGATCAGGTTGGGGGGGTAAGTCTAGAAAGTGTTCATATTCTGGCCATGGTGCGGTGATGCTGAACTGCTGTTGTTGATAGCAGAACTGCAATTGCCAAGCATGCAAATGCAGGTGCTGCGCCGCTTCACCGCCGTAACGCTGGTCGCCACAAATCGGCGTCCCCAAACTCTTCAGTGCGACTCTAAGTTGATGGGTTTTGCCGGTGCTTGGCTTGAGCACATAATAGCGGTAGCCAGGTTTTAGTGCGTGACTAATAAAACGGGTGCGGGCTGGATTATTTTGTGTACGCAACAGGCGCCAGTTGCCACGTCGTACTTTATCCATGTCGCCACAGATCAGTCCTTGTTTTTTACTGGGCTTACCAGCCGCTACCGCAAGGTAATATTTGTGTATTTGGCGCTCGGCAAAGAGGCCACTCAAGGTGGCTGCCGCAGCCTGATTACGAGCCACCAGCAGCGCCCCAGAAGTTGGGGTATCTAAGCGATGCACTGGCCACAATTGTTGCTGCAACTGTTGCCCGAGTTGATGTACCACGCTTGCTTGTTGTGCGTTGGCATGCATGGGCGCACCGGCGGGCTTATTCAGCACGTAGAAATCGGGGTGGCTAAAAACTAGGGTTAACTCATGCATGCCGTTATACTTGCCTGGTGTGGACTGCCACTGCGGCCCTTTATACTTGGTGTTAAATTCATTATTGTAGCTAATTATTTGAAAGCGGAAGTCAGATCTTGGAATTTACCATGACTAGCGAGCGTTTGGCTCGGATAAATCAATTACTTGATCAGCGCCAAGCTGATTTAACGCTCTGCTTAGAGAGTGTGCATAAAAATCACAATCTGTCAGCACTGATTCGTTCCGCTGATGCGGTAGGGATACATGAGGTTCATGCCATTTGGTACGGCCCGCGTTTGCGGGTACGGGCGGGTGCTGCGGTAGGCACCAATAAATGGGTTAAGGTGCACAACCATGACGGTTTGCCAAGTGCCATTGAGCAGTTAAAAGCAGAGAAAAAACAAATCATAGTGACTAACTTGTCGCCCCAAGCGGTGGATTTCAGAGCCATTGATTACACCAAGCCAACGGCCATTATTTTGGGGCAAGAGCGTCGCGGAGTTACGCCAGAAGCGATTGCCGCGGCTGACCATCAAGTGATTGTGCCCATGGTAGGGATGGCGGAGTCACTGAATGTCTCCGTGGCAGCGGCTGTGATTTTATACGAAGCACAACGCCAACGTGCGGCAGTTGGGCGCTATCAACAACCTTCATTGCCACAAGCAGAGCGGCAGCGGGTGCTGTTTGAGGGGGGCCACCCTATTTTCGCGCGGCTTTGTCGACTCAATGATATTCCTTATCCGGCAGTGGGCGAGCAAGGTGAAATTCTTGCTGATGAGCAGTGGTGGCAACGGATTCGGAGCGCTAAAAGATGAGTTTAAGCAGCTTGCACCTCATCCCGCTGAGCAATCTGAAGGGGGTTGGGCCGAAACTACAAACTAAATTAGAAAAACTAGGCCTGATGAATGTGCAAGATGTGCTCCTGCATTTACCCTTGCGCTATGAAGACAGATCACGGATTTATCCGATTGCTGCGCTGCAGCAGGGCACCACCGCCACTGTGGTAGCGGAAGTGATAAAAGCTGAGATTACCTACGGCCGCAAGCGCATGCTCAAGGTGCGAGTAAAAGATACGAGCGGCGTGTTAACCGCAGTGTTTTTTCAGTTTAGTGCAGCCCAGCTGAAACAGTTTGAACAAGGCACTAGGTTGCAGCTTTTTGGTGAAGTAAAACGAGGCCTGCAGGGCCCCGATATGATTCATCCAGAATATAAAATAATAGAAGGGCAAGTGCCCATCCTAGCCGAGCAGTCGTTAACCCCCGTCTACCCAGCGACAGAAGGGGTTCAACAAGCCACTTTAAGAAAGCTATCTGAGCAAGCGCTTACTTATCTAAATGAGCAGGCACTGCCTGAATTGCTGCCAGAATCTCTGCAGCCAGGTGGAATTTCGTTGGCAGCCGCCCTACGGGTTTTACACCGGCCGCCCTTGGACGTTAGTTTAAGCCAGTTAGCAGAGGGTACACACCCTGCTCAGGTGAGGCTGGCAGCGGAAGAGTTATTGGCACATCAGCTTAGCTTATTGAAATTGAGAGCGCTAAAGCAGGCTCATCAAGCTCGAGCACTAGCCGTGAATCCTGTCTTGCAGCAGCAATTTTTGCAGCAATTACCCTTTGCACCGACGGCTGCACAGCAGCGCGTGGTTGGCGAAATACAAGCGGATTTGGCGTTGTCACAACCGATGATGCGCTTAGTACAAGGAGACGTGGGTTCAGGCAAGACCTTGGTCGCAGCTTTAAGCGCACTGACGGCTATAGGCCAAGGCTTTCAGGTAGCCCTGATGGCCCCAACGGAGATTCTGGCTGAGCAACACGCGCTTACTTTTCGACAGTGGTTTGAGCCCCTCGGTATTGCTGTGGGCTGGTTAGCAGGCAAACAGAAGGCTAAAGAGCGGCAACAAAACCTAGCCGCGATAGCTGCCGGTGAGGTGCAACTGGTGGTGGGCACCCATGCGTTATTTCAGAGCGAAGTGACCTACGCCAATTTGGTATTGGTTATTATTGACGAACAGCATAGGTTTGGCGTGCACCAGCGCCTAGAACTGCGGCAAAAGGGGATTGATCAGGGATTTCAGCCGCATCAGCTCATCATGACCGCAACCCCTATTCCGCGAACTTTGGCGATGACCGCCTACGCTGATTTAGCAACTTCCATCATTGATGAGCTGCCGCCAGGACGGACTCCAGTAACCACGGTTGCGATTCCTGATACCCGTCGTGAGCAAGTGATCCAGCGAGTCGAACATGTCTGTACTGAACAAGGGCGACAAGCATACTGGGTGTGCACCTTAATTGAAGAATCCGAGGCGCTGCAATGCCAAGCCGCTGAGGATACCGCCACGCAACTGGCAGCAGCGTTGCCACAATTGCGCATTGGCTTAGTGCATGGGCGCTTAAAAAGTGCCGAAAAAGAAGCGGTGATGAGTGCTTTTAAGGCCCACGAACTCGATTTACTGGTGGCAACGACAGTGATTGAGGTTGGGGTGGATGTGCCCAATGCTAGTTTAATGATTATTGAAAATCCAGAGCGCTTGGGGCTGGCTCAGTTACATCAGTTACGGGGCCGAGTAGGCCGGGGGGCAGCGGCGAGTCACTGTGTGCTGTTATACCATGCGCCGCTATCGAAAACTGCTACGCAGCGGCTCGGCGTGTTGCGCGACAGTACCGATGGCTTTGTGATAGCCCAGCGTGATTTGGAGTTACGTGGGCCAGGTGAATTGCTTGGGCAGCGACAAACCGGCTTAACCGAAATGAAAGTAGCCGACCTCATGAAACATAGTTATTTACTTGATCAAGTTCAGCACTTGGCAAGCCAAATCTGGCACCATTACCCGCACACTGCTGATGCACTGATACAGCGGTGGTTACCACGACGGGATCACTACGCCCAAGCATGATTTCGTAGTACACTAGGGCGCAGCGACAGAAAAAGGTTTAAAGATGAAAGATAACCAGCAAGACACCATAGATTTTGGCTATAAACAAGTTGCCAAAACAGAAAAGCAAAACTTAGTGGCCAATGTGTTTAACTCAGTGGCGCAAAAATACGATGTGATGAACGATTTAATGTCGTTCGGTATCCACCGCTTATGGAAGCGCTACACCATTGATTGCAGCGGTGTTCGGACGGGCATGAAAGTATTAGATATTGCTGGTGGTACCGGCGATTTAACCGCTGCCTTCGCGCGTCGAGTAGGCCCTACAGGCGAAGTGGTGTTGGCAGATATCAACGATGCCATGTTAGAAGTAGGGCGCGACAAGCTGCGTAACCGCGGCATTGTTGGCAACGTCAGTTATGTTCAAGCCAATGCTGAAGAGCTGCCTTTTGCTGATGATAGTTTTGACATCATTACGATTGCTTTTGGTTTACGTAATGTCACCGATAAGCAGAAGGCTTTAGAGTCGATGTTTAGAGTGTTAAAGCCGGGCGGTCGCTTACTGGTATTAGAATTCTCGAAACCGGTACAACCTTTGTTAAATCAAGCCTACGATTTTTACTCGTTCAATGTGTTGCCGAAGATGGGGCAGTTGGTGGCCGGTGATGCTGAAAGCTACCAGTACTTGGCTGAATCGATACGGATGCACCCAGACCAAGAAACGCTCAAAGGCATGATGGAAACCGCAGGCTACGATCAGGTCACGTTTGATAATTTAACCGGCGGCATTGTAGCGCTGCATCGTGGGTTTAAATTCTAATGCTGTGGACTGTATTGCCGACCAGTGCCGCAGAGGCTTTGGCTAATCATTTACTTAGCTTAGACAGTGCTAGCTCAGCGCGGTTGCAGAAGGTGGCAGGTAAACGTTTGCGAGTGACCCTCACTGAACTCGGTAAACCCCTTACGTTGCAGGCTAGTGAGCAAGGTGTATTGTTGAGCTGGGTCGATGCTGATAGCGTTGATTGCCATATTATCACGCGCTTGGCGGTTCTCCCTGAGTTGCAAGATAGTGCCAATATCACCCGCTTAATTAAAGCCGATGCCTTAGATATTGAGGGTGATCCTATGCTGGCGCAACAATTCAGTCAGCTGTTTGTAGCCTTAGATATTGATTGGGAAGAGCAATTGAGCCAGCGTATAGGTGATGTCCCAGCGCATGTTGTTGGCCAGGCTTTTAAGCGCAGCCAACAATGGCTACAGCAACGGTTAGCAGAGCAGCAACAGTGGCTAGCGGATGTCCTTATTGAAGAAAAACATATTTTAGTTGGCTCCCAGCAAATGGCGGAGTTTAAACAGCAGGTGCAGCAATTACGTGCGCAAGTAGATAAGCTAGAGCGCGCGTTAAAAACAAGGTAGGGATTGTGAGTACTCGACTAAAACGCCTGTATAAAATCACCCAAACCATGCTCAGCTATGGTTTAGACGAAATCATTCCCGCCCATTGGCTGCCTTGGTCGGTGCGTTTGGGGCGGCATTTGTTGTTTTGGATTCCGAACAAGCACAAACAGCAACCTGCTGGAGTGCGCCTTCGATTAGCGCTAGAGTCGCTAGGGCCGGTGTGGGTCAAGTTTGGACAAATGCTGTCCACCCGTCGCGATTTGTTGCCGCCTGATATCGCCAATGAATTGGCCGTGTTGCAAGATAAAGTTAAAGCTTTTGATGGCCAACAGGCGCAACGGCTGATTGAAAAAGCACTTGAGCTAGAAAATATTCATGACGCTTTTGACGATTTTATGGTGCAGCCGTTAGCATCGGCATCCATTGCACAAGTTCATACCGCCACCCTAAAACATGGTGATGATGCGGGTGCTGAGGTTGTCATCAAGGTGATTCGACCTGATATCCGACCGACCATTGATGCGGATTTACGGTTAATGGAAACCTTGGCTTCCGTATTAGCGCGACATCTGCCAGACGGGCGGCGTTTGAAGCCGCGCGAAGTGGTAAAAGAGTACCGTAAAACCTTAATCGATGAGTTGGATTTATTGCGTGAAGCAGCCAACGCAATTCAGCTGAAACGTAATTTTGCGGACTCGAAATTATTGTATATTCCGACTGTGTTCAGTGATTACAGTCGCCCTAATGTGATGGTCATGGAGCGCATAGACGGCATCCCGGTGAGTGATGTTGATACCCTGATGGCCATGGGCGTGGATATGAAGAAGCTCGCTGAACGTGGTGTTGAGGTGTTCTTTACGCAAGTGTTCCGCGACAGTTTCTTTCATGCCGATATGCATCCTGGCAATATTTTTGTGTCACGTCAGCACCCCGACGACCCTCAGTACCTAGGGATTGATTTTGGTATTGTCGGCACGCTCAATCGTGAAGATAAGCGTTATTTGGCCGAGAACTTTTTGGCGTTTTTCAATCGTGATTATCGCAAGGTGGCTGAACTGCATATCGACTCGGGTTGGGTGCCAAAGCACGTGAATGTGGAAGAGTTTGAAAGTGCCATTCGAACCGTGTGCGAACCCATTTTCAATAAGCCCCTAGCTGAGATTTCGTTTGGTAACGTCTTGGTTAATTTGTTCAATACCGCCCGCCGCTTTGAAATGGAAGTACAACCGCAGTTGGTGTTACTGCAGAAGACCTTGCTTTATGTAGAAGGTTTAGGGCGTACTTTGTATCCACAACTCGATTTATGGAAAACAGCAAAACCGTTCCTAGAACGTTGGATGCACGAGCAGTTGGGTTGGCGTGCAGTGATACGCTCGGTAAAAGAAAATGCGCCTTTTTGGGCAGAAAAGCTGCCAGAAATGCCGACCTTGCTTTATGATTACTTAAATACTCAAAGGCATCAGGCGGATTATCAACAACGCATGATGTTGCAATTGGCAGAGCAACAACGCCAACATGCACAGCAAGTATGGTGGGGAATGATTACCGCGGCCATGCTGGTCAGTACCACCTTATTGGTGGTGGCTAAGGTCGCTTGGTTTTATCCTGCCGCTACTGGCGCTGCAGCACTCGTTAGTGCGTGGCTAAGTTGGCGACGCAAACGTTCATCGTAAGAGGCAAAGGCAAAGATATGGGAATTGGAATTTGGCAAGCGCTGATTGTGTTATTGATTATTGTGCTGTTATTTGGCACCAAGCGTCTGCGCAACATTGGTAGTGATTTAGGCTCAGCCATTAAAGGTTTCAAAAAGTCAGTGAATGACGATAGCGAGACTAAACCGCAAGAAAAAACCAACGATCAGGTTGAACATCAGCAGCAATCTGCAGCTACGCGTACCGACCACAAAGACCAGTAGACCATGTTTGATATTGGCTTTTGGGAGCTGGTGGTAATCGCAGTGCTGGGGCTGATTGTGTTGGGTCCTGAGCGCCTGCCAGGAGCCTTGCGCTCAATGCAGCGAGGGGTGAGTAAAGTCAAAGAGTTTACCAGCAACATGCAACAAGAGCTGAATCACGAACTGCGGATTAAAGAGTTGCATGAGCATTTGAAGCAAGCTGAAGAACTCGGCATGGACAAATTACCGCCCGACGTGCAGCGGTCTATTGTTGAATTACAGGCAGCCGCGCAACAAGTGCAGCGCCCTTATGCCACCCCTGCTAATACGGGCAACAGCACCGATAAACCTAAGGATTCGTCAGATGGCTAGTCAGATGCCCTTTTTGGAGCACTTACTAGAACTACGAACGCGGGTGCTACGAAGTCTGCTGGCGGTAGGTGTTATTTCTGCCCTGTTGGCGGCCTTTGCCAACGATCTATACCACTGGCTAGCGCTGCCTATGCTGGAGAGTTTGCCGCAGGGCACCAGTATGATAGCCACCGATGTGGCCACACCATTTTTCACCCCCTTCAAGTTGGTTTTAGTAGTAGCTATTGCATTGGCTATTCCATTTTTGCTGTGGCAATTATGGGGATTCATCGCCCCGGGTTTGTATAAGCGCGAAAAACGCTTAGTGGTGCCGTTGCTGTTAAGTAGTACGTTATTATTTTATGCTGGGGTGGCGTTTGCTTACTGGGTGGTGTTGCCGTTAGCCTTAAACTTTTTAGCTGGGGCCGCTCCAGAAGGGGTGACAGTAGCAACTGATATAGCTCGCTATTTAGACTTTGTGCTGGCCATTTTTATGGCGTTTGGGATTGCCTTTGAAACCCCAGTCGCTATTATTTTATTGGTTTGGAGTGGCGTAACAAGTGTCGCTGCATTGCGTGCTAAGCGAGCTTATGTCATTGTAATTGCTTTTATTGTGGGCATGATTCTGACACCACCGGATGTCATCTCACAAACGTTGCTTGCTATTCCAATGTGGTTATTGTTTGAACTTGGGCTAGTTATTGCAGGTCTATATCAAAAAGCGGGAGTTAAGCCAGCTGCTGACTCCGCCGATGCAACTAATACGAATGGGAAGTAGCTATGCGAAAGCTGATGTATGGGTTTGGAACAAGTGCTTTGATGTTGACGACAGTACTGACGGCCGCCTGGTCGGCGCCAGCAACGGCACAAACAGCAGTGGATGCTGAGTTGTTACGTTGTGCTGATATCAAGAATGCGTTACAGCGCTTGGTTTGTTTTGATGAACTCGCAGCACAAGTTACCGTAGTGCAACGCGGTAGTGATGAGACTGCGGTAGCAGCTAGTGCGCCGGGTGCAAGTGGTATGAATCGCTCGACCCGCGCGGCAGAGCGAAGCCAAGCTGATGTGAAACAAAAATTTGGTAAAGAACATCGTACCGCAACCGAAGATGCCCCTGATCGACAGTACATTACGATTACCAAACTGGAACAAAATGCGCGCGGTTATTGGGTGGTTGAAACTGAAGATGGGCAAATCTGGGAGCAATCTGAGTCCGGAACATTTTTGTTTAAGGATAACGCACGCTACTACATTGAGCGTGGCGCCTTTACCAGTTTCTTCTTAAGTTACGAAGGTACCCCGCGGCGGATTAAAGTGCGGCGCATCGATTAACTCTAAGCATGAGCGCATTACGCTGGTTTGATGTTGGGGTGAATTTAACCAATCCTAAGCTACTGGTGCAAGCCGAACAGGTGATTGCACGTGGCTTAGCCGCTGGCGTTGAGCGTCAACTGGTGATTGGTACTAATGTGTTGGAAAGCGAGCAGGCACTGGCTTTGTGTGAACGTTTTCCGCAGCAGTTGGTGGCCTGTGTTGGTATTCATCCACACGATGCGGCGGCTAGCCAGCCCACCGATTTAGCCCGACTACGAGAACTAGCTCAACATCCAGCGGTGGTAGCGATTGGTGAGTGCGGGCTAGATTTTAACCGTAATTACTCGCCCGCAGCCATTCAGCAGCAGGTTTTTACCGCTCAGTTGGAACTAGCTGCTGAATTGAAGTTGCCTGTCTATTTACATGAACGTGATGCGCAAGCACAGCAATTAGCATTATTAAAGCCCTTCTTAAAAAGTATTCCACGGATGCTAGCGCATTGTTTTACTGGCGGCGAAAAAGAGCTTGCTAATTACCTCGATCTTGGTTGTTATATAGGCATCACGGGCTGGCTATGTGATGAACGTCGAGGAACAGAGTTACAACAGGCGGTGCCATGGATACCAGCAAACAGATTGCTGTTAGAAACCGATGCACCGTTTTTACTACCGCGAACGATTCGGCCAAGACCCAAATGCAATGAACCTAGTTTACTCCCCGCTATAGGTGAGTATCTGGCGCAGCTAAGACAACAGGAAGTCACCACTATTGCTGCTCAGTGCTGGCAGAACAGCCTAGAATTTATACAACAATAGGGATGCTATGAACGTTTCTTGGGGCCGTTGGGTGACCTTGGTGCTGTTGCTTATTATTGGTGTAGCCGTAACTGCGGTTAAAGCGCAGCCGACACCACCAAAGCCGCTACAGGTTGTAAAACCAACCATCTATTATCAAGCTGAAACCAATACAACCACGCTCCTAGGCTTGCTGCAACAGCCAGCCGCAGCATGGCAGCAGATGCCAGCAGGTGAGGCGGTGTCTTTTGGATACACGCCACAGGCGTATTGGTTTAAAGTATCGGTAGGTGCTAATGACGCCGATCGTATACTCTATTTAGGCTATCCCTTACTCGACTCGATCGACGTTTACTTTGTGCAAGCAGGGCAAGTGCTGAGTCAGGTCAGCATGGGCGATCAATATCCCTTTGCGCAGCGACCCATTCACAATAAAAACTTTGTCGTTCCGCTGCCTACCCATGCAGCCCACGATATTTACCTCAGAGTCCAAACTGAAAGCTCGCTAAGGTTTCCGCTAGAGATCTGGCCACCGTTGCAATTCATGGAGTTTCATCAGTATCAGGTGGCCGCTACTGGGCTATATTTCGGCCTGATTTTGTGCATGGTGTTTTATAACCTCTTCACCTATTTGGTCACTCGAGACCGTAGTTTCTTAAATTACTCAGCTTACACTCTCTCCGTCGGGCTGCTAATGGCCGGTTTAGATGGGGTGGGTTATCAGTACCTGTGGCCAGGGTCGGTATGGATTCAAGATCGAATTGTTACCATGATAGGTAGCATCATGATTTTGTTTGCAACGCTGGTGACCATGGGCGTGTTACAAACCAAGCAGCACAGTGCCAGATTACATAGGGTGTTGCGCTTCTTTATGGCGCTGTATGGCGTTATTTTTCTGCTCAGCTTGATTTTGCCCTACGCGGTTTTGATACCTTTTGTACTTGGTTTTGCGGTTATATGCTGTGGCTTTTTATTGAGTTGCGGCATCATTTTATGGCGCCGCGGCCTGATTTATGCGCGTATTTATACCTTCGCGTTAGGCGGTTTGCTAGCCGCTATCAGTATTAATGCCTTGGGCTACTTGGGGCTGTTTGAATCGGTTTTTGTGCAACGTTACGCCATCATGGCTGCGTCAGCATTTGAGGTGTTGCTGCTGTCTTGGGCTTTGGCATTGCGCTTTAACGAAAGTAGGCAAGAGCAGTTGGGGTTGAAAGAGCAATTAAATCATCAACTCGAAGATATGGTGACGAAACGCACTCAAGAGCTGAAGCAGGTGATGCTACGGCTACAAAAAGCCAATCAAGAACTCGAGCAAAAGAGCAACGAAGATGGTCTTACTGGCTTGTACAATAGGCGTTTTTTAAACCAAGAATTTAAGCGCGAGTTTCGTCGGTCCATGCGCAGTGGCCGCGAACTAACGCTGATTATGCTTGATATCGATCATTTTAAACCTTTGAACGATAGCCACGGACATTTGGTGGGCGACCAAATATTAATTGAACTGGCGCAGGTGCTGCGGCAATTGCTACGTCGCGCTAGTGATACTGTCTATCGTTATGGCGGTGAAGAATTTGTGGTGCTGCTGCCAGATACGGATGAAATTGGCGCTCGTGATATTGCCATGAAGATTGCCGAGAAGGTACGTCAGCATGCCTTTGATACGGATCAAGGAGAGATGCGCATCACCGTCAGTATGGGGGTTGCAGTAGCTCGTCCTGGGGTCTATGATCAGCCCACCCAATTACTAGCAGCCGCCGATGAAGCGCTGTACCGCGCTAAAGCTGCTGGTCGTGACCAAATTCGGGTGGTTGCTAAGCGTCTAGCGAGTGACTAACCGTCCGCCATCTTAGAGGATAATCTATGCAGCATGTCAGCCATTTTCCGTTTCGTCGTATGCGCCGTTTACGCCGTCATGAATTTAGTCGTCGTATGGTGGCAGAAAATCAGCTAACAGCTGCCGATTTTATTTATCCCGTGTTTGTCTTACCGGGTACCGAGCAACGTGAAACGGTGGCGTCCATGCCGGGCGTTGAGCGCTTATCCATAGATTTGTTAGTGCAAGAATGTAAAGAAATTGCAGCGTTAGGCATTCCTGCTGTAGCTTTGTTTCCTGTGACTCCAGCCGAGCATAAATCATTGACTGCTGAGGCTGCTTGGGACCCGAACGGCATCGTCCAGCAAGCGGTTCGCGCTATCAAGGCAGCGGTACCTGAGTTAGGCGTTATTACCGATGTAGCATTAGATCCCTTTACCACCCACGGCCAAGACGGCATTATTGACGAAGCCGGTTATGTGCAAAACGATATCACCACTGAGGCCTTAGTTCGCCAAGCACTATCTCATGCCGAGGCTGGTGCTGATGTGGTGGCACCGTCAGATATGATGGATGGCCGGATTGGCGCTATTCGTGAAGCCCTCGAGCAGCATGGCTACATCAACGTCCAAATCATGGCGTATTCTGCTAAATATGCGTCTGCATTCTACGGTCCATTTCGGGATGCGGTCGGCTCTGCCGGTAATTTAAAAGGCGGTAATAAAAAGACCTACCAAATGGACCCGGCCAACAGCGATGAAGCTTTGCACGAAGTTGCACTTGATCTTGAAGAGGGTGCGGATATGGTGATGGTTAAGCCGGGCATGCCCTACCTGGATATCGTACGACGCGTTAAGGATACCTTTAAGGTGCCTACTTTTGCTTACCAGGTGAGTGGTGAGTACGCCATGATGCAGGCAGCTATCGCCAACGGTTGGTTGAGTGAAGATGTGATTTTAGAGTCATTGCTAGGCTTTAAGCGCGCTGGTGCCGATGGCATCTTAACTTATTTTGCCAAGGTAGCTGCGCAAAAGTTGCAACAATCAAGCTAACCTAACTGTTGCTGGGTGCTGTTACTGCCGCTAGTTGTTGTAGTAACAGCCCCTCACGCAATGCTCCCGCGGCCAGGTGCACCCGGTGAATGCCTAGCTCTTCGAGCAAGGCAATCAAGATACAGAGCCCACCTACAAAGACAGCCGTGCGGTCGCGCCGTAACGGGAGCTCGTGTAACCGTTGTACATGTCCTACAGCAATAACTTCAGCTAACACCTGCTGTAACCAAGTCGCATCTATCACTGGAGTGAGTTGTCGGCTCTGCCTTAAGTCTAACAGCGCGCGGAAGGTGCCTGAGGCGCCGCTTACCTGCTCCCATCCCAATTCTTTGAACCTACCTACATGGTCGGCCAAAAGTGCTCGTGCTGAGGCGATAGCGTCGTTACAGGCAGTTGCTGAAATAGTTTGGTTATGAAAAAAGCGCTGTTGCCAAACCACGCAGCCTAAATCAAAACTTTCTAAGTGCAGAGGTTCAGTACCATGACCGACGATAACCTCTGTGCTGGCACCGCCGATATCCAGCACCAGTAGGGGCTTGCTTGAGCCGGCATAGGCACTCGTCGCTCCTTGGTAAATGAGTTTGGCTTCAGTGTGACCAGAAATGACTTCAATGGGACAGCCTAAAGCTTCCTCAAATTGGGCGATCATTTGCTGCTGGTTACTGGCTTTGCGCAAGGTTGCGGTAGCCACGCAACGAATATGACCCAACGGAATGTCGGCCAGCATGTTACGAAACATGGATAAGCACTGTAAGCCGCGACCAATGGCCGCATCATTGACCCATAGCTGCTGATCTAAGCCAGCAGCTAAACGGACTTTGTGGCGGTAGCGGGAGATGATCCGATAACCGCCAGCGCGCTTGGTTGCAGCAATAATTAGATGAAAACTATTCGAACCAAGATCAATTGCTGCAAAGCGCGCTTCCTGCGTCATAAATGATTACCGCGGACTTTGTTTGCGGCTATTCTGTGGTCGCCGTTGTTGGCTGCCACCCCGACGACCACCACGCGGTCGACGTTGACTGGTACGAGGGCTACGAAGATCCGTAAGTAGAGCCTCGGGAGCATACTTAGTCACTGGAATTGCATGGCCAATGTATTCTTCAATGGCTGGTAAATTATAGACGTACTCTTCGCAGGCTAAGTTAACCGCTTTACCACTAGCTCCAGCGCGTCCGGTTCGACCAATCCGATGCACATAATCTTCAAAGTCATCCGGGAGGTCGTAATTATAGACATGACTCACTTCAGGAATGTGCAAGCCACGCGCGGCAACATCCGTAGCAACTAAGAAATCAAGCTCACCTGAGGTAAATTGCTCGAGAATCTTTAAGCGCTTGCGTTGAGGTACATCACCCGTCAGCAAACCCACGCGGTGACCATCAGCTTCCAACCATTGAAATACTTTTTCGCAGGTATGTTTGGTATTCGCAAAGATAATGGCTTTTTCGGGCCAATCTTCTTCAATCAGCGTAAGTAGTAGCTTTATTTTGTCTTGCTTAGACGGGTAGAAAAGCTCCTCGGTAATACGCGTACCGGTTTTTTGTAAAGGCTCTACTTCAACTTTAGTAGGTGAGTTCATATGCTCGTAAGCCAGTTCCTGAACCCGCTGCGAGAGCGTGGCAGAAAACAACAAGCTCTGACGCTGCTTAGGTGGTGGCATTTTCTGGAACATGTAGCGAATGTCTTTGATAAAGCCCAAATCGAACATGCGATCGGCTTCATCTAACACCACCACTTCAATTTTATCCAGTTGGTAGATGCCTTGTTTACAGTAATCTATTAATCTACCCGTGGTACCGATCAGAATATCAACGCCTTGTTCTAACTGCTGCCGTTGAGATTCATAACCCTCGCCCCCATAAATAATGCCAAGACGCATATCGCAATGTTTGGCAAGCAATTCAGCATCGTTAGCGATCTGAATGGCAAGCTCACGCGTAGGCGCCATAATGATGGCACGCGGATAACGTTGGTCACCAGTACGCGGTTTGTTTAACAGCGTGGTGAAAGTAGCGACTAAAAAGGCTAAAGTTTTACCTGTACCGGTTTGCGCCTGTCCTGCAACGTCTTTTCCGATTAGGGCAATCGGTAAGCTTAATGCTTGAATAGGTGTACAATGTTCAAACCCAGCGCTTTGTAGCGCGGCTAATACCTGCGGGTGCAGGTCGAGATCGGCGAAGCGTGTCTCTGTCAAATGTGTTTTACTCATGGCGTAAGCATATCAGTTTGCGCTAACATTCAAAAACAGAAATAATAGTGTTTTATTATTTCACGCGTATTCAGCAGCGGAGATTATCATGAGTGATAAAATTGTTCAGCTAAGTGATGAAAGTTTTGAGAGCGATGTTCTTAATTCAGACAAACCAGTTTTAGTAGATTTTTGGGCAGAGTGGTGTGGCCCATGCAAAATGATTGCACCTATTCTAGATGAGATTGCCAACGACTTTGGCGATCGCATCACTGTGGGTAAATTAAACGTTGACCACAACAATCAAACTCCGCCTAAGTACGGTATTCGTGGTATCCCAACCCTGTTGCTGTTCAAAAATGGTGAAGTGGCTGGCACTAAAGTGGGTGCCTTATCAAAAGCTCAGTTAGCTGAGTTTATTGAGCAAAATCTGTAATTGTTTGGCCCATTAAGGTTGTCTTAGATTGATCCAAGGCAACCTTGAGTGGGTCATTTCGCTATTTTTTTATTAAAATCGACGAAAAACTGGACGTTTTTCGATTTAGGTGTTACTTTTCTTCGCATAACTTTTCTCAGGGTGCCAGCCTTCAGGTATCCGAAGCAGTCGAAATCCCTAAATTAAACAACTCAATTTTTTATTGGCCACAAAAGTCATTACCCCCCTATGAACTTAACTGAATTAAAGAACAAACCAATCAGCGAGCTGGTGCAGCTCTCAGAAACTATGGGCCTAGAATCAATGGCTCGGATGCGCAAGCAAGATATTATTTTTGCTATTCTTAAAGCTCATGCCAAAAGCGGTGAAGATATTTACGGCGATGGCGTGCTTGAGATTTTGCAAGATGGCTTCGGCTTTTTGCGCTCGGCCGATTCTTCTTATCTAGCTGGCCCTGATGATATCTATGTGTCGCCCAGCCAGATCCGTCGTTTTAACTTACGCACGGGTGATACGGTGTCGGGTAAGATTCGCCCGCCCAAAGAAGGCGAACGTTATTTTGCTCTCCTCAAAATCCGTGAAGTAAACTTCGACAAACCTGAAAACTCCCGCAATAAAGTCCTTTTTGAAAACCTTACTCCGATTCATGCTGACGAACGTCTGCGGATGGAACGTGGAAATGGTTCAACGGAAGACATTACTGCACGGGTATTAGATTTAGCATCGCCTATAGGTAAAGGTCAGCGTGGCTTGATTGTTGCGCCACCGAAAGCTGGTAAAACCTTACTATTACAGAACATTGCGCAGTCAATAGCGGCCAATCATCCCGATTGTGTACTCATGGTATTGCTAATTGATGAGCGTCCAGAAGAAGTCACCGAGATGCATCGCTTGGTAAAAGGTGAAGTGGTTGCATCAACTTTTGATGAACCAGCTAGCCGCCACGTGCAAGTCGCTGAAATGGTGATTGAGAAAGCTAAGCGATTGGTAGAGCATAAAAAGGATGTGGTTATCCTGCTCGACTCCATTACTCGTTTGGCGCGTGCCTACAATACCGTGATTCCTAGCTCTGGTAAGGTGCTCACCGGTGGTGTGGACGCGAACGCGTTACATAAACCCAAGCGCTTTTTTGGTGCAGCCCGTAACATTGAAGAAGGTGGCAGCTTAACCATTATTGCTACCGCGTTGATAGATACCGGCTCGAAGATGGATGAAGTGATTTACGAAGAGTTTAAAGGTACCGGTAACATGGAACTTCATTTAAACCGAAAAATTGCTGAAAAACGAGTCTTCCCAGCGATCGATTTTAATCGTTCAGGTACCCGTCGCGAAGAGTTACTGACCAATCAAGAAGAGCTACAGAAGATGTGGATTCTACGCAAAATTGTACACCCAATGGGTGAAACAGAAGCGATGGAGTTCTTGATTGATAAGTTGCAAATGACCAAAACTAACGATGAATTCTTTGAAGCGATGAAACGCCAAAAGAGCTAAGTCGCTCGTCTTAGTTATTAGCAAAAAGCCAGCTTACCTTGCTGGCTTTTTTATTTTTTCAGAGCCAGCTCCGTAAGCAACGCAAAATGATCGGAACCAAACGCTGGTAAGCGCTTAATCTTCACCAGCATAAAGTGGGGACTATGAAAAATGTGGTCGAGCGGCCAGCGTAGCAACGGGATTTTGGCATGAAAGGTGTTATAAATACCGCGTCCCATCCGAGGGTCTAATAATTTGCTGATACGCATAAAAGTGCGGGTTGAACGTGACCAAGCAACGTCATTGAGATCACCCGTAACTATCACCGGGCCGGTTTCATTTAAGGCGATGCGGGCCACCGCTTGCAATTCTTTGTCACGTTCGCGCGATTTTTCGTTTTCAGTAGGACTAGGAGGTGCGGGGTGTACACAGTGCATGCGTACCTGTGAATTGGGTAACTGCAAGGTAAAATGCATCGAGGGCACTTGTGGCTCTACCATAAAGCGCGTTTCAGCATCCACTAACGGCCATTTAGAATACACCAGCATGCCGTATAAATTGTCTAACGGGCAGCGCTGCACGTAAGGCAAATGATCTTGTATTTCATCAAGTTGTTGCATCCACCAAGCATCCGTTTCTACCGCTACAACAATATCGGGGCGGTGTTGATGAATTAATTTCAGGAGTTTAATGGCATTGCGATTGGGCTCGAGTACATTGACCGTGAGAATCCGTAAATGATCACTGATGCTCGGCTCATGCTTGCGTCGATATCTAGCAACGGTGCGTTCAGCAAAAGGAGTGTAGGGAAAAATCCACCACAAATGCCAAGCCCCACAAGCTAGTTGTAGCGCTACTAGCACCCAGGTACTGGGTTGGTGGGCAGGCAGAAAAGTTGCACTAGCGATTAATAAGAAGAGTGCGATGGCGGTTTCTTGTAAACGCGGAAAATCCCAGATTCTGACCCACCATACTTTACTACTAGAAAATGGCGCTAAGGTTGTTATCACGAGCACTAGCGTTAGTGCAGAAATGATCCAAAATGCGAGCATTTGATTATCCTTGGTAGAATTCCTTGGTAGAAAAACAGCTATCGCTGAAAACTATATCAAAAACATTTATACTGCGCGCCTAATTGCTTTTACAGCACCCATGCAAATAGTGAGTGTCACCGTGAAATATCAAGATTTACGTGGTTTTATAGCATTATTGGAACAACGAGGCGAACTGAAGCGTATTCAGCAGCCGATTGATCCCTACCTAGAAATGACAGAAATAGCTGACAGAACGCTCAAGGCGGGCGGTCCAGCATTGTTGTTTGAGAACGTGAAAGGCCACGATATTCCGGTGTTAGCTAATCTGTTTGGTACACCTGAACGGGTCGCACTAGGAATGGGGCAAGACTCAGTAGCAGCGTTACGGGATGTAGGCAAGTTATTGGCTTTTTTGAAAGAGCCAGAGCCGCCTAAGGGCTTTCGAGATGCGTTAAATCTGTTGCCGTTGTATAAGAAAGTGCTAAGCATGTCTCCTAAACAACTGAAAAAGGCACCGTGCCAAGAGTTGGTCTTAACGGGTGAGCAAGTGGATTTAACCAAGTTGCCGATACAGCATTGCTGGCCAGGCGACGTAGCTCCGCTCGTAACTTGGGGCTTGACGGTAACCAAAGGTCCTCACAAAGAACGACAAAACCTAGGTATTTATCGACAGCAGGTGCTGGGTAAAAACAAACTCATTATGCGCTGGTTGTCGCATCGCGGTGGTGCATTGGATTTTCAAGAGTTCAAACGTCGTCATCCGGGCGAAAACTTTCCAGTAGCTGTGGCGTTAGGAGCCGACCCTGCGACCATCCTTGGCGCCGTTACGCCGGTACCAGATACGCTCTCAGAGTACGCTTTTGCTGGCCTGTTGCGTGATGGCAAGACCGAAGTAACTCAGTGCGTTAGTAACACTCTGCAAGTACCAGCTCATGCCGAAATTATTCTAGAGGGCTATATTGCGCCTGACGAAATGGCTCCAGAAGGACCTTATGGCGATCACACCGGTTATTATAACGAGGTGGATGATTTCCCTGTCTTTACCGTGACGCATATCACCATGCGTAAGCAACCCATTTATCATAGTACTTATACCGGACGACCGCCTGATGAGCCGGCGGTGCTGGGGGTGGCGCTTAACGAAGTGTTTGTGCCGTTACTGCAGAAACAGTTTCCAGAAATTGTTGATTTTTATCTGCCACCAGAAGGCTGCTCGTACCGAGTGGCGGTGGTGACCATGAAGAAGCAAT
The DNA here is from genome assembly GCF_050750165.1 of Pseudidiomarina sp. WS423. NCBI lineage: Bacteria > Pseudomonadati > Pseudomonadota > Gammaproteobacteria > Alteromonadales > Idiomarinaceae > Pseudidiomarina > Pseudidiomarina sp. WS423. The sequence goes on along the minus strand of NZ_JBOJLN010000008.1, from coordinate 35,303 downwards.
ACGCCGGACACGCCAAACGAGTGATGATGGGGGTATGGAGTTTCTTACGCCAATTTATGTACACCAAGTTTGTCATTGTTTGTGATGACGACATCAATGCCCGTGATTGGAAAGATGTTATCTGGGCAATGACAACTCGGATGGATCCCGCACGCGATACGGTGTTGATAGAAAACACCCCGATTGATTATCTGGATTTTGCCTCACCAGTATCAGGGCTTGGCTCAAAAATGGGGATGGACGCAACTAATAAATGGCCAGGTGAAACCCAACGAGAATGGGGTACGCCAATTGTGATGGATGAGCAAGTCCGCGCCCGGGTAGACCAATTGTGGGATGAGCTGGATATCTTTAATACTCAGCCGTAAACACCTACAACATAGATATAGGAAAAATGTGATGCAAACCATGTTGTGCCAAGTAACGGCCATCGAAGCTTTGACTGCCGCTGTGTATCGCGTGCAACTGCAACCGCCGCAAGCGATGAAATTTAAAGCGGGGCAATATTTGCAAGTAGTGATGGGGGAGCGGGATAAACGGCCGTTCTCGATCGCCTCGTGCCCCTCAGATGGCAGTCTGTTAGAGTTACATATTGGTGCTACGCCAGAGAATAAGTACGCCTATGAGGTGCTTGAAAGCATGCGCAACAACGGCTGTATCGAGATTGAAGGACCGCTCGGCGACGCTTGGTACCGTGATGATACGCAAAGTACTCGACCGCTTATTTTGATTGCTGGAGGCACCGGGTTTTCTTACGCATGGTCTATTGCACAGGCACATTTACAGCGCAAATCAACTCGTCCAGTCACTTTGTATTGGGGCGTGCGTAGCAGCGCTGATCTTTATTTGCATGATCAATTGCAAGCGTTAGCCGAAGCCTATCCTCATTTTTATTACCGCCCTGTGGTGCAATACCCAGAGCCCACTTGGACGGGACTTACTGGCTTGGTTCACCAAGCCGTGCTAACCGACCAAAGTGATCTTGGCGAAGCCGATGTTTATGCTGCTGGGCGCTTTGAAATGGTAAGGATTATTCGCGACGAATTTCATGCCAATGGCTTACCACTGGTCCAACTTTACGGCGATGCTCTGGCCTTTATCTAAGCGTCTCTGTTATACTTTGTCCGCATTACCAAGGGGTGCCGGTCGTTCACGACGACTGGCTGAGATGCAACTTGCGAACCCTTTGCACCTGATCCGGTTAATACTGGCGTAGGGATGGTAGCTAACAACCTCCATTATAGACCTGCCAAGCCGGATTGTTTCTTATGTGTTTTAAGGAAATAATCCAATGTTTAACTCTGTTGTACCTGTTGTTTCGAGCCTGTTAGTAGGCTTTACCCTAGTCACTAGTCTTGCCCATGCCGCCACTGAGGCCACGCAGCCAACCTCCGCTGATGACGCTGCTATCGAGTTAGAGCGTATTCGCGTGCAAGGTCAATTTCGGCAGCTAACGGTCAATGAAACCCCTACCAGTGTCGCCACTATTAGCGCAAGCATGGTGGCTGAGCGCGGCGCTATGCATCTTGATGAAGTACTGCAAGGCGTTGCTAACGTTAATTTTGCAGGGGGGAGCTCGCGCGCACGATTTATTCAAATTCGTGGTATTGGTGAGCGTAGTCAGTTTGTTGACCCTATTAATCCTTCCGTTGGTTTACTTATTGATGGTATTAATTACAGTGGGTTAGGCCAAGCCGCACAATTGTTTGATATTAGCCAAGTTGAGATCTATCGTGGTCCCCAAAGTGGCCGCTTTGGTGCTGATGGCATGGCTGGCATGTTGGTGCTAGAAAGCACTCGAGCTAAAGCAGAACATGGTGGCGAGTGGTTACTCGGCATTGCAAACTACGGTGGTCGCCGCGCTGGCCTAGCGCTGGGTGGGGCGGTTGGTGCTTTGGGCGACGCGCGTTTAAGTATTTATCAACAGCGGGATGATGGTTTTACCGAAAACCTCTATTTGCAACGAGACGATACCCAACAGCGTTCCGAACGTGCAGTACGTTTGAATGTTTTTACCGAGTTAGGCAGTGATTGGAGTTTACGTTCTACCCTGCATAGCTATCGGCAAGATAATGGCTACGATGCCTTTAGCCTGGATAATACCCGGCAAAGTTATGCCGACCAACCTGGAGAAGATGATTTAACCCAGCAAGCAGTGCGCTTTGCCGCAACCTTTTCGGGTTGGCAATACAGCGAGTTGTTGCTGGCTTACAGTTATCTTAATGCTGATAGTAAGTACAGTTATGACGAAGATTGGAGCTATCCAGGGATTGCGCCGGGATGGGAATATGCCTCGGTAGATAGCTATCAACGGCAGCGCCAAGACCATAGTGTAGAAGTACGTTGGTTAAGTACACAGCCTCAAGTATGGCTGGGCTTACCAACAGATTGGGTGTTAGGGCTGTATGCCTATCAGCGTGATGAGGACATGCAACGAGATTTTATGAACTGGGATATTGACCAGCAAGATCGCTTTGTTAGTTCTTATCAAAGCCGGCACCTCGCCCTTTATGGTGAGCTGGTTCAGCAGTTAAGCGATCGCTGGCAACTCACTACCGGGCTGCGTTTAGAGCGTTATCGTAATCCTTATCAGGATAGTAATCAGGTGGCAGCTAAGCCGAGTGATTCTATGTGGGGCGGACGGCTGAGTTTAAGTTATCAAACCCCAGCGGGTGGCATGTGGTACAGCACCCTAGCGCGTGGCTATAAAACGGGTGGGGTGAATGGTGAGGCGCTGGGTAAGGTGAGTGGTCAGTTAGATACCGAGTTGGGCCAGTTCCTGCAGCAGCGGGCTACCTTTGCACCTGAGTTGCTCACCAGTTACGAGCTTGGTTACAAATATATCAACGATAGCGATACCCTGTTGTTTAATGCAGCTTTGTTTTACCAAGACCGTAATGACGTACAGCTTAAGAGTTGGATTAATCGACAACAGCAGTTTGTTGGTTACATTGAAAACGCTGCCAGTGGCAATAGCTATGGTGCGGAATTAGAGCTACGGTATCGCTTTACGGAGCAGTTACAGAGCTTTGCTGCATTGGGCTGGTTAGAAAGTGACATGCAAGGCTTTGTGACCGAAGATGGGGTTGACATGAGTGGTCGTGAATTGGCCTATGCACCAAATCATCAGGCCAATGTCGGCATCACTTGGCAGCCATTAGAGCAACTGTCGGTGACGCTGCAAACAGACTACAAAGATAGCTTCTATTATTCAGATTCGCATAATAGTCGTAGTGCTGCTGTACAACTTTGGCACGCCAGTGTGGATTGGCAGTTAGCAGACTGGCATTTGAGCCTGTGGGCGCGTAATCTCAGTGACCAAGACTATGGTATACGCGGCTTCTATTTTGGCAATGATCCAAGAATTGAATATGCGCCACAAACCTATGAGCAGTGGGGTGAGCCACGACGTGTGGGCTTCACCGCAAGCTATAGTTTTTAGGAGCAAGGGATGGAAATCCTGGCGATTATTCTAGCACTTCTGTATTTACTGTTGGCGGCTCGGCAGTCGGTATGGTGTTGGTTAGCTGGCGCCTTAAGTTGCGCCATCTATGCCTGGCTGATGTTTCATGTGCAGCTGTATTTAGAAAGTGCCTTACAAGCCATCTATGTGCTATTGGCAGGTTATGGTTGGTGGCAGTGGCGCTATGGCACGGCAAGTGATAGTGCTGCTACTCAAGTAGGGTATAGTTGGCGTTGGCATGTCATTGTTGGCGTGCTGCTGGCGCTGGTTGCGGCACTCTTGGCTTGGTTGATGCAAACCTACACACAAGCTGACCAAGTATGGCTAGACAGCTATACTACTGTCTATAGTTTGTTTGCCACTTGGCTTCTTACGCGCAAATTATTTTCAAATTGGGTGTATTGGCTGGTGATTGATAGCGCCTATATTTATTTATATGCCATTAAGGGATTTGAGCAAACCGCTGGGCTTTATGTGGTGTATTTAGTTTTGGTAGTTTATGCAATGTGGCAATGGCGGCAAGGACAACAACAAGCATGCAACAGCAGTGGTTAACTAACCTCCCTATTCATGGTGTTTTAGATACGCAACCCCTTCTCAAAGGGGTTGCTAACGACGTGTATAAAATTATCACGACCGAGCAGAGTTATGTGTTAAAGCATTTCCGCTACGATCATCCTTACGGTCTTAATCGCGACCAAGAAGTAGCGTTACAACAACAACTCGCCGAGCAACAACTCGCCCCCGCCGTTCTCTATTACGATACCATTCAGGGATTGCTACTACAGCCGTTTATTAGCGGCGATGATTTAGCTCACAGCACCTTGGCTATGAGCACCAAAATCCAGCGCTTAGCCGAGGTGAGTGCCAGAATTCATCGGGTGCAAGTTGATGTGCCGGTGTGGTCGTTGCGGTCGCGGTTACAAATCTATTGTGATGCCTTAGCTCGTTATGATGAAGAGCGCGCGCGCCAGTTTCGTAAACGTATTGGGCAGCAACGCAAGTTAATTGACTGCTTTGGTATGAACCCGGTTTTTTGTCACAACGACTTAGCTTTTCATCATGTTTTTACCCGTCCGCAGTTACAGGTGATCGATTGGGAATATGCGGGTATGGGTGAACGCTATTTTGATTTGGCGAATAGCATGTTGGCCAACGATTTTGATAACACTCAGCAACGAGCTTTTATTCATAGCTACGAAGGTGTTGCTGGTATTCATATTCACTCGCAACAATTAGCCGATTGGCTGCAGTTGGCTGAAACTGTCAGCCAATTATGGTATGAATTACATCATAACTTACAAGGCCATACTTAATTGGCCGCGCCGGTGTTAGGCCGCTAGGGCCGCTAACATCGTCAACCAAGGAGCCATTATGAGTAGTACCGAGCAGCAGTCGTTAACAAACAAACTCTATGGCTACCTAGCAGAAGATGAAGATGCGCGCGTGTGCAAAGATATCCCCGACGCCGCCTGTAATGACCAACCACAAGCCTTTTTAGCTCATTTATGGGCACTTACCCTAACTAAGTTGGGTGATTCTTTAGTAAGTGCTCGGCTGGTGCTGCCGTGGATGTTAACCGCCTTAGGTGCGCCTAGCTTTTTCATCAGTGCGCTGGTGCCGCTACGTGAGTCGTTGGCTCTTTTACCGCAATTAATTATTGCCCAGCAACTGCGGCAGACCCCTGTTAGAAAATGGTTTTGGGTAGCGGGTAGCCTTGGTCAAGCCGCGGCTTTGGTGGGTATGTTGGTGGCTGTCCTTACTACTCGGGGCGAGCTGCTTGGCTGGATCGTCATTATGTTACTTACGCTCTTTAGCATTGCCCGGGGCGTCTGTTCCGTTGCTATCAAAGATGTGCAAGGTAAAACCATTTCTAAAACCAAACGCGGTCGCCTAACAGGTTTGGCGGCTTCAATCGCTGGGCTGCTATCGCTGTTAACTGCGTTAGTGATTATTGGGGTGCCCCAGGTAGGTAGCGACAATCAAGCTAGTGAGTGGTTGTTTGCAGCGTTACTGGGTGCGGCTGCGCTCCTATGGCTGTGCGCTGCGCTGATTTATGCTGCGGTACCAGAGGTACCAGGTGCCACCGAAGGGGGCGGTAATGCTTTAGTTGAGGCACTGAAATCGTTACGTTTATTGTGGCAAGACCGTCAGTTTGGTCAGTTTGTAATAACCCGCGCGCTGCTGGTGGCTTCGGCCTTTGCCATCCCATATTTGGTGGTGATGATCCAAATGGCTGGCACCGAGCAAGGGGGTGATGGTTTGCAACTCACGAGTTTGGGCGGTTTGATGTTGGCGAGCGGGCTTGCTGGTTTACTTGCAGGTCGGTTTTGGGGGCGCTGGTCCGATCGCGCTAGCCAGCAGGTGATGTCAGTGGCCGCCTTATTAGCCACAGCGGTTATGGCAATAGCTTTGGCGGTCATGACTTTGGCTCCGGCTTGGTTAGCCCAGCCATGGGTAGGCGGTGGACTGATCTTTGCTGCAGCCGTAGCTCATCATGGGGCTCGCGTGGGCCGTAAAACTTATTTGGTGGATATGGCAACGCAGGATAATCGTGCCCAGTTTACTGCGGTGTCGAACACAGTTATTGGTGTGGTTTTATTGTTAGGCATGCTGTTAGGTGTAGTAGATAGCCTGTTAGGTATTGAAGCAGTGATGCTCACATTGATTGGTTTAGGCTTATTAGCGGCCGTGCGGGCTTGGCGGTTACCTAATGTGCAACAAGATTAATGACTAGCTGCCCTTCGCCGTTTTGGCTGTGGGCCAAAAGTGGCGGTGAGCCGAGCTGGTTGCTCGCCAGCAAGTACTCACCGCAGCTGTGTTCAGTTATTTGCCACGAATGATGCCGTAGAGGCCTACAATAACTGCAATAGCGCCGCCAATCAGATACCACATCGCGTTATCTGTGGTTTCTCCGGTTGCCATTTGGCTGAGCTCCGATGCCGCCGAGTTATAGGCTTCCCAGCCGAAATACAACAAAATAATACCAACCACTAGTAAGACAATGCCGATAAGCTTGTTCATAGTTTATTCCTTATGGTCTGTTTAATTATTGCTCTTGTTATTATCGTACAGCAGTTGTAAGCATAGCAGGTTTTTTTATAAAAAAAGCCCGACGCCAATAATTGGTGTCGGGCTTTTCTTTATTTTTCATTTAACTAGCTGCTAGTAAACAAATACTGTTAGCTCAAGTATGAGGTGAGCATCCAAGCAGTTTTCTCCTGCTCTTTGATGTAGTCACTCATCAATGAGGATGTACCTTCATCACCGGCTTCGCTAGCAAGCTCAAGGATTTCGCGTTGCAAGCGGATAGTGACTTTGTAGCTATCAAGAATTTCACGAACACAAGCCTTGCCATCATGAATATCTTTAGATTCTTGAATTTCGCTTGCTTCAATGTAAGTAGAATATGCGTGCAGCGGACGCTGGCCTAAGGTTAGAACACGCTCTGCAATTTCATCTACTTTCAGCAACAACTCGTTGTAGGTTTCTTCAAACTTAGCATGCAGTTCAAAGAACTCTTTACCTTTAATGTTCCAATGGAAGCCGCGCACATTCATGTAGAAAATCTGATAGTTGGCCAGTAGTTGATTTAACCGTTCAGCAAGCTGTTCAGAATGTTTTTGGTCTAAGCCAATCACGTTCAGCTGTTTCATCTATGACTCCTTGTTACGCTAAGAAAAAACTTTCTCTATCACTCTATCTATGACCGAGTATAGACCTTTTCAAGGGTAATAGAAACGGCTTAATTCTGCTGTAACTGCTCTAACTTGCCATCACGAATGTGCTGTTCACCTCGTTGTTTTGCCAGCTGAATTTGCTTTTCGCGTTCAGCAAATCGTTGCTTTTGCTCAGTACTGGTTTTGTCATGACAATGAGGACAGCTAACGCCTTTAACGTAATGCTCTGACTGCATTTCTTCAGCAGTAATCGGCATGCGGCAAGCGTAGCACTGATCATAGTTGCCTTGCTTCAAGCCATGGCTTACGGTCACGCGCTGATCAAACACAAAACAATCACCATGCCAGCTGGTTTCTTCTTCGGGTACTTCTTCTAAATACTTAAGAATGCCGCCCTTAAGATGGTATACCTCGTTAAAGCCAAGTGATTTTAAATAGGCTGTAGATTTTTCACAGCGAATGCCACCAGTGCAAAACATGGCAACCTTTTTATGTTGGCTTGGGTCGAGGTGCTCTTTCACATACTCAGGAAATTCACGGAAGCTCTCGGTTTTAGGGTTGATCGCACCCTCAAAAGTTCCGACGGCGTATTCGTAGTCGTTACGAGTATCAATGAGCAGTACTTCAGGGTCGCGGATGAGAGCGTTCCAATCTTTCGGATCTACGTAGGTGCCCACCACATTCTTCGGATCCACCCAGTCGATGCCCATGGTGACTATCTCTTTTTTAAGCTTCACTTTGGTACGGTAGAAAGCTTGGGTATCGCTGGGCGATTCTTTGTGTTCAAGATCGGCAAATACAGCTTGCTGGCGTAAAAAATCAAGGACCTTATCGATACCTGTGCGGGTACCGCAAATAGTACCGTTAATACCTTCGCGGGCTAACAGCAAAGTACCTTTAACGTCGTTGCTGATCATGGCTTGATAGAGGGGCTCGCGAAATTCAGCAAAATCGTTAAATTCCACAAACTTATAAAGTGCGGCGCAAATATACATAAGATTTCCTTTTATTGGCGATTCGGAACGTAAATCCGAGGTCAAAAAATGCGCGCATAGTCTAGCATAAAGTTAATCTTGAAGCAGCTGTTTCACACTATCCTCTAAATCACCCAAACCATGCTCATAGCCAATGCGTAAAGCCTGCTCAGCGCTAGCTTGTTGCAGCCAATAAGCGCGTAATGCCATCATCGCACCAACCCGATTGCCACTGGAACAATGCAGTAGGGTGGGTTGTGGCGTAGCTAAAAGCTGATCAAAGGCTTGTACCTTGGTTAGGGTTAAATCAGCAGCACCACGAATGGGTAAATGCTGATAATTTAATTGCAGTGCGGCGGCCCATTCGGGTTCAGGGTGATCAGCAACTTCGGCATCAGAGCGTAAATTAATGACTTGGCGCACACCTAGCTGCTGTAATGCAGCCAACTGTTGTTTGGTCGGCTGGCCACTGACATAGCGGTCGGGGCTTGGTTGCAACACATCAGCTAGCGGAGTTGGCGCTGGCGTCGCTGGCGTTGGTGCGCATGCACTGAGGACACTGGTGAAGATGACTGCTGCGGCAAGTAGGGTGATGATTTTCATGTTAGCTCCAAGTCACTACGATTCAAGATCACTTTAAACCAGGCTCGCTTAACTTACTATCGCTACCTTATTTGGGGTGATACTAAGTAGGCGACGCATAATGTCGTTTAATCATGCTAGTTTACAGTAGTGGGTTTAGGTACGATGACGGTTAGAATAATTTAAGGATATCAAATGAGTGAAATAACGCCAGGTATGATTGTTGTACACAGCCATAGGTTAGAGGAACTAACCGATCTAGTGGTTGGTGTGACTCAGCGCTATCCTTTGCAGCCCCTAGAAACCGAGACTGTTTTAGTGCAATCGAATGGTATTGCACAATGGTTGAAGTTGCATGTAGCACAGACCACGGGCATCGCTAGTATGTTAGAGGTGACGTTACCCGCGCGGTTTCAGTGGCGAGCTTATCGGGCCGTGCTTGGCGATCAACTACCCACCTCGTCCCCCTTTGATAAAAACCGTCTAACCTGGCGGATATTTCGGATCTTGCCACAGCATTTGGCCGAGCCGGAATTTGCGGTGCTGCAACGCTATATGAAAGATGATAGTGACCAGCGTAAGTTGTTACAGCTAAGCCAGCGCTTGGCGGATTTGTATGATCAATATCAAATGTATCGGGCTGACTGGTTAGATAATTGGGCCGATGGCAGCAGTACCGACGTGCAGGTGGATGCTGACGATCGTTGGCAGCCGCTATTATGGCGCTATTTGCTGGCCGATGTTGGAGACCAACGTTGGAATAACCGGGCTACTTTGCATCGCGAATTCATCCAAGCGGCACAACAGCTCACTGCCGCCAGTAGGCCCAAGAACTTACCGCGGCGAGTGATTATCTTTGGTATCTCAAGTCTGCCCGAGCAGTTACTCGAATTATTTAATGCGCTGAGCTCGTGTGTGCAGGTGATTTTGTGCGTGCACAACCCTTGTGCTGAGCATTGGAGCCATATTGTTGATAATAAGAGAATTTTGGAGCAAGAGGGATTGCATGCTGAAGCCAATCCACTGCTAGCAGCATGGGGCAAGCAAGGCCGCGATTACATTCGCTTGCTAGAGCTTGCCGATGAGTCTGCAGCAGTACGCGAACAGCTTAATTATCTAAAATCTGATATTTTTCCGCACAGCTTACCGCCACAACCTAGTGTTTTAAACATGCTGCAAGACGATATTCTGCACTTGCGCAGCGTGGCTGAGTCACAGCAGCAGTGGCCGCAATTACAACAGCCGCAGGCCATGCAGTTTCATTGTGCGCACAGCCCACAACGTGAAGTAGAAGTGCTTCATGATCAGTTGTTGGCTTGGTTTGCCGAAGACGAAACCTTGCAGCCGCGCGATGTGATGGTGATGGTGCCAGATATTAACTTGTATGCACCGCATATCGATGCGGTATTTGGGCGTATCGAGCGCAGCGATCCTCGTTTCTTACCTTACACTATTGCCGACCAAGGTCAGCGTCATCGGCATCCCATCCTGATTGCGCTAGATTATGTGTTGGCGATTCGGCAACAACGAGCCACCGCCAGTGACATCATTGACTTACTGCAAGTACCAGCGGTGGCCGCCAAACTGGGCTTGGCTGAGCAACACTTACCCCTGCTGCAGCGCTGGATAGAGCAAGCCGGTATCCGGTGGGGGTTGGCGGCTGAGCATCGGACTGCGCTAGGATTGCCCAGTAGCGATAGTAACAGTTGGATGTTTGGCTTGCGGCGGATGCTGCTGGGTTACGCAACCGGAGCAACCCCACTGCTAAATAGTGAGTGGCTAGAGACCGAACCCTATGCCGATGTGGCTGGTCTTGAAGCCGAAGCGGCTGGTGCTTTATTACTGTTTATTGATCGCCTCTTGGCGCATTTTAATGCCGCTGAACAACCGCGTACCCCACTGGATTGGACCGAGTATTTAGCTGGGCTGCTTACCAGCTTATTTGTAGCTAGCAGTGATGCCGATGAAATTCTCTTGCAGCGGTTACGACAGCAATTAGAGCAATGGTTGCAAGCTTGCGACGAAGCCGGTTTTATGCAAACTATACCGCTTACAGTGGTCACTGAAAGTTGGTTGAGTGAGGTTGATCAACCGCAGTTAAATCAACGCTTTTTAGCCGGCAGTGTGAATGTGGCAACACTGATGCCGATGCGTGCCATCCCGTTTAAAGTCGTTTGTTTGTTGGGGATGAATGATGGTGATTATCCGCGCTCGCAAAAGCCTGTTGATTTTGATTTGATGGCGAGAGATTTTCGTCCTGGTGATCGCTCTCGTCGAGAGGATGATCGCTACTTATTTTTAGAAGCTCTGCTATCTGCGCGTGAGCGTTTTTATGTCAGCTGGCACGGGCGTAGTATTCGCGATAACTCTGAAAAGCCACCCTCGGTGTTAGTGAGCCAGCTATTAGAACACTTGCAGCGTCTATGGGGGCCCTATGCGTGGGTACAAGAACATAAACTACAGCCGTTTAGTCGCGCTTATTTTAAAGCCAACCAACCGCAGTACCAACAGTGGTTTACCTTTGCTGAAGAGTGGCAGGTCGTTCATAGCGAGCCAACCGATACGCTCAATCAACCGATAGTGACCTTGCCGCCTTTTGTCCAAGAGGGTGAGCTTACCGTAAGCCAATTGACGGACTTTTTTAAAGAGCCGGCCAAGTTATTGATGAACTTGCGCTTTGGGGTGTATCTACGTGAACAACAGTTAACGGCAAAGGATGACGAATGTTTTGTGCTGGATGGCTTAAGCCGCTGGCAATTAACGCAAGAGGCGCTGACAGCGGTGCACGAACCGCTGTTGCAGTCAGCTGATGCAGGGCATTGTCACATGTACTTGCAACTAGCACTGGCACGTTTACAGCGCCAAGGTAACTTGCCGCAAGGGGCTGCTGGTGAGCTCATGAAGCAGGATATCGCGGCCCAAGTACAAGCCATCATCGCCCAAGCGCAGCCACTGTTAACCGAGTATAAGCAGCCGGTGCCGGTGCAAACAATCAGGGTACAGAGTACCGAATTAACGCCACCCTTGACGGTTAGTGAAACCTTTCAGGGACTGCGGCAAAATCATGTGGGTGAGCGCTTACATTTGATCTTGAGCCCATCAAAACTGGTGCACTCAATAGGTAAAGAATTACAACCACGCTTAAAGCATGCCGTGCGTTGTTACCTTGAGCATCTCTTGCTGAATACTGCGGCGCCCACGCAAACCTTCATGTTAGGGCCGATTGGTGGTTTAAGTTTAGCGCCGCTACCTACGGCTAATGCACAGGTACAACTGCAGAATATTTTGGCGGCGGTGGCAGAAGGCTTAACCCGGCCATTACCGCTGGAGCTTGAAACTGCTGCTGCCGGGTTAGTTGCTCACCATAAGACCTTAGCTAACATGCTCAACGCAGAACAACTCGAGCTGGAGCATGATGATGCCGAGGAGGCTTACCAAGATGGCAATAGAACAGTGGCGGCGTTGGTCACCAGTAAAAGGTACGTGGCACGGTTTTATCCAACTTATGCTGAGTTAGTGGCAGATCAACAGATGCTGGCGTGGGTCAAGCGGTTGTATTTACCTTGGTTTGCCACGTTAACCGTAATTGGCCATGGTAATGAAGGTGACACAGGAGAAAGTGAATGAGCATGGAACAAGCTACCGCATCGCCCGCAATTATTAGTTTAGATCCTGTAACTATGCCACTGGTGGGCAGTCGTCTGATTGAGGCCAGTGCCGGTACCGGTAAAACTTACACCATCGCAGCTCTTTATGTGCGTCTCGTGCTCGAGCGTCGGTTGCTACCCGAGCAGATTCTTGTGGTGACTTTTACCGAAGCGGCCACCGAAGAATTACGTGATCGTATTCGTGCCACCTTAAGTGAGGCGGCCGAATATTTTCGCGATAGCCAGGCCGGCACCGACAAAGACTATCTAGTGACCTTACGTGAGCAGCAAACGGATTTGCCAGCGGCTGCACAATTGTTAGCGCAGGCGGCTCTAAATATGGACGAAGCCGCAGTACATACGATTCATGGCTGGTGTAATCGGATGTTGCGAGAGCATGCATTCGCGAGTGGCAGTTTATTCACTCAGCAGCTGAATACCGACAATCAGGAGCTTTGGCTACAAACAGCGCAGGACTATTGGCGCAGTTTTATTGCTCCATTAGCGGCCAACGAAGTGGCGCTTTATCAAGCTTTTATTGAAGCTTTTGCGACCCCCGCAGAGCTTTTAAAACGTGCGTTAAAGTTAGTGGCTCATACGGAGCTGTTACCTCAGGTTGTACCGCATCAATTATTGCAGCAACAAGCCGAGCAAATTGAGCAACTAAAACACACTTTTTTAGAGCTGCCTTGGGCTAAATGGAGTGATGACATTGTCGCAATCATTGGGCAATTGCGCACTGAGGGTAAACTCAAGAATGCGAACAAAATTCAAGCCGCGTCGGTAGCTAAATGGCATCAACAGTTATTAGCTTGGGCGCAGCAACTGGCGGCTGGGCAATTGGTGTTGCAACCTAGCCTAAAGCCAGAGTCCGGATTTGTGCGGTTAACACCCGATGGCATGGACGAGGTGGTTCCTAGTGGCGTTCCAGAACATCCATTCTGGCAGAAATTTGCTGATTTGCAGCAAGCGGTAGCCAAATTGCCCGAACTCAAGACCCCCTTGCTACAACATGCGGCTCATTGGTTGCAGCAACGTTTTGCCGAGCTACAGCGTCAGCGTGCGGAAATGGGCTTCGATGACATGCTCACGCGTCTGCGTCGAGCTCTACACAGCGAGCAGGGACCGCTCTTGGCAAGCACCATCAAGCAGCAGTTTCCCGTTGCTATGATTGACGAGTTTCAAGATACCGACCCGGTACAGTACGATATTTTTGATCGGGTTTACGATATTGCTCATACCGCCGACCCGTGCGGGGTGTTTTTGATCGGCGACCCTAAACAGGCGATTTATTCGTTTCGTAATGCTGATATTTATACGTACTTAAAGGCGCGGCGGGCTACCACTGGGCGTCATTACACCTTAGCTAAGAATTTTCGTTCTACCCATGCCATGGTTGCCGCCACCAATGGGTTATTTAAGCAGGCGGAGTCCTCGCCGCTGGGTGCGTTCATGTTTGCCGACCCCAGCAGTGCCGACAACCCCGTACCTTTTATCGAAGTGGCGGCAAATGGTCTATCGCGCACTTTTGTGGCAGCACAACAGCCACTGGCAGCGTTACAGATTGCCATGTATGACCCAGCTGACAAGACCTCGGATGGCGAATGTAAAACAGCCTTGGCGCAACACTTTGCGGCTACTATTGTGCAGCTATTGAATGACCCAGACAGCGGTTTTAAGGCTGCGGATGGCGCCGTGAAACGGGTGCAACCAGGTGATATTGCAGTGCTTGTTAATAGCGCCAATGAAGCTCGGCTCATGCGTGATGCCTTGCGCCAGCGCCAAGTGCAAAGTGTCTATCTGTCGGATCGCGACTCTGTGTTTGCCGGCGTGGTGGCTACTGATTTACTCACCTTATTACAAGGCTGTGCACAACCTCGTGATCCTGGCCTAGTGCGGGCAGCATTAAGCACCCAATTATTGGGTCTAAGTTTAGCTGAGCTAGATGACTATTTTAGTGATGAATTGCGCTGGGACCAATTAGCCGATCAGATGCTCGAATATCATCAACGTTGGCAGCGACAAGGGGTGTTGCCGATGCTGCAGCGGTTGCTGCATGATTTTAAAGTGCCGGCTAGGCTGCTGCAGCAGGTACAGGGTGAGCGTCAGTTAACCGATGTATTGCATTTAGCCGAATTGTTGCAGCAGCATGCTGCGGTGACTGAAGGCATGACCGGAGTGCTACGCTATTTAGCCGAACATATTCAATTGGCGCAACAAAGTGACAGCCGCACCGATAGCTCAGAACAACAAGTACGACTTGAAAGTGACAGCCAACTGGTGCAGGTGATCACTATCCATAAATCTAAGGGATTACAGTATCCGTTAGTCTTCTTGCCCTTTATCAGCAACGTCTGGCCGAAGCAGTTTCGGGTGCAGTATCCGGCTAGTTATCACGACGCTAATGGTGAGTTATGTTTTGCTTACGATAAGCAGGATGAAAAGGGAATTGAAGCGGCCGAGCGAGAGCGTTTAGCCGAGGATATTCGCAAACTTTATGTGGCAGCCACGCGGGCGCAATACGCCACATTTGTCGGGATTGCACCCTTTAAAGAATTTAAGAATAGTGCCCTACATTATATTCTGGGTGGTTTTAACGGCCCCATCAAAAAACTGAGTGGGCTGCTGTTGCCCGGCACTGCTGCGGTACAACAAATTACCGCTAGCAGCTCCCTTGAGACTTATCAGCCGCCATTGCAACAACTACCGCAGCTAGCGCATTGTCGGATGCCAGCTGGATATCAACTGCAAAGTTGGTGGGTGGCCAGTTACAGTGCCTTGAAATATGGCGAAATGAGTTTGGTTGAAGATGATGCCGATGGTTTGAATGTGCTCGAGGGCCGGTACGACGATGCCCCTGAAACTAGCCCAGTGGGGCTCACCAGCGAGTTATTCGAGCAAGCGCCAGTGCTAGGAACCATTCATGGTTTTCCGAAAGGCGCTGGCCCGGGTACCTTTTTACACCATTTACTAGAAACAGCTGCCGATGAGGGTTTTGCCACTGTGGCGGCATCTACTGAGTTGGGTGACCAGCTGGCAGAACAAGCAAGCTTAGTTGAAACGTGGGCGGAGGAAGCCGACATGCTGGGCCACTGGCTGGTTCACTATCTGAAGACACCGTTTAAGGTAGGTGAGCATCAGCTTTGCTTAGCTGATTTAACAAACTATCAGGCGGAGCCCGAGTTTTGGTTTGAAGCTCGTGGTGTATCGGCACAGAGTATTGACCATTTGGTGCGTAAGTACGTGTTGGTTGGGCATCAACGCCCGCTGTTGTTACCGGCAAAATTGAATGGCATGCTAAAAGGCTTTATTGACTTAGTATTTGAATTTGATGGTAAATATTATGTCGCTGATTATAAGTCAAATTACCTTGGGGCGAATGCGGAAGCTTATACCCAAACGGCTATGCGGGATAAAATTTTAGCCAGCAGATACGATTTGCAGTACGTTATTTATACCTTGGCCCTGCATAAACTGTTACAAGCACGATTAGGTGATGCCTATGACTACGATACTCATGTGGGTGGTGCTGTTTATCTGTTTATGCGGGGGTATGAAACCGATCATGGCGGGGCGTTTTACGACCGTCCACCGCGCGCCTTAATTCTTGAGTTAGAAGCCTTATTTATGGGCACCACAATGAGCACAGCGGAGGTGACCCATGGCAAATAGCCCGACGAAGTTATCTGTGGTTGAGATTCTTGAGCCGATGCATGAACAGGGTTGGATTCGCTCAATCGACTTAGCGCTGGCCAAGTATTTAGAGCAGCTGGCCGGCCCTGATGAAGAGATTTTGGTGTTATTCGGCGCATTAGTAAGTCATCAACTGGGGCGAGGCCATCCTTGTTTAGATTTGCATGGCTTACTCTATGACCCTGAAACTACCTTAGCGTTGCCACCTGAACACGCCAGTGCGCTGGCTAGAGAGGACTGCATGCGGCCAGCAATGCTGGTGTGTTTGTACTTTCGAGATTACGGCAGCATTCCGATGCGTAGTAAATTGCTGCAGGTGTTGCCAGAAGACCCCGCCGCACCGATCGGGAGTTCGAATAGCCCGTTAGTGTTAGCGCCGAACGGAAGGCTCTATTTACGTCGCTATTGGAATTATGAGCTAAGCATCAAAAATGATTTGCGACAACGTATGCGGCAGCAGCCGTCGGTGGATAGCGCTGCCCTCAAGCAGGTGCTGGATGAGTTATTTGGGCCGCTCACTGCAGCGGACGAGTATAGTTGGCAGCGTTTGGCTTGTGCGTTAGCCATGCGTAGCTGTTTTACGATTGTTACCGGCGGGCCCGGTACCGGTAAAACCTATACGGTAGTACGTCTACTTGCTACCTTACAACGTTTGCGTGAGCAGCAACAACCGCTGCGCGTGCGTCTCGCAGCGCCCACGGGGAAAGCGGCCGCACGAATGAGCGAAGCTATTAGCACCGAGCTAAACAATCTTAATTGCAGTGATGGCTTGAAGGCAGAGATCACTACCGAGGCCGTTACCTTGCATCGTTTGTTAGGCTCGCTCCCGCAGCAGCGTGGCTTCAAACATAATCACAGCCACCCGTTAGCTGCTGATGTGTTGATCATTGATGAAGCCTCAATGGTTGATATTGAAATGATGGCTGCGGTGGTTGATGCCTTACCCGCACATGCCAGGTTGATTTTGCTGGGCGATAAAGACCAACTGGCTAGTGTTGAAGCTGGCGCTGTGTTGGGACAGCTTTGTCGAGAGGCTGAGCATGGGCATTATAGCGACGTTACCGCCAATTGGCTGAATGAAACCTCAGAGCAACCTTTGCCGATGGATAAAATGGATCCGCAAGGAGAGCAATGGCCTTACTTACAACATACGGCAATGTTTCATGTGAGCCGTCGTTTTGACCCCAACAAAGGCATTGGCAAATTAGCCAACGAGGTCAATCAGCAACAGGTGGGCTGGTTAAATGATTGGATGTACGGCCAAGAGCAAGCAACTGCCCAACAGCAGCAGTTAGATAACATTGACCTGTTGGTGGTTGAGACAGCACGCGCTCCTGCGTTTAAAGAGCTGGTACTCGAAGGCTTGAGCGGCTTGTCAGAGCTGTTACAGCAGCGCCCCGCACCTAGCGCCACCGATGTCGAATTTGATGACTGGGCGCGAATCGTTCTAACCCAGTTAGGGCAATTTCAATTGTTAGCAGCTACGCGGGTTGGCGAGTGGGGCCTGCAGGGCTTGAACGAGCAAGTGATTCGCTGGTTGCACGGTGATTTAGAGCATGTGGATGGTTGGTTTTACGGCCGCCCAGTGATGATAACGCAAAACGATTACAGCATGAATCTGCGTAACGGTGATATGGGTATCGTGTTGCAGCGGCGACCCGATGAGCCGCTGCGAGTGGTATTTTGGGGCGCCGACCAAGGAATACGTTGGATTGTGCCTAGTCGTTTGAGTTTTGTTGAAACCGCCTACGCCATGACGATTCATAAGTCGCAAGGCTCGGAGTTTGCGCATACCGTGGTGGTGCTGCCAGACCGAGATATGCCGGTGTTAAGTAAAGAACTCCTTTATACTGGAATCACACGCGGCAAAACTCGAGTGAGTTTGGTTTGCGCTAATCCTTGGGTCATCATACAGGCGGTAAAACGCAAAATTTCCCGCAGTGGAGGGCTATAGCTATGGCCGCGATTATGATTTCTCAACGTGTATCGATCCCGGAACAAGAGCTTGAATGGCAGTTTGTACGCTCAAGTGGAGCAGGCGGGCAACATGTCAATAAAGTTTCCACGGCAGCCCAACTGATTTTTGATATTCAGGCCTCGTCGTTACCTGATTTTTATAAACAGCGGCTATTGGCGAAAAGCGACCACCGTATTACTCAAAGTGGCAAAATCATCATCAAGTGCCAAGCGTCACGCAGTCAGCAAGCGAATCGTGAAGAGGCCTTGCAGCAATTTATTGACCTGGTTGCGAGCGTCAATGTGATCCGCAAAAAGCGGATTGCCACTAAGCCAACCAAGGCCAGTCAACAGCGCCGTGTAGCCAAAAAGAAGCAGCGCGGTGATATTAAAAGTTTACGCAGAAAGCCGGCGGACTAAACACTATGTGACCTTTTTGTGATTGCGTGATGGTTAGGTTTCGGGTAATACTGAAGTACAATAATTAAACAAGCGTTTGATTAATAATCAACGCGCCATAACAACAACCACAGAACAAAAGGTACACCTATGTACACTCCTAAATTCAAACGGTCGCTGCTGGCGACCCTAGTCCTCAGTAGCTCTTTAGCTCTTGCGGCATGCGGTGATAGCGAACCGGATACGCAGCCTGAACCAGAAACACCACCCCCAGCACCCAGCGGCTTAGTGGCATTCGCGCCGAATGGCCAGCTCGATGCTAAAATTCAATGGACTGATTACGGCGTACCTTATGTAAGCGCTGACAATATGGAAAGCTTAGGCTATGGCGTAGGTTATGCTTTCGCTCAAGATAATATCTGTATATTAGCCGACCAAGTGGTGAAATTTAATTCTCAACGTGGCTATTACCACGGCCCTGATGCGGTGCCAGGTTCAGGTGATTCAGAAAATATTCTGACAGATTTTGGCTTTTTAACGTTGGGGATTCGCGAAAATGCAGAAGTAGGCTTTGAGCAAATTAGCGAAGAAACCCAAGCACTGATCACCGGTTATGCCGCCGGCTACAACCGCTATTTAGCTGATACTGGGGTAGCTAATATCGACCCCGCGTGCGCAAATGCGCCATGGGTGCAGCCGATCACGCCGATTGATTTAATGACCTATGCGCAGGGTGTGGCTTTATTACCGGGCGCCGCTAATTTCACCGGGCCGTTATTTTTAGCCGTACCTAGTAATCAAAGTATTGTCACTGATGCTGCCACAGGCCAGCCGGTGCCATTGAAGTTTGATCCGCAGTCGGTAGGCATTCCGGATACTAACCCGACTGAAGCGGGCTCCAACGGTTGGGCTATCGGTAAAGATCTTAGTGCCTCGGGCCAAGGGATGCTGATTGCTAATCCACATTTTCCACACTCAGGGAACCAACGTTTTTGGCAGTTTGGTATTGAGGTTCCGGGCCACTTAAAAGTGGTTGGTGGTTCGCTCTCGGGGATGCCAGGTATTATCAACATCGGCTTTAACGAGGATGTAGCTTGGACCCATACGTTTTCTACAGCATCACGCTTTACCATCCATCGCTTAACCCTGGATACCAATGACAGCACAGGCACTACCTATCTGTTAGACGGTGAACCGGTGAAAATGACCACCAAAACTCACCAAATTCGCGTTGCTAATGGCCCTGATAGCTACATGACGCTTAGAAAAACCAGTTATTACAGCGAATTTGGCCCCCTAATTATTGTTCCTAATGCCTTGCCATGGGGGAATGATGCGACCGGTCAAGTAGCAGCCTATGCCTTGCATGATGCAAACCTTCCTAACTATGAACTGTTTGACCATTGGTTTGGGATGAACCGAGCTAGCAGTATTGCTGAATATAAACAAACCTTTGCTGACTTTACCGGAACGATATTTAACAATGCGATGGCGACGGATAAAGACGGTAATGTGTTTTTCAGCGACGGCTCTTCGGTACCTAATATTGCACCAGAAGCTCTAGCTGTTTGGTCACAGCATCCGTTGTATCAGGCTTTAACCCAGCAATCGGGCTTATTTATCTTCCCGGGTGATGATAGTGCCTTTATGCCACAGGGTACCGTGCCTTTTGCGCAAGCACCGCAATTGGAGCGTACCGATTTTGTCCAAAACTCAAACGATAGTTTTTGGTTAACCAATCCAGAGGCACCGATTTCTGGGGTATCGCCATTGTGGGGTCCGGTCGGTAATCAGCAGTCGTTACGCTCGCGCTTAGGGCAAAAAATGCTAGCTGAGGGTGGTTCGGCAAATGGATTGTTTACCCGTGCGGACCTAGTGGATCGCTTGATTGGTAACCGCAACTATTTAGGTGAAGCCATTTTGACCGATTTACTGGCTTTATGCGATGCTCAAACGACGGATGTGATAGCTCCGGCTTGTGGTGCTTTAGCGCAGTGGGACGGTTTAATGAATGTGGACAGCGTGGGTGCCATGGTGTTCCGTGAATTTGCTTTTGAGTTTAATCGTAACCCGCAATGGCAGGTTCCTTATAACCCAGAGCTACCGCTTACGACGCCTCATACCTTAGCTGCTAACGAGGTTGTGGTGCAGCAATTAGCCGCCGCACAACAACGTATTACTAACGCAGGGTTAGACATTAATGGGCCCTTGGGCAGTGTGCAGTTTGTTGAGAAAAGTCTAGCTGATGGCAGCGCTTCTGGCCTGAAGCTGCCATGGGGCGGAGCTCACAATATTGAAGGTGGCTTTAACGTATTCCGCAGCAATATGGGTAACGATGGTACGGTATTGCCGCGTCATCGCTATCCGTTATTGCCAGGATCTGACTTGAGTGCCGCCGCTGGTGGTTACCATATTACTTATGGTTCAAGCTGGATGTTCGCTTTAGAGTTTACTGATGAAGGTCCGGTTGCAGAGGGCTTGTTATCGTACTCGCAAAGTTCAAACAGTGAATCAGACCACTTTATTGATCAGACCTTGCTTTACTCGAGCGAGCCACAACTACGTCCGCTATATTTCCATCAAGCGGATATCGACGCCCATACTGAGGTTGAATTACAGCTTACTGGCAGCAGCCAGTAAGCCGTTAGCCAGGGTTAGTCGGCAAGAAACTGAAAGCCACCTTCAAGTCGTTGAAGGTGGTCTTCAGCTCCACAAATCTGATAACGACCACTCTGCTGTTGCTCATCTAACTGTTGCCACAAACGAATACGAGCTGGCAGGGGGACCGGACGCTTGAACGACACATCAATGGCACGCACGGCTTTACCAGCGGCACGTTCAATTTCTGCTTGAGCTCGAGCTGCCATATACATCCCATGAATAATAGGTTGTTCAAAGCCAAACCAGCGCGAGACTAACGGATGTAGATGAATCGGGTTAAAGTCACCTGATAAGCGCGCGTATTGGCGCCCACTCGCTTCATTTAATTGCCATTCCGACAAAGCTTGCCAGGGTTCACTGGGCGCTTCGGCAACTTTCTTGTCGCGAGACGGAGCTTTTGCTGATGATTTCGGCATCACTTGATATTCGCTGGTACAGGTGACGACCAATTGTTCGTCTTGCCAGAACTCAACGGTAAATAGCGGGCGCAAACGGCGCGGCGACACTTTGGGTCCACGCGCAGGAATAGCGATGCTTGCTTTCATAATAAAGTCGGTATTTGTTGCCACCGCTTGATGTTGTTCTAGAGCGTTACTCACGTGCACTAGCCCAGGTGCTGGCCAAGGGAACTGTTCACCTAGCATTTGCGCTAAGTGTACGCGCTGTGCCAAACAGTACATTAAGGTTAATGGCACCTCATTATTGAATCCGGCAAAGGCTTCATGATAGCGCTGCAAGCGCTCATTAGTAAAACCTGGAGCTTGAAACACATCACTTATTTGAAAAGCATCTGCGGCTACATCGTCTTTTCGCGCCACGGTAAATAGTGAACGAAAAAACATGCCTGGCAAATTTGGCAGTGTGGTTGGGTGTTCCATATGCATAACGCCAAGTCCTTAAAGAAAGTCAGGGTGTATTTATACCATAAATTTGCTGGAATCAGGTTATACCTCTAGTAAATTCAAGCCGAGATCTAAAAATACTTATCAGAATGGAGCGTAAAAGTTTAACTAATGACCTATCATGAATCATATTTTAGTTAATTACGAAATATAAAAGCAAGAAAGCAGCAGGAGATTCGAGATGGCTAATGTGATCGTGATAGGTGCTGGTTTAGGTGGGGTGTCCGTTGCTTTTGAGTTACGCGAAAAGCTTCCCGAGGCAACCACCATTGAGGTGATTGGTGAAGGGGCAGAGTTTAACTTTGTGCCATCGAACCCTTGGGTAGCGCTGGGTACGCGAACGCGCGATGACGTGGTGATGCCGATTGCTAAGTACCTGACCAAGCGGGGGGTGGCCTTTTCTCCTGCTGGCGTAGCTGCTATCGATGCTGCGAATAATCAGTTAACTTTGGGTGATGGTAGCCATCGTGCTTATGATTATTTAGTGATTTGTAGTGGTCCGCGGCTGGCATTTGAAGCTGTGGAAGGCAGTGGTCCAGAGGGCTTTAGTCAGTCTATTTGTACGGTGGATCATGCAGTGAAAGCGCATGAAGATGTTAAGCGTCTTTATTCAAATCCAGGCCCAGTGGTGATCGGAGCTCTGCCTGGAGCCAGTTGTTTCGGCCCTGCGTACGAGTATGTGTTGTCGTTGGAATACGAATTGCGTAAACGCAAAATCCGTGACCAAGTGCCAATTACCTTTGTGACGCCAGAGCCTTACATTGGGCATATGGGCTTAGGCGGTGTCGGTGACTCAAAAGGACTGATGGAGCATAAGTTCCGTGAGCATGGCATTCGCTGGATTTGCAACGCCAAGATCACCAAGCTCACTGACGGTGTAGTGCATTTTGATGAACTCGATACCAAAGCTGAGGTAGTAGCAAGCCAGCAGCTTGAGTTTGCTCATTCGATGTTTTTACCGCCCTTTAGAGGTTCGGAGGCCGTTGCTGCAGTACCTGACCTTTGCAACCCGAAAGGCTTTGTGATCACTGACAAATATCAACGTTCTCCTACGTATAACAATATTTTTGCAGCCGGTGTCTGTGTTGCCTTGGCCCCTATTGAAACCACACCAGTGCCGGTTGGGGCGCCTAAAACTGGCCTCATGATTGAATCAATGACGACCGCTATTGTGCATAATATTTGTGCGCTAGTAGAGGGTAAACAGGTGGACTCAATTCCTACGCTGAGTGCTTTGTGCTTGGCAGATATGGGGAATACCGGTGCGGCATTTTTGGCAGTACCGCAAAATCCACCACGTAATCGTAATTGGACGGGCTTAGGTAAATGGGTTCATTTAGCCAAAATAGCCTTTGAGAAATACTTTATGTTTAAAGTTAAACGAGGTACTAGTGAGCCGGTATATGAGCGAATTGCACTTAAGTTTATGGGTGTAGAGCGGTTAAAAGATAAATAAACAATGGCCGCTTAATAGCGGCCATTATCGTCTTTTTTCTTACCGTTATCGTCTTTCTTTTTCTCTTTATCTTTGAGCAGCGCTTCACGCTCGGTGGTGCGTTGCTCTTTTAGAGCTTCTTTTTCGGCTTTCATTTTTTCACGTAGGGCGTCGCGTTTGGCTTTCAGTTCTTCGCGTGCCTGTTCTGCCGTTTGTTTGCTTTGTTCCTTGCTTTGTTCGCTACTTTGTCCATGAGCTGGTTGAGCCAACAGAGCTAAGCTAGCCGCAGCTAAAATCATCATCAGAATATGTCGCATAAGTATTCTCCGCTAAGTTGAGGTCAATGCCATAACAACCAGAAAGGCATTCTAGCACATAAGTTAAGCGGATTAAGCTTGACTATACAATGTAGCATAGTAACTTTTTGCTTTATCTTTACAGGGTGGATTGCATGCGTCATGATATGACGCATATTGGCGGTAAGCTACAAAAGTAAAAAAAAACAATAAGTAGTTGAGACAAGGAGTATGTCTGTGCAGAGAGTGATGCGATATTTGATGTTGTTGCGGCATATTCCGCGGCAGCCTCAAAAGATAGATGTGAGTTCGCTATGTGATAAGCTCGTCACGCATGGGATTGATGTCAGCGTTCGTACCGTGCAACGCAATTTAGTTGAGTTGTCAGAAGTTTTCCCGCTAGTTGCAGATGAACGCTCACGACCGTATGGATGGAGTATTGTGCAAGATGCGCCTTTATTGCCGCTGTTGTCTATTCCGTCTGATGGTAAAAGCAATTTTGCGGTGCAAACCGTCAAACTAAAATGTCAGCCATGTTTACGACATTTTCTGAAATCGCAGCCGTTGTTGCCGAATCAGAAAATCGAAGAAAATGGTGAGTCAATTTTGTTAACGGCGCAGTTACCTCTTTCAAAAGAGTTAATCAGTTGGGTCTTAAGTTGTGGTCCCTATGCAGAGGTGCTGGAGCCTAAACAGCTGCGTGTTGAGATAGCCAAGCAGCTGCAAAAAATGGTTGAGATCTATCCGCGCTCCTAGCGTGCACTACCAACTTCCTTCCAAACGTAATAAAGCTTCTTTTTTATCTAGGCCGTCAGCGTAACCCGTAAGGGTTCCGTTGGCACCTATCACCCGATGACATGGAATGACTATCGCAATGGGGTTACGGCTATTGGCCATGCCGACAGCTCGTACCGCTTTGGGCTTGGCGATACTGTTTGCGATGGTTTGATAGCTGACGGTAGTGCCATAGGGAATGGTACACAGCGCTTGCCACACTTGTTGCTTAAACTCAGTGCCAGCCGCAGCTAACGGTAGGTCAAACTGGGTTAATTGTCCGGCAAAATAGGCCTCTAGTTGCTTTGCCGCTTGTTCGGTGAGGGCACTGGGTGCGGCTAAAGCATCGGGTTCAGCAACAAAATCAATAGCGGTTATGGCTTCACCAACACCCTTGATGTTGCGCTCATTCAAGTCTCTACGGCTGGTAATGATAAGCGGCCCCAATGGACTCACGATGGCTTGCTGAAAAATCATTAAAAACCTCGTCGTGTTTTAGTTGCCAAATAACATCTCGATTTCAAAGCCAACTAGCCAGCGTGGCTGTCGTGTTTCGGTAACAACTTCGCGCGGCCAATGGACACCTACCCAAGTTTGAAAATACAGCCAATCGCGTGAGTAGCGACTGCGGTGGATGGCGCGTAGCCCGACATCTTGCAGAGGAACTTGATGTCCGGTTTCGCCATACCACCAAATTTCAGCACCGATGGCGCGCTCGTGATGGTACATGTAATAGATTTTTTCTGACGCATGCCAACGTACCCCTTCAGTGCGTTCGGCAAAGGTGCCGCGTACCCATACCTTGTTGAACCATCGGTCTGTAAGCGCGGTATCAACAGTGACGGTTTGTGCCACGCCAAAACCATCACTATCGCGCCAAAAAGCAACGGATTGCAGTCGGTATTCGGTATTTTCATCGGCAATGGTTTCGTAACGATAGCGTGCTCTTACGTAGGGGTCTAGATTAATTCCGCCGCGGATACCAGCGCCAAAAGATAAGCTGTGATGGTCTTCAACATAGGGATCAAAGCCAAGCCCAAGCATCCATTCTTCGTCGGCTTGGTCACGCCGAATCACCGAGGGGCGTGTTTGTTGGGTATCGTTAATAAAATCATCGAAGTCACCACGTCCGATAATGGCAGAAAAACGACGTTTGGCATGAGGGAAAACCACTTTAGCGCGAAAACTAGAATCAATCGAAAAGCCATCGTATTCATCCCACTCTGGGGTTAGCGTCAGGCTACCACTGGCGGTGTTGTAATCTGCTGGGTTGATTTCATCGGTAAAAAACGAGTCTAGCCAACGCGCAGAGGCGTTGACTGAGTAGGTCAAACCTTCGCGAAATTTATCAACCAAGGCTGGGTCGTCGGCTTGCTCGGTCTGCTCGGCTTGTTCTGTTTGCTCCAACTGTTTGGCTTGCTCTGCTGCTTGCGCAGCTGTGCTTGTGCACCCCAGCCCAACACCGCACAGCAAACTAAAAAAAAGGCATCGCCCCAGCCGTCGCATGTATCTTCTCCAGCTAATAGATGCCTTTGAAGATACAAGGATTATGGTAACGATGCCAGCGTCTTCATTAAATACTTACACGTTTGTATTGACGGTATTGCGGGGTCCAGAAATTGGCATCAATCTTCTGCTGCAATTGCTCGTCGCTGATCTCTAAGGCTAAGCCTTGTGCTTGGGCCACTTTAGCAACCGCAAAGGCTATTGCCTTGCTCAATTCGGCAATGGCAGTTAAGCCTGGTAACAGGCAATCGCTCTCGCCAGTAACCCTCGGTGAATGAGCTGCCAGCGTATTACTAGCGGCCATCAGCATCTCATCACTAATGATGCGAGCTTTCACTGCCAACACACCGAGACCAATCCCCGGGAAAATATAGCTGTTATTACACTGGGCTATAGGGTACTGCTGGCCTTTATAAGTGACTGGGTCGAACGGGCTACCGGTGGCAATAATAGCTTGTCCGTCAGTCCATTCAATGACATGGGCTGGATGCGCCTCGATCTGTCGGGATGGATTAGACAGCGGAAAAATAATTGGCTGCTCAGTGTATTGCTGCATGGCACGAATCACCTGCTCAGTAAACAGCCCAGGTTGGCCCGATACGCCAATCAAAATGCCAGGCTGGGCACAATGCATCACATCTAACAAGGAGGCGTAATCCCCGCTATGTTGCCAGTTTTGTAACTGGTTAAGCGGCTGCGCTAGGGCTTGCTGAAAATCGCGTAAATCTGCCATACCCTCGGTTAATAGGCCAAACCGGTCGACCATAAAAATTTGCTGGCGCGCTTGGGCATCAGTAAGGCCTTCGGCAACCATTTGCTGAATGATTTGCTCAGCGATACCACACCCGGCAGAACCCGCACCTACAAAGGCCACTTTTTGATCCCGTAGGCGCACGTTTTTAGCTTTACAGGCCGCCAACAAAGTACCAACAGTGACCGCCGCCGTACCCTGAATATCGTCGTTAAAGCAGCAGACTTCGTTGCGGTACTTACGCAAAATAGGCATAGCATTGGGTTGGGCAAAATCTTCAAACTGGATCATGGCTTCAGGCCAACGTCGCTTCAGAGCATGCATGAAGCGTTCAATGAAAGCGTCGTAGTCAGCTTGGTCAATACGCTTATGCCGAGCGCCCATGTACATAGGATCGTTTAGGAGCTTTTCGTTATTGGTACCCACATCTAAACAAACCGGCAAGGTATAGGCCGGGCTGATACCACCACAGGCGGTGTACAAACTTAACTTACCAATGGGAATACCCATGCCGCCAATGCCTTGGTCACCTAAGCCGAGAATCCGCTCGCCATCGGTAACGACAATCACCTTAACTTTACGTTTGGTGGCATTGCGTAAAATGTCGTCCATTTGATCTTGTTCTTCGTAAGAGATAAATAATCCGCGCGAAGAACGATAAATATCAGAGAATTGTTCACACGCATCACCTACAGTAGGGGTGTAGATAATCGGCATCATCTCTTCGAGATTATCGGTGAGCAAGCGGTAGAAAAGAGTTTCGTTGTTATCTTGAATGGCTCGCAAATAAATATGTTTGTTGATGGCGGTATCGAAACTTGAATACTGCAGGTAACAACGCTTTACTTGTTCTTCAATCGTTTCGTATCGTGGCGGCAGTAGCCCGGTTAGATTAAAGGCGGCACGCTCGTCGCGTGTAAAAGCACTCCCCTTGTTGAGCAATGGGGTTTCTAACAGGTTGGGGCCTGCATAGGGAATATACAACGGATTCTTCATGAATCATTCTCCTTGCACGAAGGGGTATTAGTTACGACGCACTATTATTGCAGAAAAATAGGAGTACGGCATGGCAAATCCAGCAATTGATATAAAACTTCACTTAATCGAGAACTACAAGTTTGAAATTGACTTCGGTGAGTTTGGGCAGATGGTCACGGATGAGCATGAGCCCGTTGGGCATGGTGAGGGCCCAGGTCCAAGTCAGTTGTTAGCCACTGCTGTGGCGAACTGTCTAGCGGCGAGTTTAATGTTTGCTATTCGCAAGTTTAAAGGTGACCCAGGCCAAGTTTGGGCGCGTGTAAGTGGCGATCCAGAACGAGTTGATGGTCGTTGGCGCATCACTAACTTAGCGGTAGAGCTACATTTGGGGCAACCAGCTGCCAGTATCGACAAACTGGAGCGGGTGCTGGAACAGTTTGAAGATTTCTGTGTGGTTACTCAGAGCGTACGCAGTGGTATTGATGTTGCAGTCACTGTGTTAGACAGCGATGGTCAAGTGCTTAACACTTAATCACGCCTGTGGGCAACCGTTAAGGAAAAATACGGTTGCCCTGATTCAATAAAATCCAACTGGTGAGAATGTATTTATCATTAGAAACAGGCACAGTGCCGCGGTGTGTATGTGTAAAGTATCCGGGGGCTATCACCATCCGCCCTTGTTTGGGTTGGATAGAGCGTTGCTGGTAATAAAAATCGGTGCTTCCGCCTTGTTCTACATCATTCAAATAAAACATGAATAACAAGCTGCGATGCAGCGCTTCGGTACTGTTCTTTTCTGGAAAAACCTCACAATGCCAGTAATTATAATTGCCGCGCCCTTGCGCGTACTTTTGCGCTTGAATTGGGCCTAGTCGATACAGCAACTGCATAAAGGCCAACTCTTGTCCGGCCGCAACTTCATTAAAATTTTCGTGGGTTAGATGAACCGGTTCACCGGTGCTAGGGTGGCGAACTTGGAGACCTACCGGCGCAATCAACGCAAAGTGATATTTTTTGAAATACTCAAGCGCATAACGAGTCGTGACATCACAGATGGTGGCCAGTGGTGCGGCGTACTCTTGATGCTGGTTAAGATAGAGGTCTTCACTGATTTTCTTGTTGGTATCCACCCCACCGCCAGTGCGACCGGTCGTGAGGTGCGGGCTCTGCTCAAAAGTGTCAATAAAGTTTTGGCAAAACTCAGCAGATAGCGCGTTATCATACACTTCAATAAAATCAGTCGTCACAGCATGCTCCAGCAGTAATAGTGTGGATGCCTACCTATATGGGTAGTCCATAAATGGCTCATAGCCAGCTTTTTGAATGGCTTGAGCTTAGCAGGATGCGCTGCGGCTGTTAATCCCAATGATCAAATTGCTTACCGTAGCAAACGGGGGAGCTTGGTTCATCGCTAGCTGCTACATCTTCGGCATGTAAACGCTGAATTAGCTCATGTTGCAACACCGGCAGGTGGGATTGATGCAGGTCTTTAACAGCACTGAGCAAAGTAATAGGCCCTTGCCGAATCATGCGCATGAGTTCCAATAAGGGTTGATCTAACTCTGCTAACTCGGCTTGATAAGCGGGTACGAATTCAGCATAACTCAATTCACCGCGATGATATTGCTGTCGTAGCTTGGTTGAGGGGCAAACTGCCTGACACCAAAGATCAATCTGAGCTTTAGTTTTGCTAAGGCCCCGTGGCCAAAGTCGATCAGCTAACACTCGTTTACCATCGTCGCTCTGAGCCGCGTCATACACTCTTTTTAACTTTATAGCGTCATTAATCTGCAATCTTGTCACCCGTTTGTCACAAAAAGTCATTAAAATGTTAATCGTTCTGGGTTATAGTACAAGACCCTATACTCTAGGCTTACACAACAACAAGAGATTAGACTATGAAACGTCACAATATTGCTCTTGCACTTACGGCGCTTTTGGCCAGTAGCGCAGCTAGTGCAGACATTATCATTTCTGAATATATCGAAGGTTCTTCGAACAATAAAGCGATTGAACTTTTTAACACCACAGATGCTACCGTTGACTTAAGTCAGTATGCTTTACAGCGTTTTTCTAATGGTGGCACCAGCCCAGCAAACATCGCGTTAAGCGGCACTCTCGCAGCTAAATCAACTTACGTTTTAGTACATTCATCAGCCAACGCTACCTTGAAAGGTTATGCTGATATCGAAACCACAGACATTAACCACAACGGTGATGACGGTTGGGCGTTGGTTAAAGGCGACGTGATTGTTGATAGCTTCGGCAAATTAGGTGAAGACCCAGGCACAGCGTGGGAAAGCGGTGACGTTAGTACAGTAAATATGACCTTGCGCCGTAAAGATGCGGTGATGACTGGTGATAGCAACTTTGAAGATGCCTTTGACCCAGCGGTCGAATGGGATGCCTTTGCTCAGGATACTTTTGACGGTTTAGGTTCGCATGCTGGTTATGCTGGTAGCGATCCAGAGCCAGAGCCGGAGCCAGAGCCAGAACCAACTGAGTTTGGTGTGTGTGGCGACAGCGCCCACCGTATTTCAGCTATTCAAGGCAACGCTTTATCTGAAGCTACTGGTGCCTCACCTTTAGTGGGCCAAATTGTTATCGTAGAAGCGGTTGTGACTGGTGTTTATAAGTCAGGCGAGCGTCCGTTAAACGGTTTCTTCTTGCAAGAAGAAGATGCTCATCAAGACGATGATCCAAACAGCTCAGAAGGTATTTTCGTTTATTCACCAACCGATACTTATGCTCCAGTTGCGGGTCAATTAGTACGGATACAAGGTGAAGTAGCTGAATACTTTAATGGCACTCAATTATCAAACATCAGCAACATGGTTGTTTGTGCTGAAGGCCAAGATGTGACTCCAGCTGCATTAGAACTGCCACTTACTTCACGCGACGAGTTTGAG
Source organism: Pseudidiomarina sp. WS423 (assembly GCF_050750165.1). Taxonomy (NCBI): domain Bacteria; kingdom Pseudomonadati; phylum Pseudomonadota; class Gammaproteobacteria; order Alteromonadales; family Idiomarinaceae; genus Pseudidiomarina; species Pseudidiomarina sp. WS423. The sequence continues at coordinate 4,697 of NZ_JBOJLN010000008.1, read as the reverse complement.
CGTTTTGAAGGTATGTTGGTACAAGTGCAACACCCAGTAGTAGTGACTGGTACCGACCAATTAGGCCAGTACGGTGAATTTAAAGTGGCCGATGAGCGCCTTATGACACCTACTGAAATTGCCGCACCTGGTGAACCAGCTAAAGCGGTCGCTGCTGCCAAAGCTGCGCGTGTGTTCCGCATTGATGACGCTCGCAGCGTAACTAATGCTACCGACGTGCCTTTCCCTCCAGGCGGTTTAAGTGCCGATAACACCTTGCGTTTAGGTACAGAAATCACCAATCCACAAGGTATCATGCACTACTCGTTTGACGAGTATCGTTTGTTACCAACTCAAGATTTACAATTTGTTGATGTCAACCCACGTACTACTGCTCCGGCAGCAGCAGAAATGGGTGACGTGCGCGTGGCTGTCTTCAACCTGTTGAACTTGTTTAACGGTGACGGCCAAGGCGGTGGCTTCCCGACCGAGCGTGGCGCGAACAATATTCTTGAATACGATCGTCAATTACCTAAAGCAGTTGCTGCCATCCTGGGCTTACAAGCCGATGTGGTTGGTTTAATTGAGTTAGAAAATGACGGTAATGGTGAAAACAGCATGTTGGTGCAGTTAGTTGCAGCACTTAACGACGCTGGTGACTCTGAGTGGGCCTTCGTTAACGTTGGCGGCTCAGGTATTATCGGTGGCGATGCTATTACTAACGCTATTATTTACCGTACAGACCGTGTTGCTGAAACCGGTACTGGCGTATTCACCACCCAGGTACCGTTTGATTACGGTAGCCGTCCTCCAGTAGCACAAACCTTTAAAGACTTAGTGAACGAAGATGAATTTACTTTCGTAGTAGCGCACTTACGCTCTAAAGGAAGCTGTAGCAGCAGCGCTGCTGATGGTGACAAAGACACTGGCGATGGCCAAGGTTGCTGGAATGCGACTCGCGTAGCGGCAGTAGAGAAGTTACAAGAGTGGTTAGCAGGTCACCCAACTGGACGTACTGACGAAGACGTTATCGTGATGGGCGACATGAATGCTTACACCATGGAAGACCCAATCACTGCAATGGTTGAAGGTGGCTTTACTAACCTGAAGGCAGCCTTTGCAGAAGAAGGTCAAGCTACTTATACTTACTGGTATCGTGATGAGTCAGGTAGTCTAGAGCACGCGTTCGGTTCAGAAGCTATGACTGCGAAAGTTGTTGCAGCTCAAGCTTGGCACATCAATGTTGACGAACCTAAGGTATTCGACTACAACCTTGAGTACAAAGATATCCCATTAGATACTCAATACTATAACGAAGACCCGTATCGTAGCTCTGACCACGATCCAGTTATCGTTGCCTTTACCACGGTTGAGTCTAACCCAGATGACGATGGCGGTACTGACCCAGACATAGAAGATCCAGGTGCGGAAACGCCAGAAGAAGAGCATGTGAACATCGATCATGCTACTACTAGCAGCTCGTTCCCACTGTGGTTTGGTTTAGTTGCCCTGTTAATGGCAGGTTTCCGTCGCCGCGCCTAAGCGCTCCCACGGATTCAGTTAACGACAACTTAAAAAGGCGCCTGAGGATAACTCAGGCGCCTTTTATATTTGGGTTTACAGTAGCTTGTTAAGCAGCAACAGGGGCAGGGCTGACCGCAATGATCTCCACATGACGTACGCTCCCATTGAGCGGCCAATCAATACTTTGGCCCACGCGCAAACCTATCAGTGCACTGCCAACGGGGGCGAAAATCGAAATTCCATCCTCATGATTGGCTAGCTGCTCTGGATAACACAGCGTTTTGGCAAATTCTTTGTTCAACTCTGCAATTCTAAAAGTAACGCGCGAACCCATGGCGATGACATCGCTAGGCAAATCTTGATGCTTCACCACTTTAGCGCGAGCTAACTCGTTTTCTAGCGCTAACACTTGCTCGTTGGCGTGTGGCATTTTTTCAATATACCGTTCAATGGTGGCGACATCGGCCGCACTTAAAATAATGTCTGGTTTGTTTTGCATGATCTACTCCAACTGACAGCTTAAAAAATCTTGTTAGAAGCTAACAAGTTAAGATGTAACAGTGTCTATGTTTGTATTAATCAACTACGAAAGGGTTAAATAACTAAGCTATGAAACTATTTTGCGAATGTATTACGAAAAGGACAGTCGAGTTCGTGCCGGGCGCTGCTTGCGTCCGGCCAACTTAGGAAAGGTGAGCGTGGTGCTCATAATGCGAAAGTTTGATTTGAACATGTCCTAAGTATTGATTAAATACAGGCAATCGTCAATCACCTTGATATAAACCTGTGACTGAGTCGATATTAAGGCTGCTGCGACAATCTTGCTTACATTTCAGAATTGACTTTAACGCGCTAGCAGCGAATGATTAGGAAACCAATAGCTGATAATTTAGCTCTATTTAAGAAGACTTAACTAACTGCATATTTAATCGGTAGGCCAAGCTGGCGTATTTATTAAGTATCAACTTCAACAGACCAAGAGACATGGCAGCAATATCATGAAAAAAACACTTATTGCGTTAGCATTGTTAAGTGCCCCGGCGCTAGCTGACGAAGGCATGTGGATGCCGCAACAACTACCTGACATCGCTAAGCAGTTAAAAGCAGCTGGCTTAAAGCTAAACCCGAAAGAGCTCACTCAGCTGACTGAGTTCCCGATGGGAGCTATCGTAAGTTTGGGCGGTTGTTCAGCATCTTTTGTGAGCCCGCAAGGGTTAGTGGCGACTAACCACCACTGTGTTTATAACAGCATTGCTTACAACTCAACTCCAGAAAACGATCTGCTGGCTAATGGTTTCTTAGCTAAAGCTCTTAGCGACGAAGTAGCGGCAGCTCCTGGTAGCCGTATTTATGTGACCAAAGCCGTTGACAATGTCACCGATAAAATCATTGATAAAGCTACGGCTAAGCTTACTGGTCAAGCTCGTATTAATGCCATTGAGGCCAACCAAAAAGCTTTAGTAGCAGCCTGTGAAGCTGACGAAGGACACCGCTGTACGGTCGCTTCTTACTACGGTGGTTTAGAGTTTTATCTCATTAAGCAATTAGAAATTAAAGATGTACGCTTAGTTCATGCTCCAGCCGAAGGGGTGGGCAAATTTGGTGGCGATACTGATAACTGGATGTGGCCGCGTCACACCGGTGATTACAGCTTCTATCGTGCTTATGTAAGCCCTGAAGGTAAATCAGCTGAATATTCAGAAGATAATGTGCCTTATCAGCCAGAATTTCATATCAAGTTAGCTAAAAAGCCACTGCAAGAAGGCGACTTCGTGATGGCATTAGGCTATCCAGGCCGCACTAACCGTCATCGTCTGCCATCTGAAGTGCTAGATACCTTTGAATGGAGCTACCCGAATACGGTTAGTCGCTTTAAAGAAACGTTAGACATCATTGCTGAGCAAACTGCGGACAACAAAGATGCTGAACTGAAATACGCAAGCCGTGTGGCGGGTTTGAATAACTACATGAAGAACCGTCAAGGCATGCTCGATAGCTATGCAGAAAGCGATTTATTAGAGCGCAAGCAAGCTGAGCATACAGCGTTAAAAGAGTGGGTTAATAGCAATAAGAAGAATCGTGCTGCTTATGCCGCTGATTTAGAGGCCATTGAAGCTCTTTTGAAAAAGGCCCAGGACGAAGGTCGCAAGAGTTATACGTTAGATGTGGCTACACCACGTTTATTGGGTATGGCCAAAGCTCTGTATCGTTTGAGTAACGAGCAAACCAAGCCTAATGCGGAACGTAAAGCCGGATTCCAAGAGCGTGATTTACCACGCTACCGAGCCTTCGTTGCAGGCTTAGATCGTAGTTTTGATGTGAGCGTTGAAAAAGCCTTAGATAAGCACTTTTTAGCGCGTTACGTTGCGCTACCTAAGACCGAGCGCGATGCTCAGTTTGATGCCGCTATGGGCATTACTGATAATATGAGCACCAACGATTTGCATGCCTTAATCGACAGCTGGTATGCCAGTACCTTATTTACTGATGGTAAGGCTCGGGCTGCCTTGTTAGAGCAAAGTCCTGAGCAGTTTGCGCAGAGCTCTGATCCTTTCATTAAAGCGGCTGTAGCTATGTGGGATTATGACCGTGAGCAAGAAGCAGAAGCTGAAGAGCACGCAGGTAAGGTTCAGCAAGCTTACGCAAACTACATGAAAGCAAAAATCGCCTTTATGAAGGCGCAAGGTAAAGCTGTTTATCCAGATGCGAACAGCACCTTGCGGGTCACCTACGGTAATGTGACAGGACGTGACCATGGAACTCATGATGGTACTGCGTGGACTGCCTTCACTACCTTACGTGGGATTACCGATAAAGCTACCGGTGAGGGCGAGTTTAATGCGCCACAAGCGCAATTAGACAAGATCAAGGCAAAAGACTACGGTGATTACTATGTTAAGAGCTTAGACTCGGTACCGGTGAATTACCTAGCAACCCTTGATATTACTGGCGGTAACTCAGGCTCTGCGGTATTAAACGATAAAGCAGAATTAGTTGGTCTCGCCTTTGATGGAACGCTTGATTCGATTATTTCTGATTGGGATTTCAATCTAGATAATACTCGCTCTATTCAAGTAGATTCTCGCTTTATGCTTTGGCAAATGGAAAAAGTAGACGGCGCAGATGAACTATTGCGTGAGCTTGGGGTGAAATAATCACCTTGTTATAGCTAATAAAAACGGGCCATTTGGGCC